>NZ_JAFEQJ010000018.1:0-126125 GCF_016890655.1 Staphylococcus sp. GDY8P72P | reverse complement strand
ACTAGGATACTTATCCCCTAGAAATGATTGGGAATTAGCAGCCTAGAACATAGTGTTTTTATTAAGTTCTCATTATATGTGTTCAGCGACCCAACTGGGTCGTGTTTCTGTTATATGGTACATACATATTATTTAATGCTCATCTTTATCGTCGTCTTGCAGCTCTGCTTTTTCTTGTTGTTCTTGCTCAAATTGTTCTTGTTGTTCTTGTTTTTCAGCATCTTGTTTTCTATGCTTTTTCTCTTCTAATACAGACATTACGATAAAACCGATAACTAACAGAGGCATTAAAATACCAATATACATCATAATTCTTCACCTCAATCAACACTTTGAAATGATACGACTCTATTAACGTAACAGTTCATTGTTAATAGATATGGATCCTTAAGTTAAATTTACATGTTCTCTGCTGAAATAACAATAAAAATACTACATTTCCTTATGGTAACTGCTTAATTGTCTAAATTTAGTAACAATCAAACTAGAATGTACTATTATCAATTCTAACAAAAAATACTTACTTCTTTATGCAAATGCCATTCAATAACTATTATACATTATTGATTGTTGCTATTGTTCAACATCTCTTTCTCGTGCTTGCACTTGCTGTTTTTTATAACCAAATGGAACATGTTTCACATGAGTATTTTCTGGTATGTCCCAATATAAATTAAAATACTTTTGATATTTACGACTTTTCGGTGTTGAATGTTGCATATAGTTTTCGAAAGGCAGCCTTTCCATAACATAGGAATGCTTTTTAGGGTGTGCTTTAATGTCATGTTTCAACTGAGCAACACGTTCACTATTATAATAATGAATATATCCAAAAACACTAACAAAGACGACACTTAAAATAACGGCCACTGCCATAACTAACGAACGAATAATATGCATTTTAATATGCAATTGCTTCACTAGTAATAATAGTATAACGACATAAATTCCATAAATTGTAAAAAAGTTCCTCGGACCTAAAGGTGACACAATTACTAATGGTAAAGATACTAAAGCCAGCGTCAGCATTAAAACATAAATAGTAAATTTCGTTTCTTGTGAGCTAATAGAATAGTGTATTGTGAGTCCTAATGAAACAACAAATATAAGACAAATCAATAAATTAACAATATTGACAATGTGTATCGTTTGGTAATTAAATAATTCAAATTGACGATAAATACAAAAATAGTAAAGTGGCAATATGGCTAACCCTATATAAAGTGACCACTGCTTAACAGTCTTTAACGATTGAAAAACTGCACTTTTATTTAATAATAAATACGCTAAGACAATTATAATAAGTATTATCACAATTTGATTAAAGAACATCCATTGGGTAAATACAGATGTCACTGTTTTATATATTGTTTCGACAAAACTTATTTCTTGGGGAATATTTTGGTAGTCGCTACCTTCAAAAAATATTTTGCGATAATTGGCATTGGAAAACATGATCAGCGTACCTATGCTTGACAATGCTAAACCAACTAACAATTTCACATTGAGCTTGTGATATAAAATAATATAAGTAACAACTGCTAAAGCTAAAAAAAGCATATGAAAAACTGTAATATTTTCCATAAATAATTGTCCAACCACACAACATGCATAAAATAACACATGATGTATTGGCGAGATTCGTTGCGACGAGAATAATAATGTTGTTACATACCAAATAATAAATAAGGCACATACCGTTGATGGGACATAATTATAAAATCCTGCAAACCAACCATACGTTTGTTTATAAATCGCACTTGGAATAATTAACATTAAAATAAAAGCTACTACATAATAAATCGAGGAAACTTGATGTCCAACAAAGCGTACCATGACCATCAAGAGACTTAAGCATATGATGACATATGTACTCCAGCGTACGATGTTATAACGCACCGCTATAATTTCAGTGATGTTGCCTAGATACCGACCATTTAAATTAGCAAATCTTTCTTCTAACATTTGCATACCATATTTGCTATACCATTCCCAATCATCATGAGTTAAAGGTAAAAAGAACGCCATAAGAATATAAAATATGGTAATCAGCGTTAATGTTATAACAGTACTATTATTCCTTAACACTTTCATTTTTCGCTACCTCGGCTTTTAATAAATTGGTTGTATTCACGATATATAGAGGCCTATGCTTGACCTCATAATAAATTCTACCAATATACTCTCCAATTATGCCAATAGAAACCAGTTGAATACTTCCTAAAAAAGTAATCGCAAAAATTGTCGTAAAATAACCGGGCGTCTGTATACCATACAAGACAGCATCCCCTAAACTTACAATAATATATATAAAACTGAATATTAAAATCAATGTTCCTATATAAATCAACGAACGTAATGGTTTATTATTAAATGATAATAATCCATCTATAGCATAATTGAACAATTGCTTAAATGACCATTTAGATACACCGTTAACTCTAATTTTGTTTTGATAATGTATAACTTTAGGTGCAAAACCAATCCATGCAAAAATACCTTTAGAAAAACGATTATATTCGCTTAATGATAGCACTGCGTGAACAGCTTTTTGACTTAGTAGTCTAAAATCACCCACACCATCCATTAAAGAAACATCTATAAGTCTATTAATTGTTCCATAATATAACTTAGTCAGTCTTTTTCTCCATTGCTGTTCCCCAGTTCTGTCACGGCAAGCCACAACTTGATGATAACCTTGTGTAAAAGCTTTAATCATTTTAGGAATGAGTTCTGGTGGGTGTTGTAAATCACTATCAATAATCACCACTGCGTCTACTGTGTCACTCTCCTTAAGTCCTGCATACATTGCCGCTTCCTTACCAAAGTTACGTGAAAATGAGATATATTTAACTCTATGATTTATCGATGCATACTGTTTAATAATCGTTAAAGTGTCATCTGTGCTTCCATCATCTACAAACAAAATATCATACTGATACTGTTGTAATTGACTATCAACTGACAAAATGTCACTTAACTGGTCATACATATGATGCAATACTGGTGCTTCATTAAAACAAGGTACTAGTATTCTAACAAACAAATCTTACACCTCTTTATGCTTTCTTTATCGCCATAATTATATAGAATAGCCAACTAAAGGTACCTAGTTTATCAGTATGAAGTAAAAAATAACTTTAAATATGTAAAAAGATTACTGGTGCAAAAGCATCAGTAATCTTTTTCATCAGTATTCATTTAGTTGAAGATTAAATTCAAAGTGTATGTCATTGTCGTTAATACGATAACGTTCGGCTAGTTCTGGACCACAACTATTAGAGCCAATACCACTTTGATACTTATCTATGTGCACATACGTAATAGGTTCTTGCTCTAATCGGTCATTATGCGTAGCATGTGTCAATTGTGCAACAGCATAATGTGAAGCATTAAAACTCATTGGTTCTGCACTTGTAAAAGTAAAGCCATACTTATGATCAGACACTTGAAGATAAGTCGTATTATTATGACTACTGTTTTCCTGTGGCAAAATGTGTGGTTCAAAGTTGCGAGTAACCGTAGTATCAAAATAAGATAAGTACGTTGCTACCCCTTTATCTTGATAAGCGCCATAAGGTCCATTGCCATAATAGTTCAACGCTTCGAAGGTATCTTGTAATTTAAATACTAAACCAAAGCGTGGTAAAAACGGCATTCTTGGATTTTTGTTAACTTCAAGTTTTACATTTATGCTGCCATTGTTACGAATCGTCCAACTTACTTTACCAGTCATAATACGTGCTTTGGCATTACTCACTACTGCTAGATCAAATACTAATTCTACGTCTTTATTATTGAGATAGTGTGCACTGTAGTGGTTAACGTCTGTCAAAATATCATGGTATCCTGCATCTTCCCATAATTTTCTCACTTGAACATCATTATCTATCGGAGCTCGCCATAAACATAACTCACTTTCACCCACTAGTATATTTCTGTGGCCTTTTACAGCCTGTGTTAGCATACCTGTATTTTTATTAAAACTATACACTTTATCCTCTTGTTTAACTTCCAAGACATCTGCATCATCTACAATAATATAAGGTTGACTTGAAGTATCTTGGGCAACATTCAGTACATCTTGTCTGTGATATATCACTTGGTCGTGCCCTAATTTAGTTTGCGTATCTAATAATAAAGTATCATTGCTTAAATAATAATCCAGTCGTATATCACTGATTTGTTCAACATTAGTCAATTCCGTTACATCAACTGAATATAATGTATGTGGTGCGAAATCTTTAATATCAAGCTCAATCACTTCTTGGGTATTATCTAAAAACGTAATAACACATGCTACGTCAATATAATCAGCTACATTTATAAAATCTAATTGATTTCTTAACTGTAGTTCATAGCCATCATTCGAGATAAGTTTTATAGGGCGATTGACATGTTGAAATTCATAATAACTTTCATGCACTTCTCTATTTGGGAATACAATACCATCTACACAAAAGTTGCCATCATGTAAAGTTTCTCCAAAGTCGCCACCGTATCTAAAAATTGCTTGACCATCCTTCATACCGACATGTATACCGTGATCACTCCATTCCCAAACAAAACCACCAATAAAACTATCATATTGATCTATTAAGTCATGGTACTCTTGTAAATCTCCGGGTGAATTGCCCATAGCATGCGCATATTCACATAACACAAAAGGTTTATCTAACTGGTCATTCGTCAAATACCTATTTTCGATTTCACTAGGAGACGCATACATTCTACTAATCATATCGATATTTGATAAATCATTGTCCCTATTATCCTCTTGGTATAATGCACCTTCATAATGAATTGGACGTGTGCTATCTAATGCTTTGACTTCACTCGCAGCTTTTTCAATATTAATGCCGAATCCAGATTCATTTCCGAGTGACCAAGAAATGATACAACTATAATTTTGTAATGGTATTACAGAGGCTACCACGCGCTCAATAATTGGCTTTTCATATGCTTCATCATTGGCAATTAAATTATAATCATCATTATTTTCATCACCGTATAATCTTACAACACCATGAGTTTCTAAATCCGCTTCACTCATAACGTAAAAGCCATAATAATCCGCCAGTTCATAAAATAGCGGTGATTTCGGATAATGCGCTGTTCTGATAGCATTGAAATTGGCTGCTTTCATTAACTGCAAATCTTGTATAAATTGTTGTTTATCCATCACATATCCCGTCTGAGGATGACTGTCATGATAGTTAGCACCACGTAATTTTATTGACTGATGATTGACATAGAGTTGATTATTTTTAATTTCAACCTCACGGATACCAACCTTTTGAACAATTATTTCCTCAGGCGTTGTAATTCTTAGTTCATACAAATAAGGTTGTTCTGCCGACCATAGTAAAGGTTGTGTGACATTAAAACTTGTTGACGCATTAACTTCTGTTTCGGATAATAATTCTCCGTTAGGATGATATAACGCTACGTTAGCTTGTGATAACCCTTGATATGTTAGCTGTCCAATATTTATATATGCATTGGCAAGTGACGCGTCTACTGCTGTTTCTATTTTAAAATCAATGACACGTTGTGTTGCTCTTTCTAAAATATATACATCTCTAAAAATCCCCGAATGTCTAAACATATCTTGGTTTTCAAAATAAGTGCCATCTGACCACTTGAGTACGAGTACTTGTATTTTATTATCTTTTTCCACTAAGGCATCCGAAATATCAAATTCAGAAATGGCGTGGGATATCTGACTATAGCCAATAAATTGCTCATTAATCCATAAATAAAATGCGTTATCCACACCTTCAAAATTTAAATGATACTTTTTATCAGCATTATAATTTGCTATAGTAAAATGCTTAGAATAGAAACCACATGGGTTCTTTTTCGGTACTTTCGGTGGATTGAATGGTATAGGATATTGTGTATTTAAGTATTGTAGCGTATCGTAGCCATGTAAATTCCACACAGATGGTACAGGAATGACATTGGTATGCTGCAATTGATGCTTAGCTGCAGCTTCAAATGTTTGTAATGAATCAAAGAATTCAAAATTCCAGTCTCCATTTAAGTTAGTAACACTATCTCTTTCTAATCTCTGTGTGTCTTCACTTATATTTTCTGCATGCTTAAACGGTATATAATAAGCTCTTCTCGGCATTAAGTTAACGTTTTGTACTGCCATATTTTCATGATAATGTTCTATAATCATTTTGTCCCCTCACCTTCATTGTTATTTAACCTTTGTTGTAATGATCTTTGTCGTTTTAATTGCAATGTGTGTTGAATATCGTATAAAAAATCACCTTTCAACTTGAATGCTTTGTGATATAGGAAGGCACTTATAATAATGAATATTACAGGTGCAATAATAATCATAATTCGAATACCATTCACCGTACCTTCTGTTTGCGCAACATTAGGTGTAAAACCTAAAACTGATAACCCAACACCAACGATTAAAGAAGCTAACGCTTGTGCTGTTTTAGTTAAAAATGTATTTGTGGAACTAATAACACTTTCATTTCGTTGTCCAAATTTCACTTCACCATAATCAATAACATCAGCTAACGCTACTGTTGAGATACCAATAATAAAACCTGAACCTATTCTCAACATACCGCCACCTATAATAATCCATATTGCTTGTTTCGGATCAAGATATCCAAAGAGTAGAATAATTAATAACCCACTGACAATAAGTCCAATGGCTATACTAAATACCTTACTTCTGTTTAACAAACTGATGGCATATGGTAATAACAATAATCCACCCATTTCAGCTAAAATCATTGAATTGAAAATTGAAAATAAATGTTCAGCATCTACGACATATTTAAAGTAATAAATAATCGTCCCATTAAGTGTCTGTATACATAGATTAAATGTTAATAAGACTCCCATAATTGCTAATAATTCTTTGTTTGTAAATATAATACGCTTCAAATCTTTAAAGCCAACTTTAATACTATTTTGTTTTTCCATTTCTTTATCTTCTGGAACAAAAAAGACTGTTACAGCGATAGTTATAATAAAAGTAATACTACATAAAATAGCAAACACAAATATACCAACGGAGTCACTACCATTTCCTAGACCGTCTCCTAATTTATGAATAAACATTAAGCCAAAAGTTCCAACTACAAATGCTGCAAGACTAGCAAAAAATCTAGGAATGACTGAAACCACTTCACGCTCTCTAGGGTTATTTGTTAGATTGGGTAACCATGACCAATATGGGATATCCATCATTGTATAGCTCATCCCCCAAGCAATGTAGATTACAGATATGTAAATATGCATTGCGAGCGTTGGCAAATCAAAGTTAGTGAATAATAAAATAGTAATTATCGCATTGATAAATGTGCCTATGGCTAACCATGTTTTAAATTTCCCAAATTCATTTTTCGTATTATCTACGATGATGCCCATAACCGGATCATTTAGTGCATCCCAGATTCGAGCAACAAATAACAACACCCCTATAAAAGCTGGCGATAATCCTAATATATCTGTGCTGTAGAACATAAAATAAATACTTACTATATTAAATATTGCATCTTTGCCGACAGCACCAAAACCAAATGAAAATTTTTGAAAACCTGTTAATTGTCTTTCCATTTGTGGTAGACCTCCTTCTAAATTAAGCGCTTTCATTGTATGTATTAATACAATATCAATCTTAATAAAAGCAGAAAATAGACAAATGATGCTATTATATGGATAAATGTTTCCAAAGTTAATTAAAAATGTATTTTAAAAAACAGTTCGAAGTATTAACTAGATGCTGGAGGTAACAAATGCAACTTCTATGGAAAAAATTTAAAAAGATACATATTGACGCTAACGTTAGTGAGTGTGGCATTGAAGAAGGTGTGCCAAATACTAAATATCAATACCAAGTACATCAAGATGCTGTGGTGCATATTATTACAGAAGGTAGTGGTTATTTTTCATGTGGCGGTAAAACATATGAATTGCATAAAGGAGATTTATTTTTACTCTTAAACGGCGAAGAGGTATCATACTATCCTTCATACAAAAATCCTTGGACGTACTATTGGGTTGGCATGAGTGGTAAACAAATATTAGATTACTTAAATCGTAGTTTATTATTTGATCAAAAAGTCATTACTAACTCTGATACGCAAGCAGTAGAGGCTATTATACGTAAATCTTGTGAGCTCTCAAGTAGCATCGAAAGCAATAATTCGAATGATATTTTATTATTACAATATTTATATAAGCTCGTATATCAATTACAAGCACAGTTCCCTAAAAGCTATACAACTTCAGTAAATATTATTAATCAAGATATGCAAAAAGCGATTCAATATATAAATAATAACTATTATAAAAACATTCAAATTACTGATGTAGCACAGTACGCCAATCTCACTCGCAGTTACTTATATAAATTATTTAAAAAGAACTTGGATGTTTCACCCAAATCATATTTAACATATATTCGAATGTATCATGCAAGCGAACTATTAAAACAAACGAACCTACCAATTAAACAAATTGCAGAAAATGTAGGTTACCAAGACCCCTTACTTTTTTCTAAAAACTTCAAGCAACACTTTGAAATGACTGCTACAAATTATAGAAATTATAACGGTTAAAATATCAAAAAGTGAATGTTCAGTTACTCAATAAGAGAGATATTATGCATTTTGAAGCACCAGACATATATTATAGTCTATAGCCTCTTGGTTTATTGTCCGTAAACAGACCTTAAATATTAGTTATCCTAAGCACTTTTCTATATATTGGCAGGGCTTTGTGCCAACTCCTGCGGGACAAGCACAAGCCGAAGACTATAAGTTGAGGCGGTACCCGCTGAAAGCGTGGACAAAAAAACTGCCAACAAAGTCAGTAACCTTGTCGACAGTTTGAAGCTACCATCCACAACTAAATTAGGATGGTAGCTCATGATCTTTATTTATTTGTCTGAATCTTGTTGGTCATTTTTACCTTCGATTTTCTCTGAGAATTTATTTAATTGTTTCTCAGCAAATGATTTACCACCGATACCAAATGCAATCGCAAATGCTACCGAAACTGCACCCAAGATTAATAAGAATGCTACATTTACTATACTTTGCGCAAAGTTTAACTGGTCTAATGTCATAAAGACAGATACGATAATCACTAAATATTTAACAATTTCAGCTAACATCGCATTGCCTGTAGACTTGTTAATAAGTTTAGCTAATAAATTACCGCCAATAAATCCTAATGCTAAAATAATTGCTCCGGAAATAACTAAAGGTAAGTAACCTATAATAGCTTCACCAATTTGGTTTAGCACTGATAAATTAACCGTGTTCAATGCTTGAACCGTAAAGAATATGCCGATTAGTGTTGTAATAACCCAACCTACTGCTACTGGAATATCAATACTTTCTTTATTATCGCCAAAATTAACATATTTGTTAAAGCGACTAACATTGAATCCGCTAAGTATATTTTTCACTAAAGTGCCCAACACTTTGGCAATAAAAATACCTAATACTAAAATAATTACAGCAACGATAATTTTAGGTGCAAATTCAAAAATACTAGTCATCATACCCTTGATTGGGTTTGATACAGACTTCATATTTAATTGATCAAATACAGATGGTAAAAAGAGTAAAAATACTAAGAAATATGCTAATTTACCAAATGTTTGAATAATCCCTTCGGACTCAGATTTACCACTATCGGCATCTACCAGTCCTTTCTTTTGTAACCAAGCTTCAAAACCTAAGGCACCTAAAGCTTTAACAATTACTTTCTTCACAATTACTGCAATAATCCATGCAATAAGTAATAAGATAATGGCACCTATCAGGTTTGGTAAAAATGCTATGATGCTATCTAAAGCACCCATTAAAGAATCTATTATTTTACTCATGAGAATTACCTCCTTTTTAAGACAAGATACCCTAGCAAGAAATAATTAATCATACAATTATAAAGTTTTTTACCCTTATTTCATTAATTATATAAAAATAATGGATTATGTTTATATTTTAAAACTTATATCGTTTATTTATATAAATGGATATTGAAGTTTAATAACTTGTTTGCTATCATCATATATTAATGCAATTTTAAATAAAACCTACTTTGTTTTTATAAAAAAATTAAAATAAAACAGTATTTTTATATAGAGCGTATGTCACAAGGAGGTATAACATGGATATTGATGTGCTTTATGAGGACAATCATTTATTAATGGTAGAAAAACCAATCAATGTGCCTGTACAAGCTGATAATTCGAGAGATGAAGACTTATTAACTATATTAAAAAAGTACATTAAAAATAAATATAATAAACCAGGCGCCGTATATCTTGGATTAGTCCATCGTTTAGACCGCCCAGTAGGTGGCGCTATGGTATTCGCTAAGACCTCAAAAGCCGCTTCAAGATTAGCAAATGAACTAAGAAAACAAAAAATTTACAGAACTTATTTAGCGATTATACACGGTCAACCATTACAACAAACTGGCAAATTAACGGATTACTTATGGAAAGATCGTACTAAAAACATCGTCTATGTAAGTACACCGAAAAATAAACAGGCGAAACAGGCAATACTCGATTATCAATTGTTACGCACAGTCAACAATAAAAGCCTAGTAAAAGTAAAATTACATACGGGTCGATCCCACCAAATAAGAGTACAATTTGCGAACCAAGGGTTACCTTTATACGGTGACCAAAAGTATGGTCAACACGTCAATAAACACGGTCAACAAATTGCGTTATGGGCATCCGAACTTAGTGTTAAACACCCTACCAAAGATGAAATTATCACAGTAAACTCACGACCTTCCGGAAGATTGTGGGAACAGTTATTATAAAAGCGTATGTACAACAGTAAATGTTTGTACATACGCTTTTCAGATTGTAGACAGCCGTTAGCCTTCGTCAAGAGTATAACGGCAAGTCAATAACCGTATTTGTGGTGTGCTTTAGCCGTTTCTCAACTGTACTTGACTGTTAGAGATACGCTTCAAAGAACCTTTGACCTATAAATTCATTAAAATTTGGATAATCGCAATAACTATAAATACAATAATTATTAAACTTTGGATCTTACTTGGTGTTTTTTGGCCGACTTTCATACCAACTTGAGCGAAAATGATACTTCCGATAATTAAACCAAGTGCTTCCTCAAAAGGGATAAATTCTTGAAATAATTTAACCCCAAAGGCTCCGATTGAAGAAATAAAGGCAATAACTATACTATTAGCAACAACTTGTTTCATTGGCAGTTTAAAAATAACAAGTAATACTGGAATAATAATAAATGCGCCACCTGCACCAACAATACCTGAAATAAGTCCGATTACTCCACCTAAAAACATTAATAGTAATTGGTTATAAGACTTATGATATCGATTATGTTTAGGTTCTATAAACATTAAACATAACGCTAGCAAAGCTATAATAATGTAAACGATATTCACAAAATTTTCGTTTAATAAATTGGCACAAATCGCTCCAACGGTACTTCCAATAATCATACCCACACCCATCTGTAACACTAAAGAAGGTGTGAAATCGGGTCGTGTCGCTGCTTTAATACTGCCACTAAGTGTGCTAAAAAACACTTGGACAGCTGTTAAACCTGATGCTACATAAGCACTGTATTCAGGTAAGCCTAATAATGGTGGAATAAATAACAAAATAGGATAAATAATAATAGCGCCACCTATGCCCACTAAACCAGAAATAAATCCACCAAACGCACCTATAAACAACATCACAAGTATAATGGTCATTTATTGTTCACCAAAGATTGAATTGAGCTTTCCGATATACGTAAATGGGTCACAGTAATTTTATTATTTAATTGTTGATCACACTTCATTACTGTTCTCCTTTCTATATTGTTTCTAACATTACTTTAATTATATTAAATTGCCGGCACTTCATCAAATGCACACAGATTATTTTCAAATACTTTCGTGACACACAATAAAAGGGAGTGGGACAGAAATCTGATTTTGAAAAAATTGATTTCGTCGTCCCACCCCGGCAAGGATGACTAGCGTTGAAAAAATCTTGGTTTGAAGCGCATTTTCAATGCAGTCAGCTACTGCCCATATGACAAGAGACTAGGACGAATCAATCTTCTCCCAGCCTCTTATCTTTATTAGCTTTCATCATTCATATTGAATTTAGCATAAATATGTGCACTAATTTTATTTTCGTATTGTCTAATTTTATTAACTCGTAAAATACTGCTTGCTGTATTCACCGGTTTATAAGACTTCCAGTAATTTAATTGCTGAAATAGCTCGTTCAATGTAGACATGTTATTACCACCTAATTATAAATTAATAAAAATAGCTCTTCTATTAATAAGAAGAGCTTTCCACACATCTTCTTATCATTCAGGTTACTACCTGTTGGATTTGGCACATCGCATCAAATAATGCTGTTGCCGGAGTATCATAGGGCCAATTCCCTTCACTCACTCTCAATAAGACGAACTATATTTATTTATATTTAGCTTACATGAAATTTTATCTTTATGTAAGTTATTTGCTTGTATAACGCATTTTTCTATGCTTTACTCTACAGTTTGTAATCGGTGGTCTCCGTCTTTTATCCAATTTCGGCGCACACAAATAGAATAAATTGTATAGCTCACGATGATTGGTAAAACAATGTGAAATGCTAGAATTAATACCCATGTATTTAGTGAAGAACCCATCGTATGTATCGTCATAATTTGTCCTATTAAACCACTTGTCCCCATACCTGCACCTGCTGCATTATTTGTCATTGGAAACCATAAGGTCATGAGTGGAGCCACGATAGCACTCGCTAATGTTGGTGGTAATAAAATCATTGGATTTTTAATAATATTTGGTACTTGTAGCATACTCGTACCTATGCCAACAGAGATAAGTCCACTCCAGCGATTATCTTTAAATCCATTAACAGCAAAACCTACCATTTGTGCAGAACAACCAATCGTCGCTGCGCCCGCTGCCAATCCGCTCAAATCAAGCATTAATGCTAAAGCCGCACTAGAAATTGGAGCAGTTAACGTCAAACCAAATATTACAGCTACAATAATTCCCATCACTAAAGGTTGCTGACCTGTAGCAATATTTATAACTTTGCCTAATGATGTCATAAATTCATTTAAAGCTGATCCTAAAAATTTAGCTACCGCTCCTCCTATAATGAGTGTTAATAATGGAGTAATGATAATGTCAATTTTTGTTTTACTAGCATAAAAACGACTTATTTCTACTACTACCAACGTAGCAATATACGCTCCTACTGGGCCACCGCCAAATGTATCATATCCTAATGTACCTACGATGACACAAGAAAATATTACTAGTGGCTTAGATTTCAATCCATATGCGATGGCTGCACCAATAGCGCCCCCCGTCATACTCATTGCTACATCACCAATTTGTGCTAAAAAGCTCAAATCTACTTGTGGCCATACTGTCTGCTTACCAATTGTATTTAATAGTAAGCCAATGATGAGTGAGCCGAACAACCCGAGTGTCATATAGCTCAATGCTTCAATAAACCATCTATTTAAATATGCTTTCATTTATAATCCCTCTTTATTTATCTTAGACTGTATCTACGATTATAGCCCAAATCATCAATCAAAAGTGTGTTTTTAATGAAACGTAATTAAATCATAATATGTATAACTTTCGTAGGAAGTGACCTCTAATATTTCAACGAATTTTTGACAGAAACGTGGAAACATTGACATGTTGCTAACTCTTCAATAAACTTAAATAAGTGAGAATCACTATCATTAAAATTAGGGGTAAAATATTTATGAAGTTGTTAAAACCACTATTATTAGTCCTTGGTATTTTGTGCACAATTTTAGGCTTTTTAGGTTCTATATTACCCTTATTACCTACCACTCCGTTTATTTTATTGGCTGTACTATGCTTTGCCAAAAGTTCAGATAAATTCCATAATTGGCTCGTAGCTACAAAAGTTTATAAAAATTATATACAGAGCTTCAAAGAGAATAAAGGTTATACGATGAAACAAAAATTGAAAATGCTCATAAGTGTCTATATTGTTGTTGGATTTTCTATTTTTGTCATAGACATTACACCGATTCGTGTCGGTTTAGCATTTATGTTACTGTGCCAAACGGTAGTCTTATTTGCATTTATTAAAACACTCCCTAAAGAGTATAATACTGATGACTAAACACAACAGTGTGCTTATTATGACCACCGTTGTGTTTATTTATATTTCAACATTAATGTCTGAGGTATATGACAATAATCATTAGGATATTTGGCCAAATGATGTTGATGTATTTCAGCACTTTTTACATAATTACTGAGTAATTGTACTTCCACTGCAATCTCCGCATAATCTGCTCTATTAGTGAGCCACTCAGTAGCACTTTGTAAATGGGTACTATCTTCACTATAGATACCTGTACGATATTTTTCACCTATATCATCACCTTGTTGGTTTACACTATAAGGATCGATAATTTCAAATAATTGTGAAAGTAAAGTTTCGACTGATGTTTTTGTCGGATCAAATGTTGTTTTTACACATTCGACGTAGCCATCATATGGGCTGTCTAACGTTTGTGTAGTGCCATTTGCGCGGCCCGCTTCCGTCTCAACGACTCCTGGTAATGTTTGTACAAAAGCTTGTACACCCCATAAACAACCACCCGCTAAATAAACAACTTCCAAATTGCCGTCCTCCTCTTAAGTTACTATGGTATATCTCCAAACGTTAAATGTTTGTTGTAAACTGTACTCAACTATTTCAACTTATTGTAAACTGAAATACATGAAAATCAAAATTATAGATGCTAGAGTAATAATTGTTGATAATGACGAATTTTTGTAATATTCTCACAAATTAGCATAAAAATTTCATCACATTAAACGAATAAAACTCCAAATCTATTCGTTATAATATATGATGACACAATTTAAAGAAAATGAGGTTTTAAACATGGATGATTTAAAAATCAACAAGAGATTAATTATGACTCCTGGACCTGTAAGCGTTGACCCAAGAGTGTCTCAAGCAATGTCTAATTCTATATTAGGACAATTTGATTATGAATTCGTAGAAATTATGAATGAAACGATGGAGCTCATCCGTCAGTCATTTTTAACAACAAATCAATGGTCATTTCCAATTGATGGCACGAGTCGTTCAGGCTTAGAAGCTGTTATTTCAAGCATCGTGAAACCAGGCGATGAAGTACTTGTTCCAATCATCGGCCGTTTTGGCTATTTGTTTACAGAGTTAGTTACCCGTGCTGGCGGTATTGTACATAATATTCACAAGCCAATGGGTGAAGTATTCGCTCAAGAAGAGATTATTGCAGCACTTGATAAGTATCAACCGAGTGTGTTGGCAATCGTTCACGGCGAAACATCTACAGGTCGCTTACAGCCAATCGACAAAATTGGTCAAGCGTGTAAAGAACGTGGAATCTTCTCTGTCGTTGATGCTGTAGCTACCTATCAAGGTGCAGTCATTCCTGTTGATAAATGGCAGCTTGATGCTGTAGTTGGTGGTGCTCAAAAATGTTTATCTATACCTTCAGGCATCACACCTATCACTTTTAATGAACGTTTTAGTGAAGAAATTAATAAGCGTAAACGTGTTGAATTAGGTATTCGCTCTGGTGAAACTACCGAACAAGATCATTTTATACGTAGCAACTACTTAGATTTAACACAATTACAAGACTATTGGAGCCCTAAACGTTTAAATCATCACACAGAAGCTACCACAGCTATTTATGGTTTGAATGTTGGATTAAAATTAGCATTAAAAGAAGGTGTTAAAGCACGTGCACAACGTCATGAATACCACCACCGTGGCTTAAAAGCTGCTTTAGAAGCATTAGGCTTAGAAATATTTGGCGATAGTGACAACGAAATGAAAATGGTCATTTGCGTCAATATTCCTGAAGGTATTGATGATGCTGCTTTTAGAGATGGTTTATTGCGTAATTATGGCATCGAAATTGCCGGCTCATTTGGTGACTTAACTGGTAAGATTTGGCGTATTGGCTTAATGGGTTATGCCGTAAACAAACAAAATATTTTAACATTCCTTTCTGTATTTTCACTGTATTTGAGTCAACAAGGCGTTACAGGAATTGACCCAACTAAAGCGATGGATACTTTAATAAACTACTACGACAATCATTAATTATTTAAACACACACTACATCAATAAAAGTTCAACTATAACTAATATCATTGCCCTCAGAACGTAGACACCCCTTCCTATTAATTTACGAAGGGGTTGTTTATTTTCTATATATAATTTTTGTCAGTAAGCGACCTTAAATATTAGTTCACCTTTCTATAGATTAGCAGTAATTTATGCCAACTCCTGCGGGAATAGCACTAGCCGAAGACTACAGGTTGAGCCAGTGCCCGCGGCAAGCGTGCATAAAAAAACTGCCCACAAAGTCAGAGACTTTGTCGACAGTCTGAGCTCAACCATAACTAAATGTATGGTTGAGTTTTTTCATTTCAACTCATTAATTATCTTCAACTACTCTATTTTTTGAGGCAGGGTAACCAAAGATAAAGAAACACAATGCCATTATTAATAAGGCGATAATGCCTGAATTCCAACCACCAGTAACGTCATGTAAATAACCTATAAAGAAAGGACCAATTGCCGCAATTAAATAACCGACAGACTGTCCAAATCCTGATAAGGCAATACTGCCATCACCTGTACGTGCTCTAATAGAGAAGAACGTCATACATAAACTGAAACAAGCACCCATTGCAAGACCTGCAATAATTATACCTATAACTAATAATACGAGCGACTGCGTAAAGAATAAGCTAAAGCCTATTAAGAATAACAACGTAATAATGACAACTAAAATACGTTGATCCTTTAACTTAGAGGCAATGATTGGGAACGTAAACGTCATAGGCACTTGTGAAAATTGATTGAGCATAAACAAGTAACCTGCTGTAGATGGATCAAGACCTTTATCAATTAAAATAGATGGTACCCACGCCACTACCGTATAAAAAACCATAGATTGAAAACCCATCGTTAAAGCAACCATCCACGCCAACTTAGAACGTGCAATATTGACTTTATGCGGTTTGCTTGTAGTAGTATGGTCTACAGTTGTGCGTTCCAACTTAGCACCATTTTTTGCTTTAGGTATCCATAAAATAATCGCAATAATCGCTAAGATTATCCAAAATGATAAAGATAATCTAAAGCCTAAAGGAGACATGTCTGATAATGGAACACTTAAACCACCACCTAATCCGGCAGTGAAATTCATCGTGCCACTATAAATACCTGTAGCTACTCCAATTTGTAATGGAAAATACCACTTCACATAGCTCGGTAATACTACATTACCAAAAGCAATAGCAATCCCTAATAATATTGTGCCAATAATAAAGATATTAATATCGCCTGCAACACGTAATATTAAGGCAATGATTAATAAAATCGTAGAGAACAATATTGTGCGAGACATCGTTAAACGTGCAGTTACTTTCGAAACCAGTGGTGATACAATAGCAAAAATAAGCAACGGGATGGTGGTTAAGACGCCAGCAACACTGTTATTGATGTCCAACACATGTTTTATTTCTCCAACAACTGGACCAACAGAAGTCAAAGGTGCACGCAATGTGGACGCAATAAAGATAATTGCTAAAATCACACCCCAATTTTCTTTTATTCTATGTACTTTATAGGGTTCACTCATCTTATACCACCTTTCTATAAAATATTACATTATTTTTTAACACTGCTAATAAAAGGCAACGAACCGAACAAACAAAAATGTTGATCGATTCGTAAGCTGCCTATATAAATAACTTAAACTGTTGCTTTTTCTAAGACAATACGTGTACCTGCTTTACCTTCTAAAGATTCAATAGCTTCGTCTAGTGAGCAAATGATTGCCTCTTTACCCATTTCAGCAAATTGAATCGCTGCTTCAATTTTTGGTAGCATACTACCTGCTGGGAATTGATCTTCACTTACGTATTGTTTCGCTTCAGTAACTGAAATAGTTTCTAATTTTTGTTCATTTTCTTTTCCGAAATTAATGTATACATTCGAAACATCCGTTAACATCATAAATGTATCAGCTTCGACTTGTTCAGCTAATTTCAAGCCAGAACGGTCTTTATCAATTACAGCTTCTACACCTTGGATGGTACCATTGTCATCGCGATAGACTGGAATTCCTCCACCGCCAGATGAAATAACAATTGCTTGGTCAATAAGGTTTTTAATTTGTCTTACGCCATGAATAACAAGTGGTTCTGGTGAAGGTACTACACGACGATAACCTCTACCAGCATCTTCTACCATGACAAAGCCTTTCTCATTTTCCAAACGTTTCGCTTCAATTTCATCGAAAAATACACCAATCGGTTTCGTTGGATTATCAAAAGCAGAATCATTTTTATCTACTTCTACCATTGTTAACAATGTTACTACATCGCTATCCATATCTAAATCATTTAAATGATTTTTTAGAGCTTCTTCCATCATGTAACCAATAAATCCTTGTGATTCTGCGTTACATGCATTGATCGGCAATGGATTTACAATATCTTTAGCTGCTTCATTTTGGGCAATAATATTACCTACTTGTGGTCCATTACCATGAGTGATCACTACATTGTGACCAATTTTTTTCATTTCTGCCATTTTACGTGTAGCAGAGAACACATTATTATATTGATTTTCGTATGAAGCTTCTTGTTTTGGTTGTAAAATTGCGTTACCACCTAAAGCAAGTACGACTCGCTTATCCATACGTTTCACTCCTTAAAGTTAATGATATATAAATGCCATACAAAGTGTCTTTACCAGAAGATGAACCAACTTCAAGCAGTTGGTTCAAACGGACGATAAATGGCTCATCTTGTAAAATTTTGACTTTCGAACTAAATAATCCATTGAGTGCACAGTGTAGAAATGTTTCCGAAACGCGTGTCGTTAGTGTTTCATCCAATAATTGCCTTAACGTTTCTAAATGAAGCGTTTCTATATACGGTTGGATGGAATGGATGAATAAAATGCCTGTTAAAATATCATCACCAGTAGGAGTTAGCCCTTGGCCTCTTCCAATAACATAGCGTAACATTTGTTCAACAGTCATTTTATCTGTTGTTGTTAAGGCGTTAATGAATCGACGCATCGTTGCAAAATCAAAATCCGAATCTTCATACTCCGAAAAATCGAAAGTAGTTATATTTTCTGTGAGGTCTTCTAAATATTGATTGTGGGGTGGGTGTTCACTTAATATCGTTTCGAGACGCCAAAAGAGTTGGTAGGCTGAATTGAATTCTAGCGTACTATAGCCTACCTTAATCTCTTGTCCTACAACAATTTGGGCGAGGAGTTCATTTCGCGTTTGGCTATCCACGACAATGCCAAACGGAAATGTTCCATTTTCTGTTGTCCCGATAAATATTAATTGATTGTTTTTAGTAATTATATTAAAACCCTTATTGAAAATACTATGCACTGTCCATGTATTACGTTGTACTAAATAATCATAAGCTACTCGTCCAATTGCTTGTGCGCGTAAAATCACACACTAAGTCCTAACTTTTGTGCATAGGCTGTGATTGCTTTTTCGAAACACTCAATTGGAGGATGTACTGTACCTGCTCCAATTTGACCGTAACCAGCAATTTTATGTGCAATACCTGTATTGATTACAGGAGTTATTCCAGTTTCAACAACTTTGCGTGCATCAATACCTAAACATGCACCTTTAAAGTTCCATGTTGGGATTGAGAAGTTAGGATTTTCACCGATACAAATTTCAGTCATTTCGTTACTAATACTTAATGCATCATCAAATCCACCAGTACCTACAAAGCGTGTTACTGCAGGTGCTGCAATCATAGCCATACCACCAACACCGATTGTTTCAGTAATTGCTGAATCTCCGATATCCGTATTAGCATCATCTGCAGAGTAACCTGTAAAGTATAATCCTTCTGGTGTATTAACAGGTGCAGTAAACCACTCATCACCCATACCTGCAATACGTACACCAAAGTTTTCCCCATTACGACACATAGCTGTTACTACAGTACCGTGTTGGATTTGTCTTGCTGCATCCATCATTGCTTTACCAGTTGCCATTGCAACATTTAAGAAGAATTGATCAGTATCAGCTAAGAATTGAATAACTTCGGTACGTTTTGCTGGTTCAACGTCTTCTAATTCTGAAATGATAGGTGCTAATTCTTTAAGGAACGCTAATGATGCAGCAATATTACGTTGATGGAATTCGTCTCCCATAGCAATTGCTTTGGCAATTAATACGTTAACGTTTAAACCACTTTCCATTTGTGCTAATGCTTTACTCAACACTGGACCTAAGACATCTTTCATCCAATGCAAACGATTAACTACTGTTTCGTTATAAGCACCGAAACGTAGCACAGCACCAATACCTTCATTCATTTGGCAATATGCTTCGTTGCCACTTTCTCTATTCTCTACTACTAGAACAGGCATATTAGCAGATGTAATACCACCCATTGGCCCTACTGCATTTACATGGTGACATGGGATAAAAGTAATATCGCCATTTTCCAATAATTTACGAGCTTCTTGTTCATTGCTTGCCCAGCCTTCAAATAGGATTGCACCTACACATGAGCCTTGCATTGGGTCTGTCATGTTCTCATATTGAATTGGCGGACCAGCATGTAATAGTACATGGTCAGTAAGTTCAGGAATTTTTGATTTTGCTGGTACCACATCTACTAAAAATGGCGCTGCAGCAATCATTTTGTCGATAACAGCCTGATTCGCTTCATCTATAGTTTTGTATCCCATGTTAAACTGTCTCCCCTTCATAGTTATTTAAAAACTGTAGTACTTTCATTAATTTTTCGTCTCCACCGGCAATTGGACGCCAGTTAAATTGCACTACTTCTGCGTCACTCGCTTGAATCGCTTCTGTGAAACTTTGTAATCCAATATTGATAACACTTGGTTTGGTATTAATTAAGTTCATAACTTTTTCATCCACAGTTAAGTCTACTGACTGTGCTTCAAATGAACGTAGTTCACGTTGTGGTTGTGCTACATCTTTACCGATTAAGTGTAATGCAGTACGCACCATTTCATCGTTTGTTGCACAAACAACAGCGCCTGCTTCTTTTAAGATATCAATTTGGTCTTGGTAACCTTGTTTATCATGCTCTGTACCAACAACTGTGGCTAAAATCGCAAGTGATCTTCCTGCTTCTTGAACTTTTGCAAGCACACTCTTGATTGTAGGTGCTAATTGACTAGCCATATCATCATGACTGCCATAACCTATTACATTATCCAACATAATTACTGCAGTTGCAGGATCGTCAGATGAAGTTTCTAACATTTCGATACGCTTAGAAGGATCAATCATAGGGTGTGGCTTACCTTGAGTGTACATGTCATCACCTAAGTCGATAATTTCATGATTACCACCTTTATAAGAATAACCTTCTGGTGTTTCACCTTCAGAAGCGTCTCCTAACGTATCTTTAACTAACATTGCTGCTTCAGATGCTAATGTTCCACCTGAATAGTAGCCTTTAATGCCATCTTGTTGTGCAGATAAAGTTAAAGAAATATTATCTAATACTGATGGTTTAAAGCTTGGTGTTTCATCGTTAGCTAATTGTACAGATACTTGTGCTGCTTCATCTAATGTATATGCGTGATAAATATTTTCTTCAGTATATGTTGGTTTAGCACCTAGGAATAATGTCACTACTGGTTTATCAATATTTCTTAAAACATTTAACACTTTTTCTTCCACTTCTTTAGCTGGTGGCTTAGAAATAACTGTAATAACTTTAACTTTAGGGTCATGATTTAATGCTTTAATACTATCTAGCATCGTAATAGCACCAACCTCAGTAGATAAGTCTCTACCTCCAGTACCTAGAGCGTTTGTAACACCTTTATCCATACGGTCGATAATTGTTGTTACTTCTTGAATACCTGTACCTGAAGCTCCTACAACACCAATATTGCCTTCATTCACAATGTTTGTGAATGCTAAAGGTATACCGTGAATAATACCTGTACCACAGTCTGGACCCATAACTACTAAACCTTTGTCATTCGCTAATTGTTTTAAACGAACTTCATCGTCTTTAGCTACATTGTCACTAAACATAAATACATTTAAATTATTGTTTAAAGCATTTTCCGCTTCCATTGCTGCGTATTGACCAGGTATAGATATCAATGCCAAGTTAGGGTTTTTCGCAACTTCTAAAGCACGTTTCCAGTTAGATACTTCGTCTTGCTTTTGACCACTATCTGCACTTTCTGCTTTACCTTTTAATTCAGCATCTACTTGTTCATTGACCTCATCAACTTTAGCCGCATCTTCAGTATCAACAACGATAATGATGTCGTTTGGTTTAGCTGCAGCCATTTCATCTGTACCTAAACCAGATGATTTGAAAATATCTTTATTTGCTGGTGTTCCCATCATAATAGATACTTGATTGATACCTTCAATTGAAGATAATTTGTTAGATAACAACATTAAAACAATTGAATCTTGGTACGTATTTTCTTTAATTATTGTGTGTAACATATAGTTCCTCCAATATTATTCTGCAAATCTATTTTTTCCATGATAACGATCGTAGTGTACATCCTCAGAAATCAGATAATCATAAATATCATCTACAATTTCGATGCCTTCTTTATCATACTTTTCACTACGTAAACGTCCGCGTTCTCCTGGGTAGAAAATTTCTCCGTAACCTTCTGCCGCTGGTTGTGCTTTAAGTTCATCTAGCATTGTAGTCATTTGTTTTTTGAATTGAGTCAAATCAGTGAAATATGCAGGATTGATTACTATGTGTAACTGACCTAAATCACGACCTTTAGTTAAATCTTTATACATAGAAGAAACGTGAACACCGTGTGGTACACCTAACAAACTACCTGATAAAATGTCTACCATCATCATTAAACCGTAACCTTTAGGACCAGCAACTGGTACTAATGCATGGACATCTCTTGAATCTGTTGTAGGCTCACCGTTTGCATTAACAGCCCATGTATCAGGAATCGCTAAATGTTTCGCACGAGCGTCTAACACTTTGCCCCATGCTTGCACTGTTGTTGCCATATCAAAAGTAACGATACGATCGTCATTTGTCGGTGCACTAAATGCAATTGGGTTAGTACCAAAGTATGGTTCAGTACCTCCAAATGGTACGACCATTGGGTCTGATTGACACATACTTAAACCAACCATATTTTCTGCGGCTGCCATTTCTACAAAATAGCCTAAAGCTCCACTATGTGAGATGTTTTTAACACCAACAACAGCAACACCATTTTCTTTAGCCATTGCAATTGCTTTTTCCATTGCTTGTTTTGCCGCTTGATGACCCGGGCCATTATCGCCTTCAAAAACGGCAGTAGATGGACCTGTTTGTTCAAAGTGGTAATTCGGATGTGCTGTAATACCACCTTTGGCGATACGTTCAGAGTAATATTCAACTCTCACAGCACCGTGTGAATGAATACCGCGATGATCAGCAAAAGTTAAAACATCTGACACATCTGCAGCAGCATCTTCATTTAAACCAGCTTTGACTAGTTTGTTTTTCATTAAATCAAATAATTGTTGTTTTGTTACACGCATATCCATTCCTCCTTAGTTGTACTCAATAAATGTTGCCAAATGCTAAATCATCAGAAGTGTTATGCATGGTACTAGATGCAATTTACATGTAGTTTCGAGTCTTTACTCTGCACTATTAATAAATATCATCTGACTGTAAATAGTCATATATACTTTGAGCAACTGGAATGCCACTCTCTTTATACTGTGCTTTCACTTCTTCTTGTATTTCACCTGGGTAGTATACTTGGTCAAAACCTTTAGCCGGTTTAATCGCATGTAATTCTTCTACCATTTCTGAAACTTGTTTTAAAAATTGGCCTTTATCACCAAAGAATGCCGGGTTGATAACGATATGGAATTGTCCTAATCTTCTATACTCAGATAAATCTTCATACATAGAAGTAACGTGCTTACCAAATGGTAAACCTAGAAGGCTGCCGGATAGAATATCAATCATCATCATTAATCCATAGCCTTTAGGTCCTGCCACTGGCAATAATGCACCAACTTCAAATGGATCCGTTGTAGGCTCTCCATTTTTGTCTACAGCCCAAGTGTCTGGGATTGATTTATTTTTAGAACGTGCGTCTAAGATTTTGCCCCACGCTTGCACTGTTGTTGCCATATCAAATAAGATAGGTTCACCATTTTCACGAGGTGCGGCAAATGCAATTGGGTTAGTACCAAAATACGGTTCTGTACCACCAAATGGTACGACCATTGGGTCTGATTGACATACAGTTAACGCGACCATACCACGTTTTGCTGCTTGTTCTGCAAAGTAACCAATGGCACCACTGTGGCCAATTTCTTTCACACCTACCATGCCAATACCACTGTCTTCAGCAAGGGTAATTGCTTTTTCCATCGCTTCATATGCTACATAATGACCGACAGTATTATCGCCAAAGTACGTACCTGTTGAAGGACCTGTTTGCTCGAAGTTAAATTGTGGATCAAGGTTCAGCCCTTTTTTAGCAATACGTTCAGCATAATATTGCGTGCGGACCGAACCGTGTGAATGAATACCACGCTCATCAGCAAAAATCATTAAGTCAGCAGTCTTATCAGCTAAATAATTAGGTAGACCCGCATTGACTAATTTGGTTTTAAATAACTCGCGTAGTTCATTACGTTCGACATATACTAATGCTTCTTCACTCATGCTTAACAACCTTCCTTAAATTTCGATATCTCTATTAGCATCTTTTGAGTAGATATACGCAAATGGTTCATCAAGACCTACAGCATAAGTTGCTTGTGGTGCATAAGCTCCCATAAAGATATAGTCGCCTTTATTTACTGGTTGCCATTCGTTATCTAAATTGTACATGCCACGACCGCTCAATACGTAAGCACCATGTTCTTGTACGTGAGTTTCAATATAGCCATGTGAAGCTCCTGGCTCAAATGTTAAAATATGAATGTTCATATCATATGCCAACTCTTTTGGTAATAAGTCTAAAATACGTACCTCTGCCATACCTTCATATGGTTCTTGTGTCATTTCATTCACGTTACCTGAAACAACTTCTGGTGTATAACCTTCAAGAGGTTGGTAACGTTTTTTGTATAAGAATACACGGCTATCTTCATTTTGGTTATTGTTTTCAAATGTCATTACTTGATGTGCTGGCACATATAAATAGCCACCTGCAGATAATTCGTATTTTGTATCATCTGCATACGCGTTAATATTTCCATATTCAACATAAATAAATGTTTGAACACCATCGCCACCAAATCCTTGAGTGTTACCACCTTGGTTTTTTAATGTAACGATGTAATCTACGAAACGTGCACCTAATCTAGGCGTACCTAAAATTGTTACATCACAGTCTTCAAAACCTGGAACAACATTATTAACTAAGCCATCTGGCGTAATAACAGCATAGTTGTCCTTTTTAATAACTGAACGTGTTTCTAATAATCCTTCTCTATATCCTTGATTATGATTTAAGTAACCCATAAATATAATGCTCCTTTATCTAATTATTTATTATTGTTGCATTAAAAATTTGTGTATTAGTAGCTCAAACTCATGCGCTAACTAATTATTCTTCGTAAGCCAGTTTATATAAAACGTGTTTTAACACTTCTACACCTTTGATTAAATCTTCAATACGTGTCTCTTCTTCAACATTATGACTAATACCATTAATTGATGGCACAAACATCATAGCTGTCGGCACATATTTGGCAAAGATTTGTGAATCGTGACCTGCACCTGAAGGCATTGTTTTATAGTCTGTTTCACCTACAACGTGTGTTGCAGCGTCACCAATTGTTTGTACTAACTTATCATCCATAAGCGTTGGTGCTTCATCCATCCATAAGTCGATTTCAAAGTTTACACCCTCTTGTTGTGCGACATCACTAATGCATTTTTCTATTTCTTCTGCAAAAGCATTCAGCGCATCTTGGTCGATATGACGACAATCAATAGAGAATGTAACTTCACCAGGGACTACGTTTACAGTGTTTGGAACTGGGTCTACACGTCCAAATGTCAGTACTAATGGATCGCCAATTTCTCTAACTCTGTCTGTAAGTTGGCTTGCAATTTTACTAAATGCTACTACTGCATCGTTACGTAACCCCATAGGTGTAGTTCCAGCATGATTAGCTTCACCTTTTAAGTTCACCGTATAACGCTTTTGACCTACGATGCCATTAACTACACCGATAGATTTTTCTTCTGTTTCAAGCACTTTACCTTGTTCAATGTGCACCTCAACGAATGCTTTAATATGGTCGTAGGTGTTGTCTGTTGAACGGAAATCAAAACCACATTGACGCATTGCATCTACAAAACCGACGTCATTACCATCTTTAATTGTTTCGACGTCAGCATTATTAGCTAAGTTGAAAAAGTTTTTACTTCCCCAAAAAGCGTATGGGAATCTGCTACCCTCTTCTTCTGCAAGTGCTAAAAGCTCTAATGAACGTAACGGTTGACCATACTCTGCTTTCAACGCTTGCATTGCTGTCAATGCAGCAAGAACGCCATATTGCCCATCAAGATGTCCACCTTCTACTACAGTATCAATATGAGAACCTGACATGATTGTTTCTTCAGGGTACTTACTTCCAACCAATTTCCCTTTTAAGTTCCCAATACTATCGAATTCTGCTTCGAATCCGTCTTGCTCTAATGTTTCTTTTAATGCTTGTACAGCATTTGACCATTCAGTTGAATATAGGAGACGTGTAATTCCGCCGCCTTCTAAACCACCAAATGCAGTAAATTTTTTATCTAAAGCTTCAAAATAGGATTTGATATCCATCAAATTCAACTCCCTTTCTATTGCATATTCTATTATAAGCGTTTACATTTTAGTTATCATTCACATAATTAACAATAATAGATCCTAGTTTTATTCGAATTACACAAATACTTAGAAAATTTAATTTGAGATAATAAATTTAACAAAATCTATTTAGGAGGACTTGTTGTGTATCATCAATATATCACTACAAAAGATAACTTTGAATTACCTATCACTATCATAGAAGCAACAGGCTCACAAGCTAAAGGTGTCGTCGTCTATTACCACGGTGGCGGATTAATCTTTGGACAACCCAATGATTTACCCCAAGCTTATCAAGACCTAATTACAACTGACTATCATCTCGTTATGTTGTCTTATCGCTTAGCACCAGAAAGTAATATCGATACGATTATTGCTGATGCGCTTGCTGGTCTAGACTTTGTAGCACAACTGTATCCTGAATTACCTCTAATACTTTTTGGGCGCTCTGCTGGTGCCTACCTTGCATTACAAGTTGCAAGTCAACGTCAAGTCGCTGGTATAATGGACTTTTATGGTTACAGTCGAGTCCATGTACCTAGTTTCTTAAGACCACATCCAACCTATCAAACACTATCAACTCAAGTGTCAGCTGATATGTTGCAGCAACTAATACAAGATTCACCTTTAGTAACTGGACCTATACAAGCACGTTATCCTATTTATCTACATGCACGTGGTGCAGCTCAATGGCTTAACTATTTAGGAATTCAAACCTCTACAGATAGTGCCTATAATTTAGCACCAAAGCAATTGCAACAATTGCCACCAACATTTATTGTGCATTGTTCTGGTGATCCTGATGTACCAATAAGTGAAAGTGATTATCTCGCGCAGCATATCCCAGTAACACAAGTTAAACGATTAGCATTAGATGAGCATGATTTCGATCGCACTGTGAATGATTACAATATTGCAATTTATCAAGAATGTCTGGATTTTTTAGCTACTTTAACTAATTAAACAAAGAGGTGATGTGTCATGGATATACAAAATGTCATGGCAAACTTTAAAGGATTTAATGATTTCGGCCGTAATCCCGTAAATGGAGGGATTAATCGTTTAGCATTTACACATCAAGAACGTCTTGCTGCTTTAAAGTTTTCGATGCTATGTCAAAAAGCTGGACTTGATGTCTATTTTGATTTCTTTGGTAATGTTATTGCACGACGCGAAGGGCGTTACCCTGAATTACAACCAGTCATTGTTGGCTCTCACATTGACACCGTGACAGACGGTGGTCAGTATGACGGACTACTTGGAGTTATCGCTGCACTAGAAATGGTAGAGCATCTCAACCAGCATCAAATCGAAACAGATCATCCTATTGTTATTATTGCATTTGCTTGTGAAGAATCTACTCGTTTTAATGAAGCTACTTTAGGCAGTAAATATTTAACCGGTAAAATCACAAGGGATGATATGAAAGATATCCAAGACAATGACGGTAATATTCTATATGATATCGTTCAACCACTTGCTCAAGATATGCACGGTAAAGCTGCATTATTTGAACGTAATAACATTAAAGCCTTTTTAGAATTGCATATTGAACAAGGACCCATTTTAGAAAACAAAGAGAAAGATATCGGCATCGTCACTCATGTAGCAGCACCACATCGTTTCAAACTTACGCTTCATGGTGTCACAAGCCATTCTGGTTCCACTCCTATGCCGATGCGTTCAGACGCATTAACAGCTGCGGCAGAAATCATTTTACAAATCGAAGCCATTGGCAACATGTATCACAATCAAGGCATCGTCACAACTGTCGGTTATGCTAATGTCTATCCTAATTCTATGAATGCTATACCTGGTGAAGTATCATTACTTATTGATATACGAGGGAAAGAAGTAGCTATACGTGAAAAAGTAGTAACTAAAATCCAACAACAAATTACTGCCATCTGTGATAATCGTAATATCACTTATGACCTTAATGATTTAGGTCAGGATCAACCAGGTACCTTTAACAGCACTATTGGTGCTATTTCCGAAAAACATTGTGAAACATTACGATATAGTTATCGTTATATGTATAGCGGTGCTGGGCATGATGCGATGAATTTTGTTGATATTTGCCCTACTAGCATGCTCTTCATTCCATGTAAGGCAGGTATTAGTCACTCACCAGATGAATCTGTCACTACAGAACAAATTGCTAAAGGGATTGATGTTTTAATCGCAACCACGATTGACTTAGCACAAGCAGACACACAGTTGATTTAAATTTATATATAAACAAAAAACAGCTTTCTATGACTTACATCATAGAAAGCTGTTTTGCTTTAAGTTATATTATTTTTTAAATAAAGCGACCAATTTTGTTGTCTGAAATGCCATTTTCTTTGCTGTAAATTTCTTGGCCTCTTAGAATTGTTCTTGTTACTTGCGCACCAATTTCACGGCCAATATAAGGACTCATTTTATTACGATAAGCTAAATCTTCAGCTTGTAATGTATAAGCGTCATTTTGTTTAATAAATACGAAGTCAGCATCTTTACCTAAAGCAATACTTCCTTTATCAGTTAAGCCGAAGCGTTTCGCTGGTGCAGTAGCAATAATATCAGCAAATTTCGCTAATGACATATTACGTTTTTGCACACCTTCATCAAATAACACATCTACGTTATTTTGTAATCCTGCAATACCGCCCCATGCTTCGAAAGCATTTGTAGTATCTTTTAAATCAGGTGTACATGGAGAGTGATCTGATGTTACAAAACCGATGTCACCGTTAAATACGCGTTCCCACATACCTTCCAAACGTGATTTTTCACGAATTGGTGGAGAACATTTAACAACAGGACCAATGGCATCTAATTCTTCTTTGTAGAAGTATAAGTAGTGTGTACATGTTTCACATGTAATATCGACACCTTCTTGTTGTGCTTTGACAATTTCATCTACGCCTTCTTCACAAGCAACATGTACGATATGTACACGACAACCTGTTTCTTTAGCAAATAAAATAATTTTACGGATAGGTTCTACTTCAGTAAATACTGGACGGCTATCTACATAAGCACTCAATGAAGTTTCACCACTTGCTTTAGCAATTTCACCTAAACGATCTGTAATTGTAGCATTTTCAGAGTGAATAGATAAAATTTTGCCTGTTTTCGCAATTTGTTTCATACCTTCGTATAATGAATAATCATCAACGTTTTCAAAATCACCTTCGATTGAACGGTCTCCACAAGTAGCTAAGAAGGCTTTATATGCAACAACACCCGCTTCATCTAATTCTTGGATACCACCGTTTAAGTTATATGGTACTAAACCGCCATAACTTGCAACGTCCACAGATAATTCATCTTTACCTGCATCAAATTTTTCATCAATTGACGCTTTATCTGTTGTAGCTGGAACTTGGTTTAAAGGCATTTCTACAAATGAAGTTACGCCTCCTTTTGCAGCTGCACGTGTACCAGTATCGTAGCCTTCCCAGCCATCACGATAACCTCCACCTGGTTCAGTAATATGCACATGCGCGTCAACCATACCTGGAGAAACAATTTGATTTTCAGCATCTATAATTTGAGTAGCTTCGCCTAAATCTTGTCCGATGGCTGCTATTTTTCCGTCTTTCACACCAACTTCAACGTTTTGAGCACCATCTTCTAAAATGACTACACCGTTTTTAATTAATAAATCATACTTCATGATACTTCACTCCTTTTTTATTTTTAGGAAAATTCTTTAATGCAAAATGCAATACAATATACACAATGCTAGCGATGATAAATCCAATAAACCATGAGAAATCTGAAATCACTGTAAAGCCAGGTAAGAAACCAAGCAGTGAAATTGCTACACCGACAATCGTTGCAATATATGCTGAAATATTAAAACGCTTTATTTTTATGTTTTTATCATAAAGGTCAAAATACAACGCATCGATATCGATCTGGCAACGTTTGACGATAAAGAAATGGACAATCATCACACCAGCAACTGGTCCTAGTATCGCTCCGATTGCATTCAAGAATAGGAAGATACTATCTTCTTCTTCCATTAACTTCCATGGCATTATCAACACACTTGCCACAGAAGCAATTATTACTCCGCGCTTGTAATTCACCAATTTTGGCATTAGTGCACTCAATTGATAAGCAGCTGGAATAATATTACTTGTCGCATTGGTAGAAATAGTTGTCATTAATAGTACACCCGTTGAAATCAAAATTGCCCAGAAGTTATCCCATTCATTAATAATAACTAGGATATTCCATTCTTGGTGTCCTAAATAAATCGAACCACCTATAATAATAAACACACTCGCTACGGCAAATAAAATATGTGCGACTACAATACCTGAAATTTGCCCAACGACTTGTGCTTTAGTCGATTTCGCATTTTGTGTGAAATCAGCAACACTTGAACCTGGTCCTGCCCAAACACCCAATAATGAGTTAAAAATTAGGAAGAACGATAAAATAGCTGGATAAATAATGCCTGTTTCTTTAGTCGCAATATCATAGTCCATAATATTGTTCCAACCGCCAGCTACCATAAAGCCCCATATTGCCATACCGCCAAAGACGATATATATTAATGGGTTTAATACTGCAGTGAATTTATTTAAAATATCTCCACCGCCGAAACCGATTACAAAACTAATCGCCCAAAAAATCAAGAAAGCAATTAATCCTGGAATTGAAATACCGAGAATTTGTGCACCGTTACCAATATCACTAAATCCCGGAATCATTTTATTTAACAAAATAAGTAGTGCTTGTGACCCAGCAAAAGTTTGTAAACCAAACCAGCCGATACCAGCAATAACACCACGTAAAATACCTGGTAATTTCGCACCATACTCGCCGTATGTTTCACGTAATTGCATCGCAAATGGTATGCCATATTTTGAACCAGCATAGCCATTAACCACGAGTAATAATGCAATAATAAATGAACTGAATATTAAAGCAAACATCACCTGAAGTGGTGATAGTCCAATTAATAAGAACCCTCCAACAGCGGTATAGTTAGGTATATTATGTACTGCTCCCATCCATAACGTGAAGAAGTTAAAAGCAGAGTTATTTCTTTGATCAGCCATTTTCGGCATAATATCCTTGTTGTAGCCACGACGTTCGAAAAACGCTTTATCGTAGCGCTCTTGGTTCCCCTGTCTTTCCATTAGCTATATCTCCTTTGCTTTAGCAAGCTATTGACTATATAATCTTTATCTATTAGTTTATTACGATTGTAAGCGTTTTTCTTTGTCCGCTTTGACATTTCTTTCAAAGAAAATTATGTATTTCGAACAAAACAGGTGTAAAATTCATTTTATATAGCATGATTTTTTATCAGTTCTCACAAATATGGTATATAAATTATTTCATGATTAAAATTAATAGTGGAATATTGCAACATTAAAGTATATAACTAATAGAGAGGTTTTATTAGACAAAGTCACAAATTATATTCGTAAAATATTTCTACGTTAAATCGCTGTTATAACATACAACTTTAGATTTAAGTGGAATTCTTATACTGACAATTACATGCGTTTGCGCTAATTTATTGTTAAAATTACACAAGTTAACAGGGAGGGCTAGTAATGACTACATTAGAAGAAATTTTAACAGTCCCACAGTTTGAAGGGCTTAAGTTAATTAATCATAAAGGCGACTTATCTTCAGAAGTAACAACGTTGGATATTACAGAGAACGATGATATTAAAAATTTTACATCAGCACATACCTTTATTCTTACAACAGGCGTACTGTTTCAAGAAAGCCAAGAAGGTTTAAAACAATTAATCAAAGACTTACACGATATACGTACGGCTGGACTAGGTATCAAAATATCACGCTTTTTACATCAAATTGACCAAGATGTAATCGATTATGCGAATAGTTTAGAGTTCCCTTTGATAGAAATACCTGAAAATTGGAATTTAGGAGATATCACACATCATATATCTGCTTACGTGTCCGACTCTGAAACGGGCAAATTAAATTACGCTTTAAATATTCAACAAGAGCTCAATCAACTCATTATGAAAGGTTTTAGTGTTTCTACAATGATTGAACGCATGAGTAAATTATTAGGTGTACCGATTATTTTATTTGATCCATTTAAAAAACCAGAAGCACAAAGTCATCATTATCAACAAAATAAAGCATTAGCCGATGAGCACATTGCGTATTTCCAAAACCATCATCAAGAAGCAGAACGTTATGAAAAAGACAAACAAACTTTTGAAAGTGAAAATCATGTTATTTTCAAAGTGCTTAGCTATACTTATTTTCCATACTATCTAATGGTGTCAGAAGTGAATAAATTATCATATCCTTTCAGTTTACTGACGATCGAACAAGTCGTTAGCGTCCTAGGATTTGCAATTTATAAAAATATTAAAATTGATGAAGCTGCACAAAATGATATTAATCGCTTTTTCGAATCATTGGTTAACAATCAAGGTGATCAAACACTATCAATTAAAAAACATTCAGAGTTATTAAAGCAATATTATATTTACCGCTCAGATTATTATCAAATTATTATCGGTGATCTGGATGCCCAAGATACGCTACAAAACAGTCATTATTTGAATGAACGTCATCAACTTACTTATTACTGGCTAAAAAATGAATTTGCATTGCTAGATCCTGCCATTAGTGTTTATAAATTACTCAGTAGTAATCGCTTTGCGATATTATTACAAAATAAAAATGATCATTATATGGATGATTTGCAACACATTCAACAAAAATATAACACTTACTTTGATGGCACCCTATCCTTTGGTATTGGTAATGAAGTAATTGAATTCACGCAACTAGCTTCTTCGTTCTTTGAAGCTAATGAAGCTTATGAAAGTTCGGTGCAGGAAGGTCAAAAATCGTTTATTACATTTTATCAATCTAAAAATATCAATGAATTATTACAAATGATTCCACAGGAAAAACTTTTACCATTCACTAAACATATTTTAGGAAAATTGTATCAACCAAAAACTAAAAAGGATTCTGAACTTAAACAGACATTGAAAGTATATATGGACAATCAGTGTGACATTACTAAAACGGCTGAAAAAATTTACATTCATCGTAATACGGTAAAATATCGTATCAACAAATGTAGTAACATTATCGGCTCAGAAATTGAAGATCCAATGAACTCACTTAACATTCGTATTGCTTTATATGTATCTGAATCTATAACTTTTGATTAATAACAAACAACGGTTAACCTCTTTAAGAAGCTAACCGTTGTTTTTATGTTTAATATTTATATGGATCGTCGCTTTTACGTCGCTCTACCTCATCTAAGCTTTTCATTGATTGATGTTCACTATCATTATTCTCAGTTGGAATATCATTATGATTATTAGCAGTGTGCTCAGCTCTTGATATATCACTAGATAAGTTCGGTGCAGGCTTTCTAACTAATAGCATAATACCTGCAATAATCCACAGAATTGCACTAATCCAATTAAAAATTAACGAAATAATACCAAAAACTAATAATAAAATTCCTGCTAATTTGTTACTTTTACCAATTTTAATAGAACCAATAATAGTTCCAATTAACACAATCAAACCAATTGCAAGACCTACACCCATGATTATAAAGAAAACATTAGCTGATTCGCTTGCTTGACTTGGTGAAAGCGTTGGATTATCTGCACGTAGTTCTTCTTTAAACCCAGATGAACCCATGAATAGTAGCAAACCTCCCCATATTAAGACACCAAGTAGCTGGATGCCTACGCCAATCCACGCTAGAACACGTTCTCCAGTACGTTTTATCATTATATAAACCCCTTTCTAAATTATTAAACTTTCAATAGAGTTTCTTTGTAATATTTATTTTTATATTACTATATTGCACTTTGCATTAATAGTGTTATTTAGTAATTTACATAGACTTCACTTTTAATTTTATACTAATTATTTTATTTACTATTTTACACTCTTATTAGACAGACTATAACTTTCATTCTTCTAAAAATTCCACCCTTCTCTAGAACGTTTATATATCAATTTAATAAATTCTGTTTGCCTATTGTGTTAGTCTTCAGTTTTATAATTAACTGCATTTCAACAAATCAAACATTCTTCATTACATTAGCAATGTAATGACACTTAAAAACATAGCATCTAAAATTAAAAGAAAATATATATCTTAATTTAACATTATTATATTGTGCAATTTAGTGTATAATTACTAATAACATGACTAGAAAGGGAGATATATTACTTATGAACAATAAAATCACTGTAGCAACTATTTTATCAGCATCTTTATTTTTATCAGCATGTACTATCAATATTGGCACCGATTCAGAAAAAGATAATGATAAAGATAATAACAAAACACAATCTCAAAAGAATAATGAGTCTTCTAATAACGACCAAGATTCTACAAATGATGATTCAAATCAAGCAAATAATCAAAATGAAAATACTCAATCAAAAGAACATTATGCCAAAGTTTGGATTACTGGCATTGAAAAAAATGGTGGTAGTACAAATGATGTTTCAGACACAGAGCTAGAGCACGTCGATGTTTCTGGTCAACCTATTAATCCATATAATACCTCTGCTTCTAAAACTTTACCTGAGGGAACACAACTAATAGCAGCTTCTCCTACTGCTGCTGGCAGTGTTTATTATAAAGATAATGATGATGGTACTATTACAATTTATGATGTCCCTAGTCATTTTCAAGATAGTAGTTGGGATGAAGATGATTTTACTGTGAAAGAGACTTCTAAAATTTTAAATAATGCCCACACTGTATCATTAGAAAATCCGTCTCAAAGTAAAATTGATAAAGTAAAATATATAATCTCCGAAGGTAATCCTGAAGACTACCAATTTGATGCCAGTGACAATACAGCTGATGATGAAGTTACACGTGATAATGTTATTGATAAAGTTGAAGAGTATGAAGGAGAAACACTAGATACAGATACTTACACATTCAAAGAACCAGAAAAAATGGAGGATGGACGTTGGGGCTTTTCTTTTGAAGATAAAGACGGCAATTTAGCAGGTTCATACATTATTGATAGTGACGGAACAGTTACAGAATATGATGAAGATGGTGAAGAATTGTAATACTATCATTTAACGTTAAAGTATGTAACTTATTGTATTAATACACTCTATAAAACACCCCTTTAATTTTTCCAGAATTAAAGGGATGTTTTAATAGATTTATGTACATTGACGTGTATTAAAATTCATACATATTGGATTATTACTTCCAATCATTTTTAAATGTCGTTCTACTATTCATTTTAACAACTTCAACCTCTTTGAGGTTAGGTTCAAATATTTTATGATTATATCGACTAACTGCAAAATTTTCTAACTTATTGATAAATTCATATACTTTTTTATCTAATGTTATTTTAGACCTCACAATGTTAGCCGTATCATGCTTTTCATCTCCATAGCAATCTTCATAAATATTAAAGGCTATTTTAAACGTATTAAAATGACCTTCAAAAGGTTCATATCTTTTCAAAAAATCTTGTATCGTTTCATTAGAACGATTGCTATGATGACTCGTTGTTAAAATAAAATCTTGTATTTGACTATCTAATGAATTAAACGCATCTTGGATTTCTTCAAAAATTTCCGTTGTTCGTTCCTTATTTAAGAAAGCAGTATTTTGATTTAATCTAATATTTCTAATTCGTGCTGCTTTATAAACTATTAAATCTATCATGCTGACCAAATCATTTTCATAATCTTGCATTTTTTCCTTATCTTCTCGTTTAAATTGTAGCCAAACACCTAACAATGCAATACATCCACCTGCTAATGCTGCAATAAACTCCGTCATTTGAATACACCTCTTTTTATTTATTAAATTATTATAAATATCATACAATAATTGTCAAAAAATTAAAATATAATTCATTATTTTTTTAATATATATTATTTTTTATTACATAAATACAGATATTACTATTTGAAAGATACTGCGGTGTACTTAACTAACTTATGATTGACTTCTAGTTATATAGGGAACAATATAATTACAGTATTGAGGAGGAGATAAGATGCCAAAAGTAAATGATCGTATGCATAAAGATTTAGTAGATAAAGAGTCACGTATTGAAGCTAGTGTAAGTTCTGAAAAAGAAATAGAATTAAATGCTTTTGAACGCTTAGGCAAAGACGTCGTCATTATTGAAGTATTAGCGATTATGAATATTATTTTTGCTGTTTGTACTGTTGGTCTTATCGGTGCTTTAATCTATAGTAATCAAAAATAATACAAATTTACATTTTATATACAAAAGCGATGGTGTTATAACCATCGCTTTGCGCTTATTCTTGCTTATCTATTATCAAACCAAACTTGACTTTACAATGTGAAATCGTTACATTGAAGATAATTAAATACACGCACTAGGGGTGTTGAAAGACTGAGATGAGCTGTAGCTCAAACCCTTTGAACCTGATCTAGTTGATACTAGCGTAGGAAAGTGTGAATCAACACATGTATGATATCGAGGGGTTCGTTCACCCTATTATATATTTGATTTTACTTACACAACTTTCCTATGGGGAGTTGTGTATTTTTTTATTCAAAAAGGAGTGAACACGTATGACAACAACAGTACTTATTACAGGTAGTAGTCGAGGTTTAGGTGCAACGATTGCACAGACCCTTGCTACACAAGGCTTTCAAGTCGCCATCAATTATCATAAAAGTAAAGAAGCAGCATTGGACTTAGTAAAAAGCATTGGCTCCACGCAGGCAATAGCTATACAGGCTGATGTCACACAACGTGATCAAGTCGATCACTTAGTTGCTACTGCAACAGATCATTTCGGTCAAATTGATGTAGTGGTCAATAACGCATTAGTTGGCTTTAAATTTGATCCCAACGCACAAAAAGCTTTTACTGAATTATCTTGGTCAGATTACCAACAACAAATAGATGGTACTTTAAAAGCCGCTTTCAATACTACACAAAGTGTAGCCCCTCAATTTATCAATCGGCGCCATGGGGCAATTATTAATATTGGAACGAATCTTTTTCAAAATCCAGTCGTACCTTACCATGAATACACGACAGCTAAAGCAGGATTAATTGGTTTCACACGTAATATTGCTGCCGAATTAGGCCAATATGGTATACGTGCCAACGTAGTGTCCGGCGGTTTATTGAAAACAACGGATGCCAGTGCTGCCACTTCTGATGAAGTGTTTGATTTAATTAAACAAACTACCCCACTCAAAAGTGTCACATCTCCTCAAGACGTCGCACATATGGTGGCCTTTTTGGCAAGTGAACATGCAACTGGCATCACAGGTCAAAACTATACTGTCGACGGCGGTCTAACAATGAATTAATCTATTCTATAACAACTGAGGTGTAAGTAAATGACACAACCACACACAAAACAACTTAATATTGGCGTCTTACTGTATGCTTGTGGCCATCATCAAGCTGCTTGGTTACAACCAGATTCTAGTATTGAGCGTATTGGAAATATTAACTATTATCAATCATTAGCACAAATCGCTGAACGCGGTTTGTTTGATGCAGTCTTTTTTGCTGATAATCAATCTTTCCCAGCGCAATCTGCAAGTGATATGCCAGCATTTTGGTTTGATCCGTTGATCAATTTGGCGGCTATCGCACAAGTAACACAACATATCGGTCTTGTTTCTACAATTTCTAGTACTTTTGCTAATCCTTTCACTGCAGCACGACAATTACTAAGTTTAGATCATTTATCTGGTGGTCGTGTAGGTTGGAATCTTGTGACTTCGATGACTGATAATGAAGCACAAAACCATAGCTTGCCACAATTACCTGCCCATGATGCACGTTATGCCAAAGCACGAGAATTTGCAGAAGTGATGGACAAATTATTAAATTCTTGGAACACTTCTAATTTTATTCATCAACGCCAACATCACGCACTCATTGAAGCAGATCATATACAACCTTTTAACTATAATGGAGAATATTTTAATGTCACTGGACCATTGACTACACCCGGTAGTAAACAAGGCAACCTTGTAGCAATGCAAGCCGGTGCCTCCGAACCAGGTGTGACATTGGCTGCCGATTTTGCAGATGCAGTTTATGCTGTAGCTTGGAATATGGAGCAAGCACAAAAATATATTCAACGTTTACATGAAAAAATAGCTCATAGTTCACAACCGACAAGAACAATCAAAGTGTTTCCAGGTTTAGTCACTTATGTAGGTGAAACATATGAAGCTGCACTTGCAAAGAAACAAGCTTTAGATGACTTACTCCCTATTGAAACTGCACTCAATCAACTGAGTGGTTTTATTCGGCAAGACTGCTCTGAGTGGGAGCTTGATGCACCAGTACCTCCCCTTCCACCAGTAGAAGATTTTACCGGACCAGTCGGTCGTTACGAGACAATATTGCAAATTATTCAAGATAAACAACCTACTGTCAGAGAACTCTTAGGTTACTTAAATGCCGGTGGTGGTCATTTGACTTTAATTGGTACACCATCCATGATTGTCGATGAAATGGAGCGTTGGTTTGAAGCTGGTGTTGCAGATGGCTTTAATTTAATGCCACCTACATTACCTAATAGTTTGGACGATTTTGTAACGTTAGTCGTTCCTGAATTACAACGTAGAGGTTTATATCGTACTACTTATACAGGACATACTTTTCGTGAACACCTCAATTTATCTTAGTTATCCGTTTCATGTTCACATAATAGTGAGCTTTATCACTCGTGACAAAGTATTTTTATAACATCGTATCATATTAACATATGTAAATTTTATTACTTAACTTCTTATCTATAACTTCTTATCTTTCTCAAACTAACATATTGAATAATTTCCCTTTTTTGTTAGAATATAGTATGGATTGTTTTGTCGTAGAACTAATGAAAAACGACATATAAACTTAACTTATCACTGAAAGATTAGCTAGTGCTTGCACTGACTATTTCAGTCTTATATTTCAATATGATGTACTAAAAGACTATATAGAGGAGAATCGATTTATGGATTATCAAGTATTATTGTATTACAAATACACTACCATTAATGACCCCGAAACATTCGCATCAGAGCATTTAGATTTTTGTAAAGACTTAGAATTAAAAGGTCGTATTTTAGTATCAACTGAAGGTATTAACGGTACCGTTTCAGGCACAACAGAAGCGACAAATAAATATATGGAAGCAATGCAAGCTGATCCTCGTTTCAAAGACATTACGTTCAAAATAGACGCAGCAGAAGGTCACGCATTCAAAAAAATGCACGTGCGTCCACGTAAAGAAATAGTCGCTCTAGACTTAGAAGAAGATGTAAACCCAAATGAATTAACAGGAAAATATTTATCACCAATAGAATTTAAACAAGCACTAGAATCAGACGATACTATCGTAATCGATGCACGTAATGACTATGAATATGATTTAGGTCATTTCCGTGGTGCAGTACGTCCTAACATCACTCGTTTTAGAGATTTACCGGACTGGATTAAAGAAAATAAAGAACAATTTATGGATAAGAAAATCGTTACGTATTGTACAGGCGGTATTCGTTGTGAAAAATTCTCCGGTTGGTTATTAAAAGAAGGCTTTGAAGATGTTGCACAATTAAAAGATGGTATCGCAACATATGGTAAAGACCCAGAAACACAAGGTGAATTATGGGATGGCAAAATGTATGTTTTCGATGAACGTATCAGCGTGGAAATTAACCAAGTTGAAAAAACAGTAGTTGGAAAAGAATGGTTTGATGGTACACCATGTGAACGTTACATCAATTGTAGTAACCCAGATTGTAACAAACAAATTTTAGTTTCTGAAGAAAATGAAGCACGTTATTTAGGTGCTTGTTCACACGAATGTGCAACACACGAAAGAAACCGTTATGTTGCCAAACATAATATTAGCAAAGAAGAAAAAGCGCAACGTTTAGAAAACTTTAAACAATTTGCACATTAATTTTTATAACAGAGCAAGAAGATCAATCACTTTACATAGGTGATGACTTCTTTGCTCTTTTTTTATTACACAATATGCCATATTGCCACCTAGCGACTTACTATAATTGCATTTGTTCAAGCAATTGGCAATTAATCAAAAATAGTCAAACTTTAACGTTGATTAACTTTGACCTTTGTCTTATAATATAGTTGTAAGGTTAAAGAAGAGATCAGTGCTGAAGTCATTGCATATCTTCAATACTGGTACTTCGACCTAATTTATTATGATTAAGGAGAGATGTATGATGGCTTTTGATATGAGACCATTCAACAATTCATTTTTCGATATTAATCAAGGTGATTTCATTAAAGATTTAGGACGTCAAGTTTTTAACCAGTCCCCTTTTAGTGCTTCTAGTATTACAACTGATATTAAAGAATTAGACAACGCTTATGTAGTAGAAGCAGAACTTCCTGGCATGGATAAAGAAAATATTAGTCTAACATTTGATAATAATATTTTAACTATCGAAGGTAAACAATCTATCGAAAACAACCAAGAAGACGAAGAAGGTCGCGTAATTCGTAAAGAACGCGGTTACAGCAATGTCCGTCGTCAATTTACTTTTAATGGTGTAGACCAAACAGCAATTAAAGCTTCTTATGATAATGGCATGTTAAACGTTACACTGCCAAAATCAGAACAAGATAACTCAGATAGTCAAATACAAATCGATTAATTACTAACAATCACTTATATAGAGGTAGAACAGAAACCTATTTTTAATCAATAATTTTCATTCTCCCACGCAATCAAGGGTAACTGAACTAAAAAAGATGCTAGGACGAAGCAATTATGTCCTAGCATCTTTTTTTATATTATTGAAATTGGTAACTGTGATGTCCTGATGCAAAGCCATTCACTGTATATATCCATGATCCACCATTTTGTTCAATGTCGTTGGCACATATTAATAACTGATTTGTCTCTGGAATAAATGCAGGATGTGTTGAACGTAACATATGACCCTCGTCACGACCTGGAATTAAAATTTGACCTATAGGATAACCTTTTTTATTAAATACTAACACTCTACCTTGACCATACATCGCTACATATAAATTATCATCACTATCGATACAACAAGAATCCGGACCTTCATGACCTGTAAAATAATATGGGATAGTAGCTCCAAACGGCGCGATCGTTATGCCATCTTCTAATAATTCAATACGATGCAAACGATTGGTTGTCGTTTCTGTCACCCACAAAATACGTTCATCTGTACTAAGTGCTACACCATTGGCTACCGCTATATTTTGAATCACTGGTGTTACTGTCTTGAAATCGGGTGAGACATAATACACGCCACCTTGTGGATTAGTGGAATACCCTCTAAAGTCAGTAAAATAAAATCCGCCTTTACTGTCAAAGACTAAATCATCTACACAATATTCTGATGTAATATCAGAAATAATCGTTTCAAAGTTCTCCCCTTGTTCATCAGACGCAAATATACCGCCCGTATTTTTAAAGTCCCCTAAATAACAAATAAACAACCGTCCATCTTTATGTATCTTAACCGCTGCTGGATTATCTTTAGTAGACTGAAAAGGATTAGTAATCGTTTGTGTTGCCATAACTACTTTAAAAATATTGCCCCCAAAAACTTCGCATAAAAAAAGATTTTTTTGTCTATCAAAACACAATCCTTCTAACTGTAATCCCTCATCCGATATTTTCAACCACGGTTCTGCTGTCACTGTTTGTAAATCACTTTCACTAATAATAGGTACCGCACTCTTTGAAGCACCTGTATACGTTAATGTTGGTAAATTATTATTTGTCATAATTAACTTCCTTTCTGTTATAAGTTTATTTATCTATTGTATGATAGCGTTTTCTTAAAAGAAAGTAAGAACACGTCTCACTTTTTTACATAGTATACCTAAGACTGTAGCATAAAATCTTACTATTCAGTCTGACCTAATACTAATGGTTCATCGTCGTCATATGAAATTGCTGCGATTGCTGCTGTTAACCCTGTCACTATAGTAGTTAAAGATAATGTTGGTGTAGCTGATTGTGCATTGTATTGTTCAGACATATAAGGCACATGAATAAAGCCAAACAACAATTGAGGATATTGTGTTGCTTGCAGATAACCTGATTGATAAAAAATATGATTACAAACAAACGTACCTGCTGTATTGGATAACCGTGCCTTCACTCCACTTTGTTGAATGGCTGCAGTCATTTTTTTCACTGGCATATTAGAAAAATAAGCCGGTGCGCCGTCTTGTTGAATAGGTGTATCAATAGGTTGCTGTCCTTTATTATCAGGAATACGTGCATCATCTATATTTATTGCTATGCGTTCTGGCGTTAACTCGCTACGACCACCTGCTTGTCCAATTGTTAATACCGCATCAATATTATTTTGATTTATACATTGCACAAGTACATCATTCGCTTCATAAAATACAGTTGGTAGTTCCAATTTAGTTAACTTATGATTCCCTATTTCATGTGGTAATTGATTCAGTGCTTCTAAAGTCGGATTTAGCACTTGACCATCAAATGGTTCAAAAGCTGCAACTAAGATGTTCATAAACTATCCCCCTCTTATTTCACTCATTAATTCTACAGCGTAATTTAATGAAAGTTCAAAATCTACAGTTCGTTTTTTAATTCTAAACTCTTCAACAGCTCCATTATAATATATACATTAAATTTTATAGAAAATAAAATTTCTAACCTTAATTATTTCATTTCCATACACTTTAGAATAAAATTACAACACTTAGAAAAAATGACACACAATAAAATATACTTATTGCGTAAAACCAAATAACATTAAGGGAGTGGGACAGAAATCTAATTTGATAAAAAGATTTCGTCGTCCCACCCCGGCAAGGATGACTAGCATTGAAAAAATCTTTGTTTGAAGCGCATTTTCAATGCAGTCAGCTACTGCCAATACGGAAAAAGGTTTCGAATAAAACATGATGTGGGACAGAAATCCAATTTTGAGAAAATGATTTCGTCGTCCCACCCCGGCAAGGATGACTAGTATTGAAAAAAGCTTGATTTAAAGCGCATTTTCAATACAGTCAGCTACTGCCAATATGACAAGAGACTAGGACGAATCAATATTGTCCCAGCCTCTTGTCTCATTAATTTGATACTAAATCATTTTTGTATAAGCAATATTTTCAACACCATATCGGCAGGAATTGGTGTCGGCTTCTGTGGGAAGAGTACTAGCAGGAGACTACAGGCTGAGGCTGTGCCTGGGAAAGCGTTCATAAAAAAACTGCCAACAAAGTCAGAGACTTTGTCGACAGTCTTATTCCTATCTCAAAAGAGGTAGGGATATTAGTGTGGGTTTAAAATGAAATGCTTAAATTAAGCAGTTACCCATTGTGAAGCACCTTCAGTTTCATAAAGTTCCATTGCCGCTGCATCTTGTACTGATTCTGGTGCAGATGCTGCTGGTTGACCTTGATATTCAGCTGGTGCTACTGAATCCCATGTACTTTGTAAGAATTGATATTTACCTGAAGCACCTGATGAAGGGTTAGTAGCATGAATGTCGCCACCTGATTCACGTTGTGCGATTAGTTTTAAGTGATCGTTCACTTCTACTGATGAACCACTTGAAGCTTCACTTGAGCTAGTGTCTTCAGAAGATGCTGAAGTAGACTCTTGTTGTGGTTGTTCAGTTTGCTCAGTTTGTGGTGCAGCTGTTTGTTGTGGCTCTTCAGCTTGCTCACTTTGTTCTGTTGAAGCTGTTTGTTCTGTATTATTAGTTGCTTGTTCAGCTGGTGCTGATTGCTCAGTACCTTGAGTTGATTGAGCACTAGTGTCAGCTGCTCCTTGACCATAGCCATTGTAACTCCATGACCAATAAGTACCATCTGAATCAAAGTTATAATCTACTTTATCATGATTAAAATCATAGTTATAAGCACCTTCATGAACTGGTGCATCATTTAATTGTTGAGGGTTATTTTGTGCTGTATTTGCTAATTGTGCTTTATCTATATTTTGTTCTGATGCGTCTGCTTGTCCTGACGCTACTCCTGTAACTCCTAGTCCAACTGCTAATGTTGATGCGATAATTGTTTTTTTCATTATTAATATCCTCCTAAAAGGTGAATGTTTTAAGTTTAATATAAATTAAAATCGTTTTTTGCTATCAATTTCAACTACAAGAGCCACTTTAACACTTATAAAACCCTAGTAGGTTACAGTGAGATAAAAAAAACAAGCTTTTTTTTACATCCCAATGACATTCAAAATGACCAAATCCCCTTCATTAAGCTCATTTATAAACTGGCACTGCCCTTTATAGTTTAATTATTTGCAATTCAACTTTGTAATATTCATGTAATTAGTGCGAAAATAATGCATGTTAACACCTTTATATCACTTTATTTTTAGCATTATTATATAAATTATTTTTAGAAAAGTAATAACTAAATAATTAGGATAGTTTTGTCTGTTTTTATTGTGCTATCCGTACTTATTGTTCATCTTCAGTTCATAAATAGACATTATAGTAAAACTATTCAATTAACACATAGGAGGATAGTACAATGAAAAAGTTAATGTATAGCTCAGCATTTTATACAATTTTAGGCTTACTTAGTGGCATATTTTATCGAGAAATGACAAAAGCAGAAGAATTTAGTGGTTATTCGCAATTAAATGTAACACATACACATTTACTCGTTTTAGGAACTATCATGTTTTTAATATTTATGATTATTGAACTTCAACTCAACATAACGAAGCATAAAACTTTATTTAATTACTTCTTTTATCTCTATCATTTAGGATTATTAATCACTGTTGCTATGCAATATATTAATGGTATCGCAACAATTAAAGGATTCAGTGCAGGACCAGCTATTGCAGGTATTTCTGGATTAGGACATATCACATTAGCCATAGCACTTATTTGTTTCTTCAACTTATTGCATAAACGTATAACTAATGTGACTAATAAATAACATTACTATATAACAAATGGGTCAGAAATCTCCGTACTCAAAATAAAGGACTAATCCGTATTAAATGGATTAGTCCTTTTTATATAAAAACCAAAATCAATTTATTCTATACTTAAGAATTGGTTTGTCCTACATTATTTGGATAATGTTCAGGTGCTTTATTTTCTAATTTCTTCATTTTAAATGGTGCATAAATTAAAACACCTATTAACACTAATCCTAAATAACCAATAACAGGATAGAAGAAAGTCATTAAATCTTTAAATCCTGCAAAGCTTACGACAAAACCAATTAATATCATAACTGTATAAAACACTTTAAATTGTTTCGTATCGTTTTTAGTAAAACGTGTTGCTAATGAATAAAACATTCCTAGACATGTATTAAAAATCATGAGGTAAATGACAATAGACATAAAGATACCAAAAATTGGAGAAATATCATTAACAAGACCTAACATTGGTAATGCTAAATGCCCAACAGTATCAATATTCGTTAAAATAGCAAAATGACTAAGCATAATCATGATTCCTAAGATTAGACCACCAATTAAGCCACCCCAAGCAGCTATTTTTGGGTTTTTCTCACTACCACCCATTACGATGGACATAGAAGCACCTAAACCGACATTAAGTGACACATAGTTGACCCCTGCTAAAAACCAATTAGGCACAGCAGGTTTATGACTTTGAGCGAGTTGGTTCAACTCACTAAATGAACCTGACATAGTTATGATACAATAACCGGCAATGATTAAAATACAAATAATCAATAGCGGTGTAATGTTACCGATAACTTTGACAACTCCATCAATTTTCATCATACCAAATAAAAAGACTAAGATTGCCATTAATGCTGTACCGAAAAATGCCGGGATGCCAAACTGCTGTTCAAAACTTGATCCACCACCAGCAAGCATAACAACACCAAAGCCAAATAAAGCAATGATTAACACAATATCTACAATTAAAGCTATTGCTTTACCAGCCACACTGTCTCCAGTAATTTTGCGAATGACGACAGTATGACTTTCTGCTTTTAATTTACTGCCTAACCACACTAACATCATCCCTACATATGCAAATAAAATAGTAGAAACAACAGCAGCTAAAACCCCTAACGTTCCAAAACTCGTAAAGTATTGTAAAATTTCTTGTCCTGAAGCAAATCCTGCACCAACGATAATACCAATAAATGCACTTCCGATTAACATTATTTTCTTCATTATAAATCCCCTTTATTTATCACGTAACCACAAAAAATTGAATTATTTAATGCATGTTTACAACATTATGTATGCTAGCAATTGCCTGCAATCATGCAAAACAGTACTAAATACGCCAAAAATGAAAACGCTTGCACTTTCTATGCTAACTTATATTACTAGAAGAATCAATAAAACCTATAATATGAAGTCTGATATAGACCGAGTCATAATAGTGTTGCAGTCCCTATTTTTACACAAAAAATCCTGCTTCTCACTAATAGAAGCAGGATCGTCATTCAATTTATCGTGTCTTTTGTTGGAGCTGAAGTACTTAAACTTAAGCAGTTACCCATTGTGAAGCGCCAGCTGTGTTATATAATTTAACTGCTGCTGCATCTTGAACTGATTCTGGAGCTGAAGCTGGTGATTGTCCAACATATTCTGCTGGTGCTACTGAATCCCAAGTGCTTTGTAAGAATTGATATTTACCTGCTGCACCTGAGCTTGGGTTAATTGCAGTAATGTCACCGCCAGATTCACGTTGAGCGATTTGTTGTAAATGAGAATTAACGTTTACTGATGAACCGCTTGAAGCTTCAGTAGATGTTGTAGTTGTTGTTGTAGAAGTTGACGTTGTAGTCGTTGCTTCTGTTTGTTGTGGCGCTGATTCTTGTTGTGGTTGTTCTGCTGCTACTGATGCTTCTGCTGGAGCAGATTGTTCAGAACTTGATTGTGAACTTGCGTCTGATGATTTTTCACCTGATCCTTCACCATAACTCCATGAGAAGTTTTGACCATCTGATTTGAAGCTATAGTTCACACCATCAACTGTAAAGTTATAATTATAAGCACCTTCTGCAATTGGAGCTGCATCTAATTGTGCTGACCCAGATTGTGCTAATTGTGCTAATTGTTCTTTATTAATATCTTGTTCTGCTGCGTCTGCTTGTCCTGACGCTAATCCTGTTACGCCTAATCCTAACGCTAAAGTTGAAGCAATTACTGTTTTTTTCATAAAATTAATACTCCTCCTAAAAAGATAATTCGTCGTAATGATTGATTTGCAATACAGGTAATACTGTAACATGCATAAATCCTTAGTAGGTTACAGAGACATGAAAAAAACAGGTGTTTTTTTACAACTTAATTACAAGAAAATTCTGAATAAAAAAGCAAAAAAGTGCTATAAACACGATTAAAATAGTAAATTAAGGGAATGTGATATATGTATGTTTGTAATATTCGTGTAACTTAATCACAAAATGTGCAGGTTTTTACCTTTTTAAAATTCTTTTTGTTTTTAAATAAAACAACAAAAGAATTATTATTCAATATTTATTTTCCTCATCTATTCAATATCCACTTTAGACTATTCAATCTGACTTGCTACGTTGATATTCCTGAAATTCATAAAATACTTGAAATAATAGTAGTAACATTGCTGGATTATAAACACCACTTTGAATATCTATATCATGGCGTGACGCAATTTTAAATCTTTCTGATTTTGTTGTCATTAAAGTCTGGTCTTGTTCATTCATTACATTAACACTTCGTGAAATAAAACCGGACTGGAATGTTAAGGCATCACCTTGTACACCTTCAAAAATCATTTTAGGTTTAAACCCTATCTTTGTACGAAACGTACCAATGGCTTCATTATTTTTTTCTACTTCCCATACCGTCTTAAATGGCGTTTTAATTTTACCACTGACTGAACGTTCTTGACGCACACGAAATATATCTTGACCATCGGTGATTTCAAAATTATGTTTCTTTTTACCTAGCCAAGCAAAAGTTTCTTGTGCCGTAGACGCATAATATAATTTCAATGAAAAAACAGCTTGATTGTGCTCATCATAAATATCGATTGCTGTCGTTGAAGTACTAAAAAAGTTTTCTTTAAAAGAATATTTAGTCATATTGTTTAGCTCCCATCACTTTCTTTTCTATTATTGTACCCCATCTAAAACTGTAACTACCATTATATAGTGTCTCATTTAACTGTACATTTTTTGTCTTATTAGGTTCTGTTAAATACATTTCCCATTGTTATCAAGAACAATAAAACCATTCAAAATTAAAATAACTTTGAATGGTTTTATCCTTATTGTGATAATGCAATTTTAATATGCTCTAAATGATGTGCTTCGTGCCAAGCCAATTTTGCCACTTTTGTAGCGACATCGATTTCCCCACTACCTTGTAACGTAAAGACACGTGTTAATTGTGCTTCTGTTAAAGTTTGACCAAGTGCGACGATACGTTCATTAATACCTTCTAACATACGGATAGACGGTTCAACCGGTAAGTTGGTATCTGGTTGTACTGCCCATTCATCTTGAATAAATGGTGTCACCTGAGGATTATCATCGGTTAACGCCAACTTTAAACGTTGGTACATATTTAATTGTGAATCAGCAATATGATGGACAAGTTGACGCACATTCCAACTACCATCACGATAGGTTTTCGCCAATGCTTCATCATCTAAGCTATCAACTACAGTACGTAGTTGATAAGTATATTCCTTAATATTATCTAACCATTGTTGTACATCGTCTAATGTCACATCTTCCGGTACTGCTAATTCACCAATTGGAAATCTAACATCCATATAGCTTCACCTATGCTTTCTTTTTAAATAAAGTTGTTATGTTATTAATATTCTCAGTTTTTACTATATTAAACATACAGTATTATAGGACAATAACGGACACGTGTTATGTATAAAAGTTTAAAAATGGGACAACAATCTAATTTCATTAAAAAGATTTCATCGCCCCACCTCGACTGAATGACTAACATTGGAAAACTTAATGCGAAGTGCATTTTCAGTGCAGTCATCTACTGGCAATATTAAAAGGCTAGGACAACGTAATGCTGTCCCAGCCTCTTATCATAGTATTCTTCTTTTCTTAATCAGTTAAAACGGACTGCGATTTAACCAGGCACCACCATCCATTGTGATGCATTCGCCATTAATGTATGCTGCTTCATCAGAGAACAAGAAGTGTGCTAAACCAGCAATTTCTTCAGGTTGTCCCATACGACCGACTGGTACACTGTCTATCGTTTGCTGGCGTGCCTCTTCTGATATCGTCAATTTCTTGGAGCCACCTGTATGTTCAATCGGTCCAGGTGCAATAGCATTAACACAAATACCATATTTAGAACCCCACTCTACTGCAAGTGTTTTAGTCATAGATAATACTCCTGCTTTGGCACTTGCAGAATGAATAACACCTGGTCCTGCCGTCCACGCATACGTAGCAGCCATATTTAAAATTCTTCCAGGTTGTTCACGTTCAATCCATGTTTTACCTACTGCTTGAGTACAATACCACGTCCCATTTAATACAATATCAATTACTGAATTCCATCCATTAATCGATAAATCTTCAGCCGGACAAAGAAAGTTACCTGCTGCATTATTGACTAAACCGTCAATTTTACCAAACGTCTCAATCGTATAATCTACAGTGTATTGTACCCGATCAGGATCACGTACATCCATATCTACACAGAGCACTTGTCCCGCATAACACTCGATTTCTTTTTTAGTTGCTTCTAATGTATCCATATGTCGTCCAGTAATTACTACTTTTGCACCTTCTGCTGCAAAGCGTTTAGCCATCGCTTTGCCCATACCGCTACTACCACCAGTTATCATAATCACTTTATTCTTCATTTGCATGCTCCTTCATGTTAATAATAATCTAACTCCAAACAGAAAACGCTTACATTCTTATTGCAAGTATAACAAAATAGTACAATTATCTGGAAGTAACAATACTTTTAAAACATAAAATGCTAAGTCAGTTTCTGATACCATAAACCAAGCGCCCCTGACTCAAATGTTTGGCTATGGCTCAGTGTTAAGTTTGTTTGATCAGCAATATGTTCAAACAAGCGTAATCCTTGTCCAACTAATACTGGTGATACTGTTATTTTAAAAGTATCAACCACGTTTAATTGCATCAAATGATGCGCAAATCGTGGACTACCAATCACCACAATGTCACCACCGGGTTGTTGCTTCAAATCTGCAATAGCTGCTTCCACCCCATCATTAACGAGACGAGTATTGTTCCAATCTACGGATTCTAAAGTCGTTGAAAAGACTACTTTTTCTACTTGTTCAATCCATTGAGCATGATTTCGTTCGTGTTCTGATGCTGTGGTCTCTGTTTTTACCGATGGCCAATAATCATGCATCATTTCATATGTTTTGCGTCCCCATACTACGGTATCTGCCGAGCTTAAAACTTTATCAGCAAATTGTTCTAACTCTTCATTATAAGCAATCCAACCTATATCCATAGCACCATTCGGTCCTTCAACAAAACCGTCTAATGATGCATGTAAAAATACTACTAAATGCCTCACATCTAACAGCCCCTTCACTTTAATAGTCATTACATTAATTAGTATGAACAATACTTCGTTTTGTTATACCCTATTTTGTAATATATGTTAATTTTTTCTCTTTAATTTAACAAAGCAAATGTACTATTAATATAGATCAACAGCTGTTTTATAGTTTGAAACTATTAATAGTTAGTTTATTAATATTGGTTGATAACATTTTACCCTTTTACAATAGATATAAGATATCTTACGTAAGTTGATGTTCACTTCTCTACAATAAGTCATATAGGGGATGATATGATTTTGTATAATTTATGGTGTATCTTTCAACTACGTTATTCATATCAAACAAAGGGGTGTCACTATGATAAAAGAAGAAGCGATTGCAGTTCGCAATAAAGGGGCATGGCGTTTTTATGTTTTTAGTTTACTCGGTATATTTTGTTTCTTCGTACCTATCACAATTAATGGAACAAATTCAATATTTATTGATCATGTCCATTTAGCTATTAGAGCAGTATTAGGTGACGTTATGCCATATATAGCGTTATTAATGATTTTAGCAGGAGCCATCTTGCCTATTATGAGGCAAACATATAAAAAGTCTGCCACTGATTTTATTATTACATTATTTAAAGTTATTGGTGCGGTTATTGGCGTAATGTATGTTTTCAACTTTGGTCCGGCACTATTATTTAATAAAGATTATGGTCCATTTTTATTTGATCAACTGATGATGCCATTAAGTGTACTTATTCCTGTCGGTGCCATCGCACTGTCTTTACTTGTCGGTTACGGTTTGCTTGAATTTGTAGGTGTCTTTATGGAGCCAGTAATGCGTCCTGTATTTAAGACACCGGGGAAATCTGCAGTTGATGCCGTAGCTTCATTTGTTGGTAGTTATTCTTTAGGGCTATTAATTACCAATCGAGTTTATAAAAAAGGGATGTACAACAAGCGTGAAGCAACGATTATCGCTACAGGGTTCTCTACAGTATCAGCGACTTTTATGATTATCGTAGCGAATACGCTCGGCTTAATGCCACATTGGAATTTATATTTTTGGGGAACGTTAGTCATCACATTTATCGTGACCGCTATTACTGCTTGGTTACCTCCTATCGTCAATGAATCTACAGAATATTATAACGGACAAGAAGGAGAGCAGGAGGTAGCTATTAAAGGTAGTCGTTTACAAACAGCTTATAATGAAGCTATGAAACAAAATGCTGCCACACCATCACTATTAAAAAATGTGTGGGATAATGTTAGAGACGGTGTTGAAATGACCATCGCTATACTACCTTCCATCTTATCGATTGGATTTTTAGGTTTATTATTAGCGAACTTCACACCACTTATTGATTGGCTTAGCTATATTTTTTACCCAGTCATTTATCTATTCCCTATACCTGATCAGGCTTTATTAGCTAAAGCCTCAGCCATTTCAATTATCGAAATGTTCTTGCCATCATTACTTGTAGCTAAAGCAGCATTAAGCACGAAATTTGTCGTTGGAGTTGTCAGTGTATCAGCGATTATCTTCTTCTCTGCTTTAGTACCATGTATTCTAGCAACAGAAATTAAAATACCAGTGTGGAAACTTATAGTTATTTGGTTCATACGTGTCGTTCTTACGTTATTAATTACTATACCACTGGCACTATTATTATTTTAAAAGGGAGTGGGTGAGAAATCTGATTTTGAAAAAAATGATTTCGTCGTCCCCCCGGCAAGGATGACTAGCGTTGAAAAAAGCTCGATTTGAAGCGCATTTTCAATGCAGTCAGCTACTGCCAATATGAAAAAAGACTAGGACAATCAATATTGTCCTAGCCTCCATAAAATAAACAAATCCTTCGCATTAATTCGCGAAGGGTTTGTTTATTTTCTATTTATATAGTTTTGTCAAAATAGTAGTGCATTTTCGCTACATTTACTTAGTAGGAAATAATGTCGACCTATCAAATTATCTGATACGTAAAACCTATATCCTGTTGGCAGTGATTTATGCCGAATCCTGTGGGAAAAGAACTAGCCGAAGACTACAGGCTGAGTCAGTGCCCACGGAAAGCGTGCATAAAAACAGCCAATATACCAAAAATGAGAGGCACTTTTAAAAACAAGATTTTCCTATTTTTTATAAATTTTAATTATCTTTTAAACATTAATTTGGACTCAAAAAAGACAGAGCATACTTGCCCTGTCTTGCGATTTTACTGTTCTACTAAATATACTTTCTCTGCATAACAACGAATGCTATTGATTTTATCAGCTAAAAAATTATGCCATTTCATCATTCTCACATGTACTGTTGCTTCTGTTAAGATATGCAACGGCACTTGTAAGTTTAAACAACGTCCAGAAATATTGAAACGTGTCACACCTGCTGGTACTGTCTCACCTCGTGCCACAACGGCTTCAATTTCTGTAATATTGAGTGGTTGATATTTTAACAACACTTCTTCGTCAGACAATTCATTTATTTCTCCCTGTGCAATACGTTCTACCGCACAATTATTACTATAGCTGGCAACGACTTTAGACCAAGCAGCTAATTTAGACTGACCTAAATCATCAGCATATAAATATTGTTCCTGTTGACGCTGGCACACCGTGATAAATGGTGTTACTTGTCGTACTTCAGTCGTCCACGGTAAAGCCGAATCTTGTTGTAAATTTTGCCACCATGCACCTGTTGACACTCTATGATGCCACGTTGAAATCACATACTTATGCTCATCTATGACTTGAACAGGAATGGCATTGCACCCTAAAGCCTTGAGACTAGTAAAACGATGCACCCCATCTATAACCATATACCTTCCTGATTGCAATTGAACTACTAAAATGGGATGTCTAATAAATTGATCTGCTGCAATTTGTGCTTGTGTTTTAGTCAATCTACTAGGTTCAAAATCTTCATGTAAATCGATACATTCGACTGGCACAAGTTGCAATTGTTGATACACTTCCTGCATAAAACTCCTCCTTGTTATTCAGTGAGATAAATAAATGTTGGATGAGGATGGCTTAAAAAGTCATGATGTGAAATCGACCAACCATAAGCACCAGCATAGTTAAAAATAATGACATCGCCTGTTGTTAAAGTAGGTACTGTGATGTCTCTCGCCAAGACGTCTTTGGGTGTACACAACTGCCCAACAAAAGTGACTGGTTGCTGAGATACACTAATACGTTCAAAAGTATATGGATTGCGAGCGACAGGATATATCTCAAAAGGATGATTATGTTGCCATGAGACCGGCAACCTAAATTGTTGCGTACCACCCTTAAGAATTGCATAATATGCACCGTGTACACGTTTGAGATCCAATACTTCTGTCACATAGTAACCAATATGAGCGACAAGATAACGACCACATTCGAAATTTAAGGTCACATCATGCATTACTTCGTCATCGATGACTTGATGAAAGCCATCGACAAATGTTTGCCAGTCAAATTGCTGCGTTAAATCTGCATAGTTCACACCAATCCCACCACCTAGATTGAGATGGTGTAATGTAAATCCATGTTGATGTGCCCATGCTTTAGCTTTTTGAAAATATAAACGCATCATTTCGACGTGTAACTGCGCATCTAAATTATTAGATATAGAGTGAAAATGAAATCCTTCGAGCTGAATATACGGTAGCTCTAAAGCTAACGCAATAGCTGAATCAATCTGTTCTTCCGAAATACCAAACTGCGTTGGTCTACCTGCCATGTGTAAAGTTGCATTAGGGAAAGGTCCTGCTAAATTTACACGCAATAATACATTCATTTGTTGTTGTCTCGTAGCTAACAATACATTCAAACGCTGTAGTTCATAAATACTTTCTACGTGAATACGCTGAATACCTTGCTCTATAGCGTAAGCTAACTCTTCATCTGTTTTTCCTGGGCCACCAAAGATAATGTGTTGTGCTGACTTATGGGCCAAACCTTTAGCAATCTCACCTTGTGACGCTACTTCAAAGCCAGTAACATCTTCACTTAGTGCTGCTAAAATAGATGTTTCGCTATTCGCTTTCATCGCATAATACATGTCACAATTTGCTGGTAATGATGCTGTTATTGCTTGTACTTGTTTGTGTAACGCTGGTAAATCATAGATGAAATGGCACATTGTTGTGCCGTTTGTTTTCAAATGTGCTATTGTGTCATGTAATCGTGTCATGTTGTATGCGCTCCTTTATGTATAGATAATTCTGACTTTAAATGACGATACAGTTTACCACGCTCATCACCCAAGACAAAGGCGTTTACACCTCGTTGTAACCACATCTTTTGTTGTGCTGTATCTCTAGGTAAGGCACAGAAATATTTATCAGCTGCTTGTGTCACATCATGCATATAACGTAGTGCAGATTGTACGTTATCACTCGTCGTTTCCCACGGAATACCGAAAGATTGTGAAAGATCTGCAGCACCTTCGATAATCATATCTAATCCTTCAACTTGAACGATATCTTCTAATGCTGCAATACCTTCTTTATCTTCAATCATAGCAATCACTAAAATGTCATTATTTGCATCATTCATATACTCAGTTAATGGAATCTCGCCAAATTTCGCCATGCGTCCACCATTCAAACTGCGCAATCCCTGTGGGTAATAGCGACTTAATTGTACGACTTGTTCTACCTTTGCTTTATCAGTCACGTGTGGCACAACAATACCACGTGCCCCCATATCTAATACTTTGATAATATCGCGTTCGATAGCTTGCGACACTCTTACAATTGGGGTTATCTGTGCCGCTTCAGCTGCACGAATCATGTGTTCTAATGTTTCATCATTAATGGCAGTGTGTTCACTATCAATGATGACAAAGTCATAGCCACTCGCGGCAATAATCTCAGTTACCAGTGGATTGGGTATAGAGTTAAACATGCCGTATAATTGAGCCCCTTGTGCTAATTTATTTTTGAGTGATAATGTCATCATATGCAATCACTCCTAACGGGTTTGAGACATGGTGAATTCTAAGTTCCGTATCTTCTAACAAACGACGTGTCGTTAGTTTTTCTACTTGAATTGTTGATTCGCATAAATCAAAATGCGCATAGTTTGGCAAATTGGGATGCTGACGCTGATATGTTTCCAACACTGCATAAACATATGCCCATTGACTGTGTTCATCTAAAGCGTAGTATTTCTCAATAAACATAATGATTTCCGAAATGTTAATGAAGAAAAATGCTTCTAATACGAAGTCGCGCACTAAAGCTACATTCTCGGTTTCAATAAACGAATTGCTATTAATCTTTTTATGTTCTTCTGGCGTATCTTGTAATTGTGGGTCACTCGCCATATCACTCAGTAAATCTCGCTTAAAACGTATACCATCATGAAAATCCTTAATAGCAACACGTGTCGGCCAACCATCTTCATGAATCAACATCATATTTTGCGCATGCGATTCTAACGCAATGCCGTGATAGTACAACATATGAATAATAGGTTGTACTGCTACTTTGATAAATTGTTGTGTCCATGTTGCTACACCATAGCGTTGCATCCATTCATCAATGAGTGGTCGCCCGTTTTTCTCCTTACTATAAAGTGCATTAAAAGGAATCGCATCTTCTTGTGCACTTAAATAATGCTGTAAATTTTCACGCCAAATTACCGCTAAAGCACCATAAGTTGCTTGTTGTTTAGCAGTATTCACTGTAGGTGATTGGTAAGACATGCCCATAATTTCACCTAAAAAGATAGTTTGTAACTCATCTTGCAAATAGCTATCTGCTGCTTGAATTCGTTTTAACCAATCTGTTATTTGAGCTGCATTCTCAATCGTATGTGGGGCTAAAATCCGCTTCGTGGATGTATTGGTAATGCTTAATGGTACTTTGAGATAGTATTTTGTTGTATCTAAAGGTGCTAAGGTACGTATCGATTGTTGTGGTCTATACGTTTCGAGTGATTCTCCTAAATAAATAATATCCCCATTTAGCCACTCCTCTGCTAAGTCCGTAGCAACAATGTGATCAAATTGCCACGGATGTACAGGTAGCCATCCATAGTCGATTGTTTCATCACCCTGTGCACTTATTGTTTGTTGAAATTGTCTATAAGTCGTAGCATCCAATTGTTGTGCTAATAGTTGTTCAGGTTCTATTCCTGTGGCTAACGTACGTTCAATATGTTGCTGTGGAATAGCTAGCCATTTGATTGTGAATTCAGGCTTAAAGTCTGGACCATAGCGTAAGTTGTCTTCTAAAGTAAAGCCTAAACGTGACTTATAACTTGGGTGATATGGATGACCTTCACTCGCATATGATTCCAAAGCATCAAACGTTAAAGTTATACTTTCTTTAGACCCTTCTTTAAACTGAAGTGCCTGACGGTCCTTCAATTCTGTCTGCAACAGCTCTTGAATAAACGCTTCAATTTTTTCGGTGTTTTTGGGGAAGGTGTATTCCACTTCGCGTAATAATTGTGCGTAATTCACAGTTGCTTCATATTTACCTTTAGCATTACAACGTAACACTGATGATTGTAAGGTTAAACGTTGAAAACTAAATGCTTCCTTCACAGTAGCATGGTACGTAATATCTCCAGCGTCAATAATTATCGTTGCTTTTTGGTCATCCTGACTCACTTCATAATGCACGATATTTTCATATATTAATGATGTTACTAATTGATTCATAATACGTTGTTTCACTAGCTGTTCAGTGTTAGGTATCATATTGTACCTCCTTAGTCATTGCGATTGGGTTTGGTATATCTGTATAAATAGGGTTTTCGCCACAATCATGAATTTTACTAATCAAGTTAGCTTTTGCCGCGAATACTGGACTATTACATAGATCTGTTACATAAGTCGACCATGCTGCTGAACTTGTCTCTTCTTGTAACCATGATTGCAATATGTCGTGCACGTGTGACCATAAAGTCAATTCTTCACCCTTATGTTTGCCAACAGTCGCTACAAGATGCCCTAAATGATTGACAATAATGTAATATTTGAAACGTTGCCAAGCTGCTTCATCACTGTAGACCACTGGACTTGTGTTTGGTACTACTTGTGGAATAAGCTGTGCTGCTTCTGCTTTCTCACGTGATAGACATACACCTTCTAAATCACGCACATAATAGGCGACAGGACGCCCCTCATTTAATTCAATCAAAGAATTTTGAACATGACCTTCTAAACTTATGCCTGTATTTACGAATAGTTGTAACATCGGTTTTAATGTTAGGTTCAAATAGTCTGTCAACCATGTTTCTACCGTTAACTTACTCAACGTTATTTGCTTACTTAATAAAGATTCACAGCTATGTGGCATAGTCTCAAATAGACTTGCTAATACATGAATGTTTTTCTGTGGTTGATAATTTTCTATACCTTCACGCACGATCATGGCACTGTTCGCTAACAGGTCAAAATCCTCTGTTGTCTTGTGCGGTCTAAGGGCACGATAGCCTTGTTCAAACATTAATTTAAATTGTGCGGATTCATACTCTGTTTTAATAGCTGCAATCACTTGTGCTGCATCAATTGTGCGTTCAACTTGTTCGTAATCATTCATTCTGACAAAGTTAGTAATTTTTACTTGGATCGGTAATTTCAAATAAATATTTAACTCTTTAGCAAAAACGGTCCTCACTGAAGACGTCGGATAGACAACATGACCGCGTTGTCCTATGACTTTAATTAACCCTTGTGTAACCCATTGTTGAAAATCTGCATTATCTTGTAGGACAGTAAGTTGAAATGGGTGTAGCGGTAATAACGTATAGCCTTCAGTCAGTTCAGACGTTGATAATTTAGCCAACGCTAAGAGTGTGTCATTGACACTAACTGCTGTGCCTGTCACATAACGCTCGACGATGAGTTCATTTGCGACTTCAACATAATAAAGCTGGAACTTAGCTTGGCATTCAGGCGCATAACGTTGTAAATCCGCTTCACTAAATCCTACTGAACTCTTTGGCGTTGGATGAAATGGGTGCCCTAAATATAATGATTGTTCAGATAGTATATACGGGTTGAGCGACTGTTGTTGCTCTCGATATGCTAAATAATGCGCTGTGCGTTCTATACTGTTTTTAATATCGTTACTAATTTCAGACATGCGCTCACTTAACACCGCATCACCTTGTCCTAATTTGTCACATAGTTTAGTAATAACTTCTAATGGTGCTAATGACGTCGTCACAGCTGTTTGTTGTAGTTGTATCTCTGGTTCATACGCATGATGCCCCATGGCTGACCAATAGTGAAATTGGCCAGTTAATTGTTGGGAGTCATCAATGGTAATGTGCCACATATTGTCTTCTGGCTGTCTATGATATAACTGATGTTCTCTAAAATAGACATTTAACATTCGTTCTACCGCAGCATGCGCTGCTATATTTTTATTTTGCACGTCTGTCATTCAACTCCCATAACTTCATTGATATTTGATATTCTGACATTTCATTGACTCGTGAAAAGAGTAAGATTAGACTACTGCCGATAAAAATAACTCCCATTACTATAAAAGTTATGCTCGGGTTATAACTACTTGTCACCACAGCACCAAACATACTACCAATCACTTGTCCTACCACCAACATGCTATTGGTTGAACCAACGAACGTACCTTTTAAATCACGATGACATGCTTTAACAACTACATACATCACGCTTTGAATTAAGGCACTGTACGTCAATCCTTGAACAATTCTAAAAATCATAAGCATCCATATATTAGTAGCCAAACCTTGTAGCACTACACTGAAACCGCAAATTAATGCCGTTAGTAAATAAACTTGTTTGACATAATTTTTATCATTTAAGCGTCCCCATAACGGCGCACTGAGAATTGATGCTGTCCAAAATACTGACTGCACTATACCGACAGCTGATTTGTCATCTAATAGAGTTGTATTTACACCTGCCGTTAAAGGCGCTAACGCTGTCATCATGCCATACATAGCTAAGTTAGCAAAAATACCCACTATAATAAAACGGCATGTCGCTTGTGTACCAAGTAAGCAGTGAAAAGATTGAATAACGCCACATGATACAGGTGTTTGCTGCTTAGTACGTTGCTGATGTGACGTTTCAACTAAAAATTTCACACCGACCATGCATACAATAAACGTGATCATCGCGATAATAAGCAAGAGTGATTGAAAGCCAATCATCGCTGCGACTATCCCACCAATTAATGGTCCTACTAAGGAACCTGCACTAATCGCGCTTTGTAATCTTCCTAGCACTTTACCACGCATATCATCAGGTGCTTCACTCGTCGCAAAGGCATTTGATGCGTCAACGACACCGCCAAATAACCCTTGCAACAAACGTACAACAACAAATTGTAATGGCGTTGTACAAAGTGACATGAGGAATAAACAAACCGCTAACCCTAGCAACGCGCGTAACACCATCCATTTGCGGCTAATTTTATCACCTAATTTGCCCCATAACGGTGATGACACCATAGTAGTAATTGCTGGTGCAGCAATTGCTAGACCACTCCATAATTGAATTTCAGTCACAGATAATGCTTGCAGTGATGCAATGTAAATTGGTAACAATGGCACCAAAATCGTTAAACCTGCAATAGAAATAAATTGGCTCAACCATAAAAGGCGAAAATTGCGGTGCCAAACTGCTACATTAGTCATAACGTTTCATAGGGTTCGCTATAGTCCCAATACTAGAAGGCATACTGCCACCACCAGAGCCTTGTTGTTGTAATAAAGGTAAAAGTATACGTTTAAATGGCCAAGTGTCAGCTGAGAATAATAATGTTACTAGTTGTTGTTTGGTATCAGGGGCAAAATTAAGCGTTTCGACTTGCTGTTTCATAGCGTGTTTAATGCGTGTCATCAATTGAGCTTCTTTAATGTTAAAAGTATGATGCAGGGCATCGACAATTGCATATAAATTTACCGAGACAGCCAACGTTTGAAAATACGTAACAAACGTTGCCAAGTCTTCATTGATTAACGTATTCGGTGAGTTATGGCTAATTGCATACTCTGGTATGTTTATGTCATTGGCTTGCAACAATTGTGGATAAATACGCACGGTATCATGATCACGTAACACACACTGTTGCACGCGCCCCTCCTGAAATGATAGTAAGACATTTTGTCCATGTACCTCTGGCAACACACCATACTGCATAAATGTCATAACCGTTTGGATAAAATGTGCCACAATATCATCAAATAATGCTAGGACATCATCTTGTGTAATCTCTTTGACTGGTTTATCTATGATTAATGCATATAATTTTGTGTCATGTGCGGCAAGTGCTGCCATAGACACTAACTGTGTATGATCTGCCATTACACTCTCAGGATAACTTCTAAGCTGTGCGGTTAAATGCCCTATTTTATCTGCAAAAATATCGCCATCTGCCTGCATAAATGACCACCATTGACGTTCATTACATAAAGCTACCGTGTTGGCTAATACTTTATCTTGTGCTATCACTTCACTTAAAAGTCCTTCTGCTTTTTCGCCATTTAATAAATATCGTGTAGGTGTCAGCCTCAAGGCACCTAATGACTGCATGGCAAAAGGCACTTTCAGATGTCTAAAAGGGTCTTGCTCATCAATCAATGAACGTATCGACGATGATGAAACATATTGTCCAAACTTATAATTAAGTGGCACGATTACACCGGTAGCTATTTCCGCTTGGAACGTAGGTCGAATTATATGTTCCATTTGCCACGGATGTACTGGAAATACCATATATTCTGTTTTCGTTACTTCATGCTCTCTTAACAGCTGTTTTACTTGCGCATCATCCAAACCCATTGTCGCCATCAATGCATCTTCTTCCGCACTATTACCTGCAATAAGATAATTCCGATGAATAGCTACTGTTTGTAGTGCAAACGCATGACCGTATTCTGCTTGATAATGCTTATAGTCTTCTGCTGACAATCCACGTTTTTCTTTCGCTAAAGGATGAAACGGTCGATCTTTTAAACTGGCTAATTGTTCTGCTTGAATGAAAGTATTATCTGCCAATGTTAAATGCGTCAATTGGTCTGCTAATTGTTGTTCCGCAGTCATCAACCCTTCTGCAAAACGTTGCACATTCAAGTTGTCGCAGCGTGCTGCATTCATTGATACTAGTGCCTGCCATAAAGTCACAGCATCAGCTATATGCTGCGCTGTCTTTGAATGCAATACCACAGTGTCACTTGCCAAGCGATATGTATTCAAGCCACTTAAATATACAGGTATCGATAACGTTTGAGCTGCCTGCTGATAATGTAAAATAGTTGCAGTTGGTGTCTGTTCTAGTCGACTTTTGGACCATAATTCAAAAATATCTTCACACAACATACTATCTACCAAATCTCGCAGTATGTGTAGTTGTGCTTTCTGTTGCTGTTGTTGCGCTGTAACTTGCATCATTGCATGACACTCCTTAATACAGGTTTAATGTTGTACCAATCTGTTGTTGTTGCGCGCGTTTGTAGATATGGTAGGCACTGCTAATATCTTCAATTGCCATCCCCATAGGATTAAGTAAGATAATTTCATCATCATGTTCACGTCCAGGTTTGTCTCCAGTCAACAATTGTCCTAACTCAGCATGCAATGCATCTTCACTAAAACGACCTTCTAGTACGAGTTGATTCAAAGTCTTTTTCTCTCTATTTGCTTGCGACCAATCATCGACAATGACTTTATCAGCTTGAACAAAGACTTCTTTTTGAATATCCATAATCGAAATATTACTGATAAACACGCCTTTTTGAAGCCATTCATATTCAATATAAGGCTGGTCCGTCACAGTACAAGTAATTAATACTTCCGCATGTTCTACTGCTTCACGCGCTGTACTGGCCTGGACAAAATTCACATCAGGATATGCAGCTGCCCATTTACTCACAAACTTATCGCTCGCTTCCGGAAATTGATCATATACATAAACTTGCTGTATATGGTCAAATTGTTCCAACATACTTTGTAGTTGGCGATCACCAATTAAACCACAACCAATAATTGTTAAATCTGTAAACCCTTCTTTTGCCAAGTGTTGTGTTGCAATGACAGACACTGCCGCAGTTCTCATACTACTAATTAAACTTGCTTCCATTACGGCAATAGGATAATTCGTTTCTGGATCATTTAAAATAATAACGCCACTCGCACGTTCCAATTGTCTTTTCGTTGGATTATCATGTTTACTTCCAATCCACTTAATACCTGAAACTGGATCTTGCCCACCAATATGACTTGGCATAGCAATAATACGATCTGCAATATGCCCCTCCTTGCCTTGTGCACGTAAATACGGCTTTAGTGGTTGAACAAAATCTTGTTTTGCATGTGCTGTTAAGGCTTCAGATAGTGCTGCAACATAGACATCTGAATGATCGCCACCTGCTTGTGCTACATCTGTTCTGTTTAAATACAATAATGCTTTATTCATCGTGATAATGCTCCTCTGCTCTCTTTTATATGATTAAACCAGTCGTCCGAATATACTAAATCTAAATAACGGTCGCCACGATCCGGTAAAATTGTAACGATTGTTTTATTGTGGTCCATATTGTCGATAATTTCGGCTATGGCCGCAATAATTGAACCTGTTGAACCACCAGCAAAAATGCCTTCTTTATCAACTAAGCGCTTACAACCAAGTGTAGATTGATAATCATCGACATGGATAACTTGGTCAATTTCTTGTTTGTTTAATATTTCTGGTACTCTACTCGCACCAATTCCTGGTAATTCTCTATTTGTAGGTGTGTCACCAAAAATGACTGAACCTTTCGCATCAACAGCGATAATTTGTGCTTGAGGGTGATGTTCTTTAATTTTGCGACTCATCCCCATAATGCTTCCTGTTGTACTTACTGGTGCAATAAAATAATCAATCGGTTCTGCGATTTGGTCGACAATTTCAGTGCCCGCACCATGATAATGTGCCTGCCAATTTAATTCATTGGCATATTGGTTAATCCAATAAGCATTTGTTGTTTCATTGAGTAACGTCTGTACTCTATTAATGCGTGTCATTAAATAACCACCATTTTCATCAGGTTCAGAAACCATGTCGATGTTTGCACCATAACTTTTGATGATTTTTAAATTCGTTTCAGAAATTTTAGGGTCAACGACACATGTTAGTGTTAATCCTTTAATTTTGGCTATCATTGCTAAAGCAATACCTAAATTTCCAGAGGTACTCTCAATTAAATGCGTATCCGACGTAATTACTCCACGTCTCAAGCCGTCTTCTATAATGTATTTTGCAGGCCTGTCTTTCATACTGCCACCAGGATTCATATATTCTAACTTCGCGTAAACATTATGCTTCGGAAATAAGTGTTTGAGCTGAATCATCGGTGTATTACCTATACATGAAAGTAAAGATTCATTACCGTTCTTACGTTCTTCGTTCAATTGAATTCCTCCTACAATAATTTAAAATGAGTAACACAACTAATTGATAACGATTATCATTGTCAATGGCTGTATTATATTTTTTCCAACAGCATATGTCAACTCGCAACTTAATCAGTAAAAAAATCTAAAATTTTTATTGACTTATTCATAAAGTTATAAGATATTTATATGTGAGAATGATTATCAATAGCAAATGGGAGGTCTCATTCAAAACGATGAAAAATTTAACTAAATTATTGGTAGTTGCTTTAGCATTAGTTGTGCTACTAGCAGCTTGTGGGAATAACAGTTCAGATAAATCTTCAAATAATAAAGAAGATAGTAAGACAGTCGAAGTGAAACATGCTATGGGGACAACTGAAATTAAAGGAAAACCGAAGCGTGTTGTAACATTGTATCAAGGCGCAACTGATGTCTCTGTTGCTTTAGGCGTTAAACCTGTAGGTGCCGTCGAGTCTTGGACACAACAACCAAAATATGACTATTTAAAAGATGACTTAAAAGATACCAAAATAGTTGGTCAGGAACCTGCGCCTAACTTAGAAGAAATTTCTAAACTAAAACCTGATTTAATCGTGGCGTCAAAAGTACGTAATGAAAAACAATACGAACAATTATCAAAAATTGCGCCAACAATTACGCATGACACTGTATATAAATTTAAAGATACGACTAAAATGATGGGGAAAGCATTAGGGAAAGAAGACAAAGCTGATGAATTATTGAAAAAATACGATGATAAAGTAGCTCAATTTAAAAAAGATGCACAAGCAACATATGGAAAAGAGTGGCCGTTATCCGCTTCTGTTGTCAATTTCAGACCGGATCATGCACGTATTTATGCGAGTGGCTACGCTGGGGACATTTTGCATGATTTAGGTTTCAAACGCCCAGAAGAACAACAGAAACAAGTAGACAAAGGAAAAGACATTATCCAGTTAACTTCTAAAGAAAGTATTCCGTTAATGGATGCTGATCATATCTTTATGTTTAAATCCGATACAACAGCAAAAGATGCTAAATTGACTGACAAAACTAAGCAAGAATGGACTTCTAGTAGTCAGTGGAAAAACTTGTCAGCTGTAAAATCTAACGATGTTTCAGATAACGTCGATGAAATCACTTGGAATATGGCAGGTGGTTACCAATCATCATTAAAATTAATTGATGATTTATATCAAAAATTAGATATTGAAAAACAATCTTAATGCATAAGGAGTTACATCATGTTACTTAAACCTCAGTATAAGTTAATGCTCACTGGTTTATGTCTAATCGTTGTAACCATCTTAAGTTTAATAGTTGGAAATACGCTTGTACCATTATCTCAATTGGTACAGGCGTTCTTCCACTTTGATAGCTCAAACGATATACATATTCTCATAGTTGAATCACGCGCATCCAGAACTATTATCGCGTTATTAACTGGTGCGGCACTAGCAGTTTCGGGACTGCTCATGCAAGTGTTGACACGTAATCCTATCGCTTCACCGGGACTGTTTGGTGTCAATGCTGGCGCCGTCTTTTTCGTCATCGCAGGATTAACATTATTTAGTATTCAATCATTTGAAGCGCTTATTGTGCTAGCTTTTATAGGCGCTATTTTAGTAACTATCGTTGTTATTATTTTAGGTATGTTCAAACAAGCTCAATTCTCACCTAAACGCGTTATCTTAGCAGGCGCTGCAATCTCTGCGCTCTTTAGTGCTTTTACACAAGGCATTATGATTATGAATGAAAAGAATTTACAAAGTTTTTTATTTTGGCTAAGCGGTTCTGTATCATTTCGCAATATTTGGGAAGTCCCATGGATCATTCCACTGATTATTATCGCTTTAGTAGTCGCATTGGCCCTATCATCCCGTATCAATATTTTAATGACGAGTGATGATATTGCGACTGCTTTAGGTCAAAATATTAAAGTAACGAAATTTATAATGATAGTATTAATTAGTGTTTTAGCGGGTGTATCAGTAGCCATTGCAGGTTCTATTATGTTTGTAGGGTTAATCATTCCTAACATCAGTAAAAAATTATTACCGCCTAATTATAAATATTTAATACCATTTAATGCTATAAGTGGCGCGATACTCATGTTATTATCCGACATCATTGCACGTATCATTATCCAACCACTTGAACTACCCATCGGTGTAATTACTGCAATTATTGGTGCCGTGACATTGATTTATATTATGAGGAAGGGAATTCAAAGCATATGAATGAGTCACTTACAAAACAAGATTCTCAGCGTTTAATCTTCGCGGTGGTGCTATTATGTGTGCTGGCAGTCATTAGTTTAATGTTGGGTTCGACGTTTATTTCACCCATGAAGATCGTCTCTTATATATTTGATCCTGCAAACAGTCCCGACCAATTTACGCTTGAAGTTTTGCGGCTACCACGTATCACTCTTGCTATCGTTGCCGGTGCAGCATTAGGTGCTAGTGGCTTAATCTTGCAAAATGTCTTAAAAAACCCTATTGCCTCTCCAGATATTATCGGAGTAACTGGTGGCGCGACCTTTGGTGCAGTAACTTTTATTGCCTTTATCAGTAGTTTAAGTATCCAGTGGTTACCACTCTTTTCTTTAGCTGGTGGTGCCATAGCTATGTCGCTGCTTATTAGTTTTCAACATAAAGGAAATATGCAAGCAACAACGATTGTCATTATAGGTATCGCTCTACAGACTTTATTTACAGCGTTAGTTAACGGTGTACTCATCATGACGAAACAATTGTCTGCCTCTAAAGCCTATACTTGGATCGTCGGTAGTTTATCTGGGGCAACCTTTGATAGTAGTTTAATTTTAGCGATTATCAAACTTTGCATGGTGCCACTGTTCGCTATCGTAATTCCTCGTATGAAGGTATCTATCATGCATGATGATGTTGCAACTGGCTTAGGTTTAAATGTGAATCAAACGAAATTAATTCAAATGTTAATTACAACTATTCTGGCAGCGTCAGCGATTAGTTTTGTCGGTAATATCGGCTTTGTCGGTTTAATTTCACCGCACATAGCTAAAACGCTTATTAAAGGCAGTTATTTAAAACGCTTAGTCATGTCAGCTATTTGTGGTGCTGCTTCAATTTTGCTTGCCGATTTAGTTGGGCGTACTATCTTCTTACCGAAGGAAGTACCTGCGGGTGTCTTTATTGCCGCATTCGGCGCACCATTCTTCATCTATTTATTATTAACAGTTAAAAAAATATAAACTATATGTGAGTTCTAGGCTGGTACATTTATTCATGTTCCAGCCTTTTTATTTACCCCTGTATTTTCACAGTCATTACAGTTTTGTCACTTAGTTTCGTCTTTCACTGTCTTAATGGACGACAATTGTCATCTTTTTTTGTTATTGAGGTACATTTTTTACTTGGTATGTTCATGCTATTGCTCCAATGTTGAAAAAATTATAACTTAGTTAAGATTAATGAACTAATTGGAGGACCTCGATGATTATACTTATTGTTTTCGCTTTTTTTATTTTACGCTTATACAGCTTAGTCATTTCAATTCGTCATGCTAAGCAGTTGCAACTTCAAGGCGCTACTGAATACGGCAAACGTAATTCAACTTGGCTCGCACTTACACATATCGCGATTTATGTTAGTGCTACTATCGAAGCATGGCTGCAACAAACTACAATGAATAGTCTAAGTGTTATCGGTCTAATACTTATGATTTTCGCTTATATTATATTATTTATGGTAATAAAGACGCTGGGAGCAATATGGACGTTAAAATTATACATTTTGCCACAACACCCGATTATCAAAAGTGGATTATTTAAAATTACCAAACATCCAAACTATTTTTTAAATATCGTACCTGAGCTATTGGGTCTATTACTGCTAACACAAGCTGGTTTCTCTACCCTTTTACTGCTACCATATGCTTATTTATTATGGCAGCGTATTCGTCAGGAAGAACGTCTCATGCATATTTAAATACCTCAAACTACTAATAGTTGTTGATAGTGAAAAAACACCTAGAACATAAAATGATGTTCAGGTGCTTTTTTCTTATCAAGAACTACTTATCTATACGGAAAATGCTGATATTATGCCCAAAATTAGACTGCCGTCATAGTTCGTTCAGACAAACGGAAGCCTACTTGATGTTATTTGTGTTGGGCAATTTGTAAACCTCGGTAACGATTAAGCGCAGCATAAAACTCTTGTGGTCGTGGTAACGCTAAGTTTCCTGGATGACCTTGATATGGTGATATAGCAGCTAAACCATGCGTATCAATGTGTTGATATAATTGCCTAACAGCTTGAGAAAGTGTTGTTGTATCATTCAACAAATGCCGTTGATAATAAGCTAACATTAATGCTAAACAATTTGTTTGGCTCGTATCCACTAACTGTTCAACAGCTGCTAAATCGATCTGTTCCTTATTGTATAAAATTGTTGTACGACCTTTCACTTTAAAACGCCCATCCTTACCTTTACTGTTAAAACTCGCAGTTAATGGCGTACGTTGAGTTATAGTGCCAAAGTGTTCTGAATGATGATACGGCTTTTGTACACCTGTATTCTTGGCTATGTCATGCGCTTTGGTAGTCACATCTTGTAACACGTATTCGTCCATCATTAAGACATGATCTGCTACATCAAAATAATCACCCGATCCACCAACAATTAAAATAGTCGACACTTGGTAGTCATCATAAAGGGGCTTCACTTTATGTGCAAAAGGAGTAATAGGTTCTTTTTCCGGTGCAATAAGCTGTTGCATACGGTCATCGCGAATCATAAAATTTGTGGCAGAAGTATCTTCATCAATAAGTAACACCGAACTACGTGCCTCAAGTGCTTCCATAACATTTGCTGCTTGTGACGTACTACCACTCGCATTTGGCGTAGTAAATTGAGTAGTATCTTTATTTCCTGGTAAATTATCGATAAAGGGCTGAATATTTACTTGGGCAATACTTCGTCCGTCCTCAGCACGGATTTTCATCGCGTCATCACGGGTTATAACGTATTCACGGCCATCGCCTACAATATGAGGATACACACCCCGTTGTAATGCCTCTAGTAATGTCGATTTACCATGATAACCTCCCCCTACAATAAGAGTAATTCCCTCAGGTATAGCCATACCTCTTACTTGTTTGCCACTAGGTAAAGTTAAAGCCTGTTCATATGTTGCTGGGCTAGTAAATGATACAGCGTGTGTTAATGGTTGCTGTGACACCCCACTTTGACGAGGTAATATTGAACCATTAGCCACAAAAGCGATATAGCCTTGTTGTACTAAAAATTCACGTATATAATGTTGGTCTTCCATTAATGTCACTTGGTCAGCTAATGCTACTTGATCTATATTTTTATAAGACAGCGCTCGCGCTACAATTTCAGGCACTAATGTTGTAAAAATATGTGTTGCTGTTTTACCTAAAATCTTTCGTCCTTTAGCAGGCAAGCCTATTTCTAAGCATACTTCAATACTGTTATCCGTAATCGTAACAGCGCTACGCTCCAATATTTCAGGACCACAGCTATCTATCATAATATTCGAATGCTTATGTCCTTGTTGCTTAGTCAGATTATGAATTTCACTATAAATATTGCGTGTTAAAAAATCTGACACTGCGATACGTTTTAATTTACTATCGACAAGATGTTCAGGTATGCCTGTAGTTATTTTATTTATAATAATACGCACTTTAGATGGTGGCGCATATGGGTCTGCTTGAATATGATCTATTGCTAACTGAAAATTATCGTAAGCATATGTACCTGCCAAACGTTTATACGCACCGTACTTCTGACCGTCTAATGATTGTAATGTCTGAAAAAGCGTGTGTGCTTGTTTCATGGTACAACCTCCTTGTAAGACATTTCTTATACTCATTATAGTATCTTTAATACTTGTCACACAAAGAAGAGTAGTTAAAATATCACTTAGAATAACTAGGATATCTAACCACTCTCTTTACTGTTATAACCTTATTGTTGCTATTTGAATTACTACTATCTTATGCAAAAATAACGGTAACAATACGTAAAAATGACTCTATCAATTGTGGAATCGTGCCTGTCATCTCGCTTCATCCTTTCTTTAAATATTAAGCTTGTGCAGTAATATCTTCATTACGTACTAAATCTGCAGCAATACCATGCCAAAATTGCTGTAATTCTTCTGTTGTTACGACAGATTGCGTTACATCTGAACCGATAAAGTCTTCATGATCCCAACCGTGTTTGACTGGTGTAACTTGCCATACACCTTTTTGAACGTCATCGGTAGCTGTCACGAAATCTTGGTTAAATGGATGTTGCGCTGAGACAACAGAAACAAGACCATCGTTTTCTCGCCATTCAGTTTCAGCTGCTTTGCCAATCACATTACCTGTAAGTCTAAAAGAAAGTTTCATATTAATATCTGATACTTGTCGTCCTGTAATGCTAGCACGAGTGGATTCCCCTGTGTATGTTTTATACACTACGTTTGGATCAAGGGAAGTTTGTTCATTTAATGCTGCGGCACCTTTACGTGTCAAATCATAAAAGCCATTATCATCTGTTAACCAAATGTTACTTTCCGCTTTAACACGTTTGACATAATCGATATATGTTTCATTCGGACGTTGTTTTAAGCCCCATTGAGAAAAACCATAATCTACTTGTGTTAATTTATTATTTTGAAATTTACTATAATCATAGGCGACTTGGCGAATCAATTGTTCGTTACCAAGTTGATCTGCAGCATGTGTACCATTATGAGGTGTCACTATCGTTGTCACGGAAGTTATCATATCATCATTACCACCTTGATATAATGGCGAAATTTCTCCGCCATGTTGCTGATGATACGCAATTTCTTCTTGATTACCTTCACGTAACATTGTGTCTAACAAGCGAATCGTTTGTCCACCCATACTGTGTCCTACTAAATGTACTTGTTGACCTGGTTGCCACTCTTTATAGACCCCTTCATACGTTCTACCATAACGCTCATGTCCATATTTAGTTGCATGTGCTGCACCATAATCTACTGTCCCGCCTTTAATATAATAATACAATTCTACCGCACGATCATAATTACTACTTAAAGCACCAACACTTGCTTCATAGGTTTCATAGCCGCTATCTCGTAAATCTTGACTAATACTAAGTTTATCTCCGCCCCAGTAATTACCTTCAGTTGTTGGTTTGTTGTCTCCAGTAAAACCATTAAAACCATGTACCAATATAATTGGGTCTTCATTTTTAAATTGTCCTTGTTTCGCAACTTTTGTAGGTTGATCATCTGTTATTGGCGCGGTTTCTTGAGTTGATTGGTTGGTACGAGTCGCTTGGGTATTACTACTTAAATTAGCTATACTTTTTTGTTCTTCCGGTGATGAATTACTGGAAGAACCATGCACTAATAATGGCGCACCTATTTCTGCTAATGATGTAGTTGTATTATTTGTAGTAGCTACTGACTGATGATCTGTATACTTCTGTTGTTGAGTAGTAGCATCGGTATAAGACTGGTCTGTCACTTCATTTATTGTTGCTTTCGTTGGTTTGATTGTGTTATTACGTTGTTGTTCAGGCAGTGTAGACCTTTGTTGTCGGTCTGGTTTAGGTTGCACTTTCGTCCAATTATGTTGTGTTGCTTTTGTCTGTTTGTCTGTAAGTTGGTGGTCAGACAGTATCTCAGAAGACTGATGATGCGCCACAGGTTCCCTTTGTTGATCTGCTTTTACTGGTGATGGCGATGTTGTTGATGAAGTTGTATCATCAGTAGTCACTGAATGTTCAGCTGTAGATACAGACGCCTTACTCTGCACCTGTTTGTCGCTACTTTGCTTCTTACTAGCAGTTTGTTCAAATTGATTATGTTGTGTTGTGTCAGTGGTAGTTGCTGCATTTGATTTGTCTTCAGTTGTTGTATCTATATATTGTTCACTGTTGTTCTTTTTGCCTGTTGGTTTGGCTAATTTATTATTAACCTCCGCTTGCGTAATTGTTACCTGTGCATCTTCACTAGTTTTAGGTCGTTCAAACTGCTCTGTGCTACTTTTCTGAGTTGTACTTTGTCTATTATCTTCAGTTGATGTTACTGACTTTTCCTCAGAATTTTGTGCAACAGCCTCAGTACCCTGTTGTTTTACTGAAACATCAGGTTTTTCAGAGTCTTGTGCAGTTGTACCATTATCCCTCACCTCTGTAGTTTCAGTTGTAGTGCTGTTTTGTTGTTCTGCTGCATGTGCCGTATCATGACTTACAAATAACAACACACCAACCAATGTAGCAGCTGCCCCTTTACTTAATTTACGAATACTATACTTCGGTTTCTTTGTGTCCATTTCAGGCACCCCTTATTTTGTTTTCACTACGATTTACCTAACTAATCAATTAAACGATACAATTTACTTATGACTTACACATGCTGTTATTTTAACTTTAATATATCAAACTATTTAATTTTTTCAATCTTAATTTTGCACAACTTATGTAAATATTATTAATTATGCTGGAATATCTTCTCCAAATGTTTCATATGAAACACAAAAATGGTAATCAAGAAAAATATTTAGTGCAACTCTGAATTAAGTTAGTCGTTGAGTCTAACATCGATTTGTATACCATATCAGTCTTTTTGACTACTATACTTGTCAAATTGACTACTTTATTATATATTATGAAGAAGGAGTTGATATATATTGCGCAATCGACTAAAAGAACTGCGTGCTCGTGATGGCTATAATCAGACCCAACTCGCTAAGAAAGCAGGTATTTCTCGACAAACTGTTTCTTTAATAGAGCGAAATGATTTCATGCCGTCTATACTTACAGCAATTAAAATTGCACGTATATTTAATGAACCTGTTGAAAAAATATTTATCATTGAGGAGGAAGAAGTATGAAAGTAGGTCGATACCTATTACTTATTTTACTTGGTGCAATAGTTGGTGGTGTCATTGGAGCATTTTTTGGAATGTTTGAAGACCGTAATTTATTTTCTATCATTCAATTTTCAAATAGTAGTATTGAAATTACGATTATTACATTAGCATCTCTAATTAATATCGTACTTACGTTTGTACTTTATAAAGTGCAACGCAACGCTTTGCACTACAAAAAACAAATGAACAAAGAGATAGCAGATCAAAGTGCGGATGACTTAGAACAAAAAGCCAATTTAAATTTCTTAAGAACAAGTTTTATTTATTACACTCAAGTATTAGTCAGTTTATTGACTTTATTTTTCATCGTGTTAGGCAATGGTACTAATCAATTAATAATTTTCGTCTTGATTCCTTACATTATTACTATCATTCCATCTATAATGATAGGCTTCTTTGTCCGAAAATATGATGCACGTTACCCTAAACAAGGTGAAGCAAAATATACTGAAAAGGTATTAAATCTTATGGATGACGGAGAACGCCATATTACGCTAGTTTCAATGTACAAAATTTATAATATTAATATGGCAATAATCATAATTGGTGGGATGCTATTAGGGTTATTTTCACTCATTTCTGGCATTAATCAAATCTTAGGTTTAGTCATACTCATCGTGTTGTTCATTTATAACGGTTTTGGTTATTTATTCAAAGTTCGCAAATTTTATTACTAAATTGCAAAATTGATCATAATTCACATTAAAAAGAGAGGTTATGTATGGCACAGTTACTAACAGTTCACGAACTAAATAAAAGTTATAAAAAGTCTGAATTTCAACTTTCTAACATTTCGTTTTCGATAAACCCACAAGAAGTTGTGGCTTTAATTGGAAAAAATGGTTCGGGAAAATCCACGTTAATCAATACTTTAGTGGGTAATCGCTTTAAAGATAGTGGCAGTATTCAATTTTTTGAACAAACTGTATCGAAAAATGATAATCAATACAAAGAACATTTAGGTGTGGTATTCGATGACTTACGCGTACCTAATAAATTAACTATTACCGAAATGGATAAAGTTTTTGCTAATATTTTTACAACATGGAATCAACAGAAGTTTTTTGAAACTATACGTTTTTTTGATTTACCAATAAAGCAGCAACTTAAGTCATTTTCTCGAGGCATGCGTATGAAAGCGGCACTTGCTATCGCCTTGGCCCATGATACTAAATTATTAATACTTGATGAAGTTACTGCAGGTATGGATATTTCTGGACGTGAAGAAGTGCTTGAACTTTTAGAAGATTATATCGCTCAAGGTCATGGAGTCATGATTTCATCTCACATTTCAGATGATATCGAACAACTCGCTACAAAACTTATATTTATGAAAGACGGCGAAATTGTGTTAACAGAAGACAAACAATGTTTGTTAAATAATTACGGTATTGTAGAACAAACTGAAGATACAATAAATATCCCAAATGATATTGTAGTTGCGTCTAGAGTCCGCAACGATACACGCACTACACTCGTGAATGACCGCTCCCGTGTATCAACTGCTCAACCGTTAAATTCTATTGATGATGCAACAAAATTAATCATGCGAGGTGATATCTAATGAAAGGCTTAATGTTGAGCACATTCTATGCATCAAAAAAATCAATTATTACATATTTTATTGTCTCTATATTTGCGGTTATTGTATTCGCCATGATAAACCCAATGATGACTTGTTTTCTACCTATGATGTTTCTCATTTCACCTATCACAGATAATTTCAAAAATGAAAAAGAGTCTAAGTGGATGCATTATATTTCTACATTACCTACTGGTAGAACGACTTACATCAATAGTTACTTTGGATTATATGGTATCGCATTATTACTTGGCTTAATTATGGGTATTGTTGCAGTCGGTATTGCTACACAAGCTTTCAACATGGTATTAATCTCTGCATTAGTAGGTATTGGAGCTGCAGGTACTTATGCGATAGTATTTCCATTAACCTTTAAATTTGGTCCCGAAAATTCTAATGTCATTTTAATTACGACTTCAATCTTTGTTATTGTGTTATTCTTTATAGTATTCTTTGGATTTTTAACACCTGCTATGGCAACTGCAAATTCGTTTACTGAAGCTGCCAACATACAAAGCATTATTGTTACGACGATATATGGCGCAATCGGACTGGTGTTACTCTTAGGATCCTATTTAATGTCACTTAAAATATTTAATGGTCAAGAATTTTAATCATCAAAAAGAGGGCTAGGACGACTTAAATGCGTCCTAGCCTCTTTACATATTGTGGGTTGGTTATCGAACTAAAAATACGCTTCGAATCAACCTTTCTTCAATGCTCAGCATCAAAGTAGATTTCTACCCCACTTTTCTTAAACTTATGATGGTACTTCTGTACGTTTTGTACTATGTTTTCTCAATGCTGCAGCTATAAGTGCTGATACTGCACCAAAAATCATAAATCCAATAAGCATCCACATTGTTGAGTCTAATTGGATACTACCATCCAAGTAAAGTATCTCTTTGAGTGAATTCGCATAGTGTGCAAATGGGTTCCAACCGACGATATATTTTTGGTAGAACTCTGGTAACATTTGTTGTGGCAATGTTACTAATTGCATGCTGAAAAACATTAATATAAAGAAGATTGGTACAGATTTCATACCTAACCATGTCATTGTTCCTAAAATCAAGCCGACGAATCCCATGATTGCAAATGAGATAAATAATGCTGTTGTATTGGCATCATTAAAATCAAATCCAAGTGCACCTTGCATGAAATAAACATATGCAAATGCACCAATAAAGGCAGTAACAATAGCCATAGCTATTTGACCTAGCGCCGCAATGAGACGATGGTGAATAGCAATATTATTACTTGTTCTAAATGCAAAGAATAATAGTACAGAAATTATAATAGAACCCATCCACACTGGCATAAACATTAAGAATGGTCCATTACCGCCAGCTTGGTGATCTCCAACTTTATTCGCTTGTTGATTTTCTACTTTAACTGGTTGTGTTAGTTTTTGAATGTCTTTAGCTGGCACTTCAACATTTTGTTTTTCTAATGTTGCTAAACTTTGTTTCGTAATATTTTGATTAACATTGTCCCCCATACCACTCAGTACTTGGGACACAATTTGTGAGGCTTGCGTACCTGCACCTTGATTTACGATAGTTTTAAAGTGTGCTTGTTCAGCTTTATCCGTGTTGTCATTTTCACCTTGTGCCATCTGTTGTTGCATTTGTTTAGCCTGAGCTAATGGCACCTCACCAGATTTTACTTTATCTTCCATTTCTTGCTTTTTCGCAGTCATCACAACTTGCTGCGTTTTACTCATTGCATGTTGTGAAAAATCTTTTTCAATTACTGCTGCTCCAAAGTATTTTTGATCTTTCATACCTTGTTTCAAATCATCTTCATCGTCAACTTGAATCCACTTTACAGTATCTTTATCACTATCCAGTAACTTATCTTCTAATTGCTTACCGATATTAATATTTTTCCCCTGTATTTCAGTACCATTATCATGATTAACGATAGCAATCGGAATATCTTGAAGTTTAGGATTAAACGCAGGATAAAAGGCGATTGACAATATCAAAAATAAAATAATTGCTGCTATAGGTGCTAACCATAATAATTTATTTTTAAAAATATTCATTACTTATACCTCCTAATTCATGAACACTGTGTTGCATATTCATTACTCAGTCTATTATAATAGGTCGTATAAATTATACAATACGCAATATACAGCTATTCGTCCTTTATTGAACACTTAGTCCAAAATTGTCTATTAACTAAAAAGAGGTGTTAACTATGACCGAAGATCGACGTGTCAGAAAAACACGCACTGCCATTAAATCAGCCTTTATCGACCTATTACGTCACAAAGACTTAGATAAAATTACAGTACGTGATATTACCACTGCCGCTGATGTGAATCGTGGTACGTTTTATTTACATTATGAAGATAAATATTTATTACTAAGCGATATGGAAAATGAATACTTTGCTCAACTCTCTTCAACTTTACTTACTACCGATGATTTTTATGTAGGTATGGACGTTACGGAGTTTGCGCGTCTCTTTACCGAAAAAAAGCTCAAAAAAGTAATTTATCATATCAATGATAATGCTGAATTTTACCAAACACTTTTCCGACTCGAGCGCCGTAGCCAGCTAGAAGAGAAAATAAGTCAATTGATGTATGACAATATGTCCACTAACTTAGCACCAAATGGTAATATCGACGGCATTCCGATTGATTACTTTCATAGTTATGTCGTTGGTGCGTTATTATCCTTTATAAAATACTGGGTGCAAGATGATTTGCGAATGCCGCCAAATGAATTAGTAAATAACCTATTTAAAATCGTCTTTAATGGGCCATTACGACTGATGGCTAAAGAACAATTCAAAATTGATGGTATTTAATACTAATAACTCTCGATAATGATTTTGTTATCGAGAGTTGTTAATTTATAATTTTAAAAATATGAAAAGAAATAACTGAAACCTCTGGACTATAGCCCTTTAACTTGTATATTAGTTATCAAAATTTTTCTCTTGCAAAATGATTACGAAATAGTTATTATAGACATTAAATATCTATAATAGTGAGGTTTACACATGAAAATTACGAAGGGTTCAGACTATGCTTTACACGCACTCGCGTATTTAATTGCTACCAAATCATCACAAGCAATCAATGTACAAACATTAGCAGAAAAATTAAATGTCTCAGTAACATATCTATCTAAAATACTGACACAACTAACAAAAGCTAATGTTATTAAATCCTCATCTGGAGCTAGAGGTGGTTATTCGTTAGTTCAGCAATGGGAAGATATTTCAATTTATTCGATTATCACTGCCATAGACGGCCATCAAAGCGCCTTTGAAGACAGTTTTAATCATGGTCCTGAATGCAAGATTCAAAAAATCATTGTCTCTGCTGAAGATGAAATGACTAAAGCATTACAAGAAAAAACTTTAAAAGATTTAATATAAGTTAAATCTTTTTTTGTTCCTATTATAGATATTAAGACTCTCTAATATACGAAAAGGTGGTTATACAATGTTTGATGTTATTATTATAGGTGGCGGCCCTGCAGGTTTAGCAAGTGCGCTCACTTTAGGTCGCGCCTTAAAAACAACATTAGTGATAGACAATAATAATCCTAGACATAAAGTGACGCAAGCATCTCACGCATATCTTACTCAAGACGGTATCTCACCAGAAGCATTACGCAGCAATGCCGAGCAAGATGTTGATAAATATGAACATGTACAACGTGTATTAGACACTGTGACACATGTCGAACAAGCAACTGATCATTTTATAATTCAAACCGAATCAACAACATATTATGCACGTAAAATTATGTTAGCCATGGGCTTAAAAGAAATATTACCTGATATTCCAGGTACGCAACCGTGTTATGGCACATCTCTATTTTACTGTCCTTGGTGTGATGGCTATGAATTACGTAATCGTTCACTCATTGTTTCTGTGCCAGCTGCTCAAGTTAGACATATGAGCAAGCTCGTGCTCAATGGGTCCCAAGATATTGTAGTGCACGTAGCTGATGATGCTTCCTTAGATAATGAAGATAAAACTTATTTAGATCGTAAAGGTATCCGACTCATCACTAGTGCTATAACAGAATTCCAACATACTGAAGGTCACCTTACAGCTGTTTCGTTCGCTGATGGTACGTCAATCAATCGTGACGGTGGCTTGATTAGTATTGAAGTTAATTCCTATTTCGACTTTTTACACCCACTACAATTACAACGTGAAGACAATGGCCGTCTCACAACTAACAATTTCGGTGAAACTTCTGTTCCCGGTGTTTTTGTAGTAGGCGAATCTAAAGACATCATGCCATCGCAACTTATTGATGCCGCTTCGAGCGGTAATACAGTAGCCAAATTCGTAGCAATGCAATTGATTGAAGACAATGATTAATCCCGCTAAAAAACCAAGACAGACACAGTTCATGTGTTTATCTTGGTTTTGTTATACGATATGATTTGAAAATTGCTCCGTTTATAATCGTTTCAAACGACAATCAACAATATATCTAAACAATATCACCCATAAAATATCTAGGCATATCACTGTGCCGTGCTATATATCTGTAATAAACTAGCACTATATTAGTTCGAAAACATGAAAAAGAAGGTAAAACAATGCAAATATTAGATAATTATTTCAAGCTTTTTGATGAAGCACGTTACAATGAAGACAGTTTTCAACAACTAACTGACTTGTTTAGTGACGACATTGTTTTTGTATTAAACGGTAAATCATTTCAAGGGAAAGCAGCTTGGCAAAATTTCGTCCGCAGTGTCTATCAAACCAATGAAGATTTAAAACACATGCACAACGGTTGGGTCAAACAAGAGGACGGCTCATTTCAAACCCAGTGGGCGATTTGTGGTAAGCGTTTTGAGTCAGGCGTCTATACACAGGAAGGACTCGATATTGCCCGTATCAATGAAAATGGAAAAATTGCCTATTTAGAAAATAAACCAAATGACACACAATTATTTTCTGGGCAATAATACAGTTATAATTATTTAACTACATAAATGAGGTGTGAAACTGTGAAAAAACATATTGAAGTGGTAGCGGCTGTCATTATCGCTGACCAACAAGTACTTTGTGCCCAACGCAGTGACTCGATGTCTTTACCCTTATTATGGGAATTTCCAGGTGGCAAAATCGACCCAGGCGAGTCTGAACGTACCGCCTTAAAACGCGAAATTAAAGAAGAACTATTATGTGACATCGTGGTTGGAGATAAGATTACCACCACTACTTACGATTATGATTTTGGTGTAGTACACCTACATTCTTATCAATGCACTTTACAAACACAAGCCCCTACGCTAACCGAACATAAAACCATTAAGTGGCTCAATATCACCGAACTCCAACAATTAGAATGGGCACCCGCAGATATTCCAACTGTGAATATGATCAGTCAGTTTTATTAGGTTGTATATGTTCATCGTATTAATATTATCTTGCTATAGCAAAAGACTGGGACAAAATGGATTCGTCTCAGTCTCTTTTCATTTGTTCAGTCTATAATCACATCTTTACCTGCTGCACGTAATGCTTCTAAACCTGCTAGCATCTTATTGATTTCTTCATCAGAGTGTCTTTCCCAATCAGCTAATTCAGCTACAATTTTAAGTGGTGCTGTTGAACGATATGAACGAGTTGGGTTGCCTGGGAATTTTTGATCAGTCACATTAGGATCATCTTCAAAATCTCCCAAAGGCGTTACAATATATATCCGTTCTTGGTCTTCTTCACCTATAGTCGTAGCTAATTCTGCTCCCCACTTTGCTGCTTCCAATGTGCCAGTAAAATAAATATGCTTTAAGGTAATATCTTTAAAATTCGACTTAAATCCAGGTTGCAATAAGTCGCCGACAGCTAACCTCGCTTTAGTTCCGTGAAAATACAGCGTGTTTTCAAACGCTTTGAGTTGCTCATCCATAACACCACTCCTTAATACTAGATGGCATCCAGTATAGTATGTAACTGAGACAAATAGTAGACTGCAATTTCTTTCATATTTATAGTATAATTAAAGTGCAGAGGAATAGTTTTTATTTATCTGACAATATGTAAACATTCCTGATGGTTGCAACAATGTATATTAGCTATTACTAGAATGCTCTACTTCAGTCGATACTACGTTTTGCGCTGCCTCAACTTGACAACTTCCACCTGCGCCATACCTATTTGGCTTTTTATTCCCACGCATAATCAATACTATCCACGTATAAAGTGTGACTAATCCAGCAAACAATGTACCAAACACACCAGCCAACACTAAAGCTTTGAGCACACCTATTGTTTCAGTTTGAGTAGCAACTGCGATAATACCTAACACAAAAACGATAGTCCCAAAAGCTGTAATGAAACCACTGATATGTGAAATAATAGCTAACAGCATAGTACGATTGGAATCATGTAACCGTCTCACTTTTACTGTAAAAGTAGGGATGATTAAGAAAAGTGCAAAAACACTACTGAGCGTACCCACTGAAAATATCCCTAACAATGAAGTTATTAAAAAGTTAATCCAAAAAGGATGCCAAAAATCAGAACGTGATGCTCTCCCTTTAACATCTAGAAAACGGGTCCAAAATGCCATGTAACTTTGCATAATTTGTATTGGTAAACTGTTCATAGTTTGTCTCCTCACAACTTGTTACTAACAGTATACAAATAATAATTATTCATTACAAATTAATTTTAAAATTTTTAAATTTTAATTATATTTAAATACTCTATAGAAATATTCAATCATTACATTCCTTTATCTTTATATTGTTTTATTTTAGTTTGTAATAATTCCACATCATTTTCTAAGCCTAATACATGCATTTTTCTATGACATGTAGGGTCTAAAGCAACGGCATTATCAATACTATCCTCACCTTGTTTTGCCAACCAAATTACATGATGACATTCCAAATAAGGTTTACCATTTTTATCTTTAAAGGGCGCAGGTTCACCACACAAATCACAATACCCGTCTGCACGTTCTTTCACATGGGCAGCAACATAGTTATTTCTTTCATATACCGTCGTATATGCTTTCCTCTGTCCGACCTTTTTAGCTTTTTTCGCACGTTGATATAATTCTTCACTTCCTAGTTTATAGGCCTGATTTTCTTGTTGTATCTCTTTATCTTTATAGAATGTTTCTGGTATAACATACTCATTATCATTGAAAGAGAGTGGGAAAATATAAACTTTCCTGCCGTTTTGTTGCTCTGTATAAGGAGTAGCACACAATTTTACTTCTCCTCGAAAAGTATGCTGACCTGAATCAAATGTTTCAAATAAATATACTTTTATACTCAAATCATTTGATTCAAGTAATGTTCTATTCTGAGTTGATTTAAGGTCTTGATCCCCCTGTTGTCCCATACCTGTATAATGCATTATTTGGTTTCCATGCTCATCAATATAACTTTTATCCTCATAAATAGGCTGATTTTTTGAGTGATCTGAAAACAATACAAGTGCATTAGTTAAATGTGAGCGTCTCATACCACCTTGACCAGAACATTTAAATATATCTTGAATAACTTGATTATTGTATATATTACCAACTTTCAATTGGCTTATTGGTCCTCTGTTTTGTTTCAACCACTGATTAAGTTCTTGTTCATCATAGTAATACTTACGTGATTTGACGGTTATAATTTTTCCATGTTCGTTCCATTTTTTAAATGCCCCATCATCAATTTTTAAAGCTTTTTTTACTTCTTGTTTCGTTAGCCATTGTTCCACACTATACGCCCCTTTATCTATAAAACCATCAATTGTCACCATTTAATTAATCGAACTTCTAAATGATTATAATAATATTTAATTTCATTTAAAAAGTCTTTTATTACTTAGGATTTTAACATATAATTTAACACTTTTTTCTACTTCTAAATATAATACTTAATGTCATGGAAAACTTTTATCTTATTGCATAGAACTCAGGGTATACACATTAACATTGCCCCTCACATAAAAAAACTAGAATACTTATCTCCTGTATAAATCTGGAAATAAGTATCCTAGTACTGGTATGGGTTATTTACTTGTTTGGCTAAGGAGCGCTACGTCACCTTAATTCGAAAGGTAATAATGAAATGATTACAGCGCACCATTTAAGAATTGGGCTTCACCATTAAAGAAGCTCCAATCATCGTCAGTGTTTTCTATTAAGCTAAACATAATATCTGCTTTACGTATGCCTAATTGACTATGCAGTTCACTTACTAAGGTTTCATAGAATGATAGTTTTTGTTGTTGTGTTCTTGGTCTAGTAATAATAGTGAAAACAACCACTTCCTCTGTACGTGTGACGCCTAAGCCTGTATCCAAGATTTGCATTTCGTAAGGTTCATGTTGATTGACGATTTGATATCTGTCACCTAATGGCGCATTAAATGTTGTTAGCATGACATCATAAGAAATATCTAATATTTGTTGAATTTCTGTTTGTGTGCGACCTTTTATTACATCAATTTTCATTAACGGCATAGGGCCACGTCCCTTCTTTAACATTTTTAGACACGATTTTGCGATGTGCATTTATGAATAATAGCTTTAACCGTAGTTTTGATAATTTCTTTGCTGGGATTTAAAATTTGTTGTGGGTTAAACAACGATGTATCTTCATTGAGTGTTTGTCTTAATTGATTACTCCATGCAATATTAATTTCAGTATTAAAATTAATTTTGGCATGACCTAAATGTATGGCTTTTAATAAATCTTCATCTGAGATGCCTGACGCACCGTGTAATACTAAGGGTAGATCTAACGCATTTTGTATTTCTTTCATTTCTGCAAAGCCCAAATTGGGTTCACCTTGATACTTTCCATGTACAGAACCTAGTGCTGGCGCCAACGTATCTAGCTGTGTTTCTTTTGCCAATCTCAAACAGTCATTAAAATCTGCATATTTAACATTGCCAATAACACCATCTTCATTACCACCAATTGCCCCTATCTCACCTTCAACTAGAACATTATGTTGATGTGCATAATCGACAACTTCTTTAGTTTGTTTTATATTTTCTTCAATCGGTAACTTCGAACCATCAAACATGACGGAATCATAGCCTGCATCTACTGCCTTTTTACAGTTGTCTACGGTTAAACCATGATCTAAATGAATAATAACAGGGACAGTTATGTTCATAGCCTTCACTTTGTCTTTAATGACTGAACATATAAATTGATATCCACCTAGAAATTCAATAACTTTATCGGTAGTTCCTACAATAATAGGTGAACGTGTATCTTCAGCAGCTTGCAAAATACTTTCAATCCAAATTAATCCATTGACATTAATTTGAGGTATCGCATATTGTTCATCCTTGGCTTGTTGTATAAATGACTTCATTTATGAGCGTCCCACCTTTCTACCTGTTTATAATTTTTGGGGTTGATTCGTTTTTAGTGACTCTTGACATTTTAAAGCGATTTGTTGTGCTTTATAGCCGTCTTCAATTGAACATAAAACGTCTGTATCATTGAGAATAGCATCTATAAAATCATTCATCTCTACTTTATATGCATCGCTATATCTTTCTAGGAAAAAATAAGGTGGACTATCTCTTCTAATACCATCTACACGATGATAATTTAACGTTGAAGATTGCTCGTTTCCTACATCAATCGCGCCATTATCACCTAAAATTTCGATACGTTGATCATAGCCATAAACGCTTCTACGACAATTTTCAATCATAGCAATTGAGCCATTTTCGAATTTCAGTGTAATTAGTGCCGTATCAATATCGTCATATTCTGCGATTTCAGGATTAACCAAAGCATCACCTGAAGCATACACTTCTACGATTTCTGATTGCATTAAGTAGCGTGCCATATCAAAGTCATGAATCGTCATATCCATAAACAACCCACCAGAACGCTTGATATATTCAATTGGTGGTGGCTCTGGATCTCTCGACGTAATTCTTAATGTTTGAATTTGACCTAATTCTCCTTCACTCAAAATAGAATGTAGTTGTTTAAAGTTCTTATCAAACCTTCTATTAAAGCCCATTTGAAGCTTTATGTTAGATTTTTTAACCGCTTCAACCGCTTCTTCTGCTTCTTCCAAGGACATACTGATAGGTTTTTCACAAAAGATATGTTTACCTTGTGCTGATGCTTCTTTAATAATATCTACATGTGTATCTGTTGGAGAACAAATAATTATCGCATCAACTTCTGGATCATTAATAATGTCTCTATGATCTTTAGTTTTATTTTCAATACCTGCTTGTGCAATCCATTCTTCCATCTTGTCGCAGTTTAAATCCGAAATCCATTTAATTTTTACATCTTTATGTGTCTGCAAATAGCTGATATGCAACTGTCCAATTCTACCAGCACCAATTACTCCAAATGTAAGTGTCATAATTTTCCTCCTTTTAAGCTATACCTAGTGGTGAAAATAAGATATAAGTACCAATTACTACTATTACGATAATCGCACCAACTACATATCTATATTTCCACGGTGTAATATCTACTTTTGCGTAATTTACATTGAAATCAAATTCATCCGATGGTTTCCATTTGTTAAATAACAGAACGATGAATAAATCAATAAAGAATAATACACTTAATACATATAAGTAGTGTATGTCTGTTAACAATACTTTTGAAAGCGCATACATAATAATGTGTAAAATAAACATCACTTTAGCACCTTGCTGTGATGTCCTTTTAACGAAAAATCCTACTAGTATTAATACTAATAATGGCATATTGTAAATACCGTTAAATTCTTGAACTACAGCGTACAAACCTTGTGGGAAGATTGAAATCATTGGCGCTATAATTACTACAACAACGCCGACAAGTATCGTTACGATTCTTCCCATTCTAGACACTTGTTTATTTGTAGCTTCTTTATTAATTACTGATTTATAAAAATTTAGAGAGAATAAAGTTGCTGTACTATTTAATGACCCTACAAATGAACTAAGAATTGCTCCAAAAATCACTGCACCAAACAACCCATAAGCCCAACCTGGTAATACTTCATTTACTAACATAGGATATGCATTATCAGGATTTGTGACTTTATCGCCTAACATATTAAAAGCAAGTACTCCTGGGAATACTAAGAATAATGCGCCAAAAATTTTAAATATGCCGACAAACATAGCCCCTTTTTGCGCTTCTTTGAGGTTTTTACCTGCTAATGCTTTTTGAACTATCATTTGGTTAGTACACCAAAAGAATAAATTATTGAAAAACATACCAAAGAATAATGTTGGCCAAGGTACGATATCAGAGTCTATTGCACCTAATGAATTTAATTTCTCCGGTGTGTTTTGCACAACTTTATCAAATCCATGTAACAGACTACCATTACCAAAGAGAATCAAACCTAAGACAGGTATGGCGAGTCCTCCTATAATGAGTCCAATACCATATATAGAATCACTGTGTGCACTTAATGACAGACCACCGATAAACAAATAAATTATTCCGAAAATTCCGATAAATGTTGATATAAGTACCACAGCCGTCATATCACTTATATTTAACATTTCACTAATATTGAATATTTTATTAAATACAAGTGCACCTGAATATAAAACAACTGGTAAAAATGACACAACATATGTAAATATGAATAATAATGATACCAATCGCTTAGTAAACGTATCAAATCGCAGTTCAATAAAATCTGATATCGTATCTACACCGTATCTAAAATACCTTGGTAAAAATACCAGCGCCAATATTACTATGGCTACTGCTGCTGTTACTTCCCATGCCATAACTTCCATACCGGCCATAAAACTTTGACCGTTTTGACCGACTATTTGTTCTGTAGATAGATTTGTCATAATGATAGTAGAAGCAATTGTAAAACCGGTTAAACTTCTACCACCCATGAAGTATCCATCAGAGTTTTTAGTGTTAATTTTTCTACTTCTTAAAAATGCATACAACCCTACTAACAGTATTACTACTATAAATGAAATCCCTGCAAATAAACTCACGGCAATTTCCCTCCCTTGAGGTATAGATCACTCTAACCTGTTATATAACTACGTTATTACAAATATTAGACATGTATTCTTTTGCTTTTTTGGCGTATTTAAATGGATTAGCTATTGATGGATCTTGTTCGGCTTCAACTACAATCCAACCACTATAATTTGAGTTGTATATTTTATTTAAAATGGGTTCAAAATCAATAATGCCGTCTCCTGGTACAGTGAACATACCTTTTCTTACACCTTCTAAAAAACATTGTTGTTCTTTTTCTATTGCTGCTTTTACTTCTTGTCTCACATCTTTAAAATGAATATGCTTAATTCGATCTTCATGCTTGTTAAATATTGCTAGAGGATCTTCTCCAGATACCAAAAGGTGACCAGTGTCAAATAGTAGGGAAACATTATCTTTGCTTGTTCTCTTCATTAACTCATCAATTTCTGCTGTTGTTTGTATACCTGTCCCCATATGGTGGTGATACACAATTTCCATATCTTTCTCATGAGCTAATTGTCCTAATTTTTCCAAACCGTCTATCAAGCGTATCCATTCTGCTTCAGTAAAAATCGGCTTATCTTTAAATAAGGCTTTATCTAACTTTCCTTGAATACTGTTACCTTGCTCTGACACTACGATTACTTTAGCACCAAGTGCATGTAAGAAATCTCTATGCTCAATAAATGCCTGTCTCGTTACTTCATAAGGAGCAGATGTTAAATATAAGCTAAGCCACGCACTTGCTACTGATAATCCCCGTGCCTCTAAATAATCCTTTAATACTTCGGCATCTTTCGGATATTTATTGCCTATTTCAGTACCTTCATATCCTGCTAATGCCATTTCACTAATACATTGTTCAAAGGAATTTTCGTTGCCTAATTCAGGCATATCATCATTTGTCCATGCGATTGGAGCACATGCATAACGAATGTCTCTAGTCATTTTACTCACCTCATAACTTAATTATCTGTTTAGACTCAAATGATTCTTGCATAGCAATGGCAACTTCTGTACTTTTCAAGCCATCCACACCAGTAATCGTTGATTGTTCTTTATTGTTAATTGAATTAACAAATGTATTTAATTCATTCACGAAAGCAAATCTAAATCGTTCAGGAAAATGTTCTGAAGTCGGTCTGACAACACCATTTTTGTCATAAAGTGTTACCAAGTTTTTTTCCGGTGCATTACCGATACGAATCATACCTTCAGTACCAATAATTTCCGTTTCGACATGATAACCGTGCTGCGCATTACGACCAGCTAAAAAGTAAGCAATGGTTCCATCTTCAAGTTCTGATAAACATGCTCCTGTTTCCAGCTCTTCACAATCAGATAATTCAGGTGCGGCGATGTTATTTCCTAGGGAATAAACGCTTTTAAATTCCGATCCAGTGAACCATCTTACTAAATCGATATCATGGATCGACATATCTAAAAAGATCCCACCACTGGCACTGTTTTTGGCAAATTGAATAAAGCTATCAAGACCTGCACTTGGGTCAATACCATAACAGCGCATTGCTGTAATTTTACCTAGGTCACCATTGTCTACAGCTTCTTTGGCATATAAATACGATTCATCGAAACGGCGCATAAAGCCTAATTGAAAGACTTTATCTGGATGCTTATCAATCTCAGTTACGACTTGTTTAATATGTTCTAACTCTAAACCAATGGGTTTTTCAGAGAACACATGCAAACCTTTTTCAAGTGCTTGCGTGATTTGCACGGCATGAAAACCACTCGGTGATACTATAACGACAGCATCTAATTCATCATTTCCAATCATTTCATTGTATGATTTATAACAATGTTGAACACCTAATTGATCTTTTGCATATGCGAGTTCCGCATCCACTACACTTGCAACGGCATATAATTCGGCATTTTTAACATGATTTACTATATTGGAAGCATGCACTTGCCCTAATCTACCAAGACCGACTTGTCCTATTTTTATCTTTGTCATAGTTGTACCACCTATCTTAATAATGTTTCGCTGTTTTCATTGTTTGTGCTTTTTGTGAAAATGCTTCTTTTATTGAAGGTTTGTCACTATGCTCAGAAACTCCGACATTCCAAAAGGACTCATAGCCGTCTGTCATAGTTTTAGGCAACGTTTTAATGTCAATCAACGTAGATTTAGTCTCTTGCTTAGCCTGCTCAATCGCTGTTGCTAAAGACTTCGTATCATTCACCTTATAAGATTTGGCACCATAACCTTCAGCCACTTTTTGATAGTCTATATTTAGTGGTTGACCGTTATAATCTGTGAACTCTGTGCAGAAGCTTTCACTTCCATTGCCCATTTGTAAGTTGTTAATACAGCCAAAGCCACTATTATCAAATAAAATAATATTGATTTTATAGTTATACTGCAGTGCTGTTATGAGTTCGGTATGCAACATAAGGAAGCTACCATCACCGACGAGTGCATAAACTTCTTTATTAGGTTCTGCAATTTTCGCACCTACTGCGGCAGCAATTTCATAGCCCATCGTCGAATACCCATATTCCATGTTGTATGTGTTGAACGCATCTGTTTCCCATAATCGTTCTAAATCACCTGGCAAGGAACCTGCTGCGGCAACAATGATTGCATCTGGTGCAATCGTGTTATTCACTTCAATTAACGCATTTGTTTGTGGCAACTCAGTTTGTAATGCTTCCACATATTGTTTCATTTTGGCTTGATCAAACTGATCCGCAATTTCAGGTGTAAAATCGTCACTGTTAATATTGACAGTCGCCAATCTCGCACGTTCATTTGACCATTGCTGTTTAATATCAGAAACTAGGTCTGTTATATCGAATTGATAGTCATTTAATGCATCCTTGAGTTTAAGCACTGACACTTTCGCATCACCTACGACTTGTGTTGCATCTAACTTGTATGCATCCACCCTATTGATATTAATATTTATCAATTTTGCAGTGTCGAAATTAATAGCGGTCTTGGAACTCGTTGTAAAATCGGAGTACCTCGTGCCTATACCAACAATGACATCAGCCTCTTTAGCATAGATATTAGCCGCTAAATTACCTGTCACACCTAATCCACCTAAATTTAATGGATGAGAAGCCTCAATTGTTGATTTACCAGCTTGTGTTTCAGCCATAGGAATGTTGTGCGTTTCAATCAGTTGTTTGATTTCTTTTTGTGCTTCAGAATACTTAGCACCACCGCCAACGATGACTAATGGCTTTTTAGCAGTTTTCAATATCTTACTAGCAAGCTCAATCGCACGTTCAGACGGCTCTAATCTATCTACATAATGGACACGCTTTTCAAAGAAGGTTTCTGGAAAATCAAACGCTTCACCTTGCACATCTTGACTTAATGCCAATGTAACTGGTCCTGCCGTCTGTGGGTTGGTCATTACTTCAAATGCTCTAATAAGTGCTGACATAATTTGTTCTGGTCGTGTAATGCAATCAAAATATCTAGATAATGGTTTAAGCGCATCATTTGTTGTTATACCAATACTTTGGGGATTTTCTATTTGTTGTAATACTGGGTCTGGTTGACGTGTCGCAAACGTATCTCCAGGAAGAAATAGTACAGGGATATGATTGGCTGCCGCAGTACCTGCAGCTGTTACAACATTGGCAGAACCAGGACCAACAGAACTCGTCACTGCAAAAATTTTCTTTCTTAGCCTTTGTTTACTAAAGCCAATCGCAGTATGTGCCATACCTTGTTCGTTTTTACCTTGAATAATTTTCAATTCCTGTTGATATTTTGATAATCCTTCACCCATACCAAGTACATTACCGTGTCCGAAGATATTCATTACACCTTCTACAAAACGTGTTTCTTCGCCATCAACATAAATATATTGTTGTGTTAAAAACTTAACGATTGCTTCTCCTGTCGTTAATCTCACCGTATTGACCATGTTTGCACCACCTTAAGATTGTTCTTTAATTAAGTCTTCGATTTTTTCTACAGTAGGCATAGCTTCTGATGAACTGTGACTACTAACTACGATTGCTGCTGATGCGGCACCATATTGCAGTGCTTCCTCCACACTTTTGCCCTTAACATATGCATAAATAAAGGCTGCGGCATATGAGTCTCCTGCACCAAATGTTTTGACAACATTTGCTTTAAAGGCTATACCTTCATATATATTTCCGGCTTTATCAAATGCAAATGAGCCTTGTACACCATGTTTGATGACTACTAAATTAGGGTTTTTAGTGAATAGCACGTTGCTAATCTCTTGGTCTGACAATGCTTGATAACGTTCAACCATGTCGAATTCATCTCTTGTACCAATAACAACATCTGCTTGTTCAGCAATTAATTCATAGTAGATTGACGTTTCTTCTGTATTTCTCCAATTATATGGACGATAATCTAATTCAAAAATCACTTTAACATCATGTTTTTTAGCAAGTGCTAGTGCTTTTAACACAGATTCTCTCGAAGGTGATTGTGCTAAAGCCGTTCCAGAAATGAGCAAATATTCCGAATTTTTGATGTATAACTCATCTACATGTTCTGGAGCTAAAAATAAGTCTGCAACTGCTTCTCTATACATTAAAATGCTAGATTCTGTAGGACTTTTAATTTCAGTAAAAGTTAAACCAATTTTATGTCCTTCTTCATCGACATGAATTTGTGATGTATCAACACCGACTTCATTAAAGTAATTTGTGACAAATCGACCATGTTGGTCATCAGAGACATTGGCAATCATGCCAACGTCTAATCCTAGCTTTGCAGCACCAATCATGATATTTGCTGGAGAACCACCCACATATTTACTAAATGTTGATGTTTCTTCCATGGGTCTATTAATTTCTTTTGCATTTAAATCGACTGCAGCACGACCTATTGCTACGATATGTTTCTTATTAGCCATTTACGAGCACCCCTTTTATTTACGATCAATAATCCATTCATGGTCTGGTTGATTATAAAATTTCCAAACCTTTTTAGGCCCTGCCATAATATTTAAATAATAGCCATCATAACCATCTGGGACAGCTACTGGATGATAGCCTTTAGGAACTATCACTACATCACTATTTTCAACTGCCATTGTTTCATCAAGTGATAAATCATCTGTATACACTCTTTGAAATACAAAACCAGTACGTGGATTCATTTCATGATAATAGGTTTCTTCTAATAATGACTCATTAGGTAAATTATCCTGGTCATGTTTATGTGGCGGATAGCTAGACCAATTACCTTGATCTGTATACACTTCTACAACTAATAATTTCTCACTCGCTTTATGTGTATCTGGTAAAATGTTGTGTACATGACGTTTGTTGGAATATTTCCCTCTATCTTCAATTGAATTTTCACTTGCAGGTATCAATTGTGTCTCTCGAACTTCATCCGCAGGTGCATAGCATAAAATGACTCTTGCATCTGTAACAGCCTCTATTGTTATATTATGCTGTTTTGAAATGTAGACACTATCTGTTGGAATTTTTTCAAATACAGAATCTCTCGTGCCGATATGTTCAAATGTATTAGTACCATCTGACACTGTAACTTTACCTGTTAAGGCTACAATGCATAATTCAAAATCTTCTGTTGCTTCCTCATAATTGCCACCGCTTTTAATATCTAGTACTTTCAAGCCGATATAATCTAGATTAATATCATTGGGTTGCAAATCGTGAATGACTTGTACATCATCACTTAATCGATGATGTACAGGTTTATTTAATAAATGAGCCATTTCTATCTTCACTCCTTAAAATTGTGGTTCTCCGTGACGTGCTGTAACAACTTTTCTGTGAGTATAAAATTCAATACTATCCTTACCATTAGCATGTAATGAACCGTAGAACGAAGATTTCCAACCTGAGAATGGGAAAATCGCCATTGGTGCAGGGACACCTAAGTTAATGCCTAACATGCCTGCATCAACATTTTCTCTAAAGTATCTGATTGATGAAGCACTATCAGTAAATAAGCAAGCACCATTGGCAAATTCAGATTGATTAGCTAAAGCAATGCCTTCTTTTAAACTATCTACTTTAACAAGCGATAATACAGGCGCAAATATTTCATCCTGCCATAACTTCATATCCGTTGTAACATCTTCGAAAATGGTTGGTTTAACGAAATATCCATCTTCATTGTTACCATCTCTACCATCCAGCACTAATTTAGCACCTTCTTTTACACCCTCATCTACATATTGTAATGTCTTCGCTTTATTTTCTTCTCTGATAACTGGACCTAAAAATACATTGTCCTCAATGCCATTACCAATGACAATATCTTTAGATGCCTGCACTAATTTTTCTTTAAATTCATCATAAACATTAGATTGTACTGCAATGACAGCTGCAGCCATACAACGTTCACCTGCTGAACCAAATGCTGCACCGATAACATCTTTAACAGCTGTATCAATATCGGCATCGTTTAAGACAATCGTATGATTTTTAGCACCTGTTAAACATTGCGCACGTTTTAAGTTCTCTGTTGCTTTTTTATACACATACGCGCCAACTGGTTTAGAACCAACGAATGACACGGCCTTAATATGTTCATTTTCACAAATGCCATTAACCACATCATGTGCGCCATGAACAACATTGAATACACCTTTAGGGAAGCCTGCAGCTTCAACTAATTCAGCTAGTTTGTTAACTAATAACGGTGTTTTTTCTGATGGTTTAATTACAAAGGTATTACCTAACGAAATCGCCATCGGGAACATCCAACATGGCACCATCATTGGGAAATTAAATGGCGTAATTCCACCAACAACCCCTACAGGATATTTATAGCTTGTACCTTCAATATTCGTTGCAATACTTGATAACGAATCACCCATCATTAATGATGGTGTACCTGCTGCAAATTCAACATTTTCAATACCACGTTGTACTTCACCTAATGCTTCAGTTGTATTTTTACCATTTTCTTTAGTAATGATTGCTGCGAGTTCATCTTTATTATCTATGAGTAATTGTTGTAACTTAATTAGCAAACGCGCACGTTTCGGAACAGCAACTTCTTTCCATTCTTGAAATGCATCATGTGCTATTTGTGCCGCTTCATCTAACTCTTTACGTGTAGATACGGGTACCTTTGCAACAACTTCTTTAGTTGCAGGGTTTAATACATCCAAAGTTTCTGTACTCTCAGATGCTTTCCACTCACCATTAATATAGTTCTTTAAGATTTCTGCCATTATAAAATCCTCCAATCATTTTATGAGTAACCGCTTACAAAAATAGTCGGACAATAAGTACTTTTTGGTTAACTATTGGTTACTTGTTGAAAACATCTTATAATAACGTTAGAATAATGTCAACTTTTGAGTAACTGTTTTAGTTTTAGGTTGTTTATACAACTTAAATTGGGTATATTGTAATAAATGGGGGAATCATATATGAAATCTAAACGTATTTATGAAATTGAAGCTTTCATAAAAAATAATAAAACAGCGTCAATAGAAGAGTTGGTTGAAACTTTCAATGTTTCAACTAACACCATCCGACGTGACATAAATCAACTTGTAGATATGAATGTCGTAAAAAAAGTATACGGCGGCATAGAACTTATTGAGGAAAATCATAGAACTGTGGATTATTACCAACGAAATAGTAAAAACTATAAATCCAAAAAGCATATTGGTGAGCTTGCTGCTAAAGAAATTGAAGCCTATGACATTATCTATATTGATACAGGTACTACAACAATACATATATTAGATTATGTCGATAAAAACTTACCGTTTACGATAATAACTAACAGCTTAGATATAATGAATAAAGCATCACAGTTTGAATACGTCACATTGTTTATTATTGGTGAAAAATATAAACCGATTACGCGATCTTTTATAGGTATTAGTGCTAATATGCTATTAGAAAAATTCAACATTAGCAAAGCCTTTATGGCGGCAACAGGGATTAATGTACAAAATGGATTATCCAATTCCGAAATGGAAGAAAATTTAATTAAACAATATATTACAGGTAAGGCAAAAGAAACATATGTCTTAGCTGATTACAGTAAAATGGGGAAATCCACTTTATTAACCTACTGTCCTTTAAACAGCATTAGTAAAATGTTCACTGATAAAAACCCCCCTAATGATATTAAAGATTATTGTCACGATCAAAACATCACAGTTCACTTTTAATATTAATGCTTAAAGTTCATCAATCGTTTGTAACTATACGTTTTTACAATTAAAGAGTTTAAGTCATTTCTCAAAAAAGCTAGGGAATCAAGTACAAACACACTTGATACCTAGCTTTTTTTGATATTTACATACCATCATTACTTAACTAAAAAAGAGAAGACTTTAACAGTCTCCTCTTCACCTCTCGAAATTTTCGCCCATTTTTATCATAGTGATTTATCAATTAACAATTTAGTGATACTCAAATCCACTGTTATCTGGGTCTACATTGATGAAACAATATTTTGCTATCATTAATGAATTTCAATTTGATACAAGTAACCTTGTTTATCAAAATAAACATTATAATAGCTATCATTAGTTTCATATCGAATAAAAGTACCTACATCCCCTGGGGTATCACCTTCTGCCAAAATTGCATTACTTTCATGAGCTTGTTTAAAAACTTTTTTAGAAATCGTATCAGGCTTAGTATCAAAACGTAACATTACTACTTCATCGTTCTCATTAAAGTTAACAGTAGTATCATACACTGTTTTTGAATGATCGAATTCATTTGAAGCGTTTGGATCTACTTTATAGCCATTGATCGATACATTGTCATATTTCAAAGCACGGACAAAGTTATAATCTTGAGTAAACGAAGGATCATAAGTTGTATATCCCTCATAGTTATACCACGGTGTTTCCGCTTTTAAATTAGTACCACTTTCACTACTAGCACCACCTTCACCATATCCCCATTTTTGAACTTGTTCTGCTGCTTGTGCATTAGCATTACTAGTCGTAATGTATGCTGCTGAAGTACCTACAATAAGCGTTGAAACAACGACACTCGACGCCAATACCCGCATTACCTTGTTCATAGCAAATCACTCCTAATTTATAGTATCGCACTTGCCAGAGTGTAATTATTCACTTTAATAGTACGCTTATTTGCTATAATTGCAAGTAAATATAAATTTTATTGATAATTGAAAACGAATTTTGTTTTTATAGCTATATTGTAAAACACATTATAAAATGTTATAGTGATGTCACTACATTACAGGAGAGGAGAATTAAAATGACAGCTTCTATGAGACTAAGACAAACTTTTTTGAATACAAAATTAAATTAATTCAAAAAAGGCTGTCCGCAATACACACTCATAGGTGACGTATGTCATTTTTTATTCTTCATTAGGAATAATAACACTTTCAAACACGATAACAGCGCAATAATTTTATGCGACCGAAAGTGTGATGTGAATGAGACGGGAGTAGCCTGTCTCATTTTTTTTTGCGTACACGTCCTTTAACATTACAAGGAGTGTATCGACATGGAACAATATACAATTAAATTTCACCAAATCAATCATAAATTGACAGATTGGCGCTCACTTAACATTGAGCAGCTTTATGCTTATCAATTTGAAAAAATAGCACTTATTGGAGGTAATGGTACGGGCAAAACCACATTACTAAATATGATTGCGCAAAAAATAACACCAGAATCAGGAACTGTTGAAACTGATGGTGTAGTTCAATATTTCGAACAACTTAACATGGACGTGGACCATGATTTTGATACCTTAGATGGTAGCTTAATGAGTGAACTCGGGATTCCTATGCATACCACTGACAGTATGAGTGGTGGAGAAAAAGCTAAATATAAATTAGCTAATGTGTTATCGAATTATAGTCCAATCTTACTTTTAGATGAACCTACGAATCATTTAGATAACTATGGTAAAGATTATCTTTATAATATTTTAAAATATTATTATGGCACGTTAATTGTAGTGAGTCATGACAGAGCGCTCATAGATCAAATCGCTGACACCATATGGGATATACAAGCAGACGGTACAATCAGAGTGTTCAAAGGGAATTATTCACAATATCAACAACAGCGCGAACAAGAACATTTAGAACAACAGCGTCAATATGACCAATATGTATGTGAGAAGCAAAGGCTATCCCAAGCAAGTAAAACTAAACGAAAACAGGCGCAACAGATGTCCCAAGCATCTTTAAAACAAAAAAACAAAAGTATCGAACCCGATCGTTTAAGTGCTTCAAAACAAAAAGGATCAGTGGAGAAAGCTGCTCAAAAACAAGCGAAACACATTGAAAAAAGAATAGAACATTTAGAAGAAGTCGAAAAACCACAAAATGAACACGGCTTCCATTTTCCACACAATAACATTTATGATATTCATAATAATTATCCAATCATTGCACAAAATCTAACATTAAGACAAGGCAATCAAACATTGTTGTCACAAGTACGTTTCCAAATACCTTATGGTAAAAATATAGCGTTCATAGGTGCTAATGGCGCAGGTAAAACAACTTTACTTGAAGCGATTTATCATCGAATGGAGGGTATTGAGTGTTCTCCAAAAATACAAATGGCCTATTATCGTCAACTTGCTTATGAAGAAATGCGTGATGTTTCTTTATTACAATATTTAATGGACGAAACTGATTCATCCGAATCATTTAGTAGAGCTATTTTAAATAATTTAGGGTTAAATGAAGCACTTACGCGTTCTTGTAAAGTTTTGAGTGGTGGCGAACGCACTAAATTATCGTTAGCAGTGTTGTTTTCAACACAAGCGAATGTATTAATTTTAGACGAACCCACTAACTTTTTAGACATTAAAACATTAGAAGCATTAGAATTGTTTATGAATAAATACCCAGGTATCATTTTATTCACGTCACATGATAGCAGATTTGTTGAGCATGTAGCAGACAAAAAATGGGAACTAACAAAACAGTCCATTTATGATGTAACTTAATTTATAATATTGGCAGTGATTTGGCCCACTTCTGCGAGAAGTGCACTAACATAAAATTACAGGCTAAGGCACATACATTTTGTATGTGCCTTTGTTTTATTTACTGACACGATATTACTACCTCCCTTAAGCATAATTAGAAATATTCAATAAGCGCTTGCTTGATATCGCGCTCTAAGGTTTATGCTTGTAATATATTCAAAGGAGGTTATATAATATGGGAAAATTTAATAGCTTAACAGACAAAGTTGTAGTTATTGCTGGTGGTGCTAAAAACCTTGGTGGCTTATTAAGTACTACGTATGCTAAAGCAGGCGCTAAAATAGTAATCCATCATCACGATGAACATTCGTTAGCCGATGCAAAAGCTACACTGTCACAAGTCGAAGATTTAGGGGGTCAAGGCACACTATTCTCTGGTGATTTAACTAAAGTTGATAATGTCCAGGCATTATTTCAACATGCTGAAAACACCTTTGGAAAAATTGACATCGCAATTAATACCGTAGGAAAAGTACTGAAAAAACCGATTGCTGAAACGACTGAAGCCGAATTTGATAGCATGTCAGACATCAACGCAAAATCAGCGTATTTCTTTATAAAATATGCTGAGAAGTCGATGAATGATAATGGTAAAATCATCACCATAGCTACCGCATTGCTAGCTGCTTATACAGGTTTCTATTCAACTTATGCTGGAGGGAAAGCACCTGTCGAGCATTATACTCGTGCAGCATCAGCAGAGTTTATGGATAGAGGGATTTCTGTTAATGCAGTAGCGCCTGGTCCAATGGACACACCTTTCTTCTATCCTCAAGAAGGTGAAGATGCTGTGGCATTCCATAAATCCCAAGCACTCCATAATCAACTGACTAATATCGAAGACATTGCACCGATTATTACTTTTTTAACTTTAGATGGTTGGTGGATCAACGGACAAACCTTATTTGCAAATGGTGGTTATACGACACGTTAGATAATTTTAAACACTAGGGAGGCCATTTTGATATGAATTACTTTTTAGCACTATATAAAGGAAATGAAACAGAGATCAAAATTATTTCAGAAGAAAGTGTGCTAGACGACAAAAACGTATCTTTATCGAACAATGATTACGTGAAATCTTTAGCTAATGAAATCATAGAACTATCTCATCAAAATAATTTATTCCACAATGATATTCAACGCATTGGCTTACAAATAGATGACCCTGAACGCATAGGTTATATCACTGTAGAAACATTAAAAGATGATATGGAATCAACATTTGGCTTTGAAGCTATCATTCATAATAACTATGACGATTTACTTTCCCAACTTATTAAATAAACACAAAGGGGTTGGGACAGAAATTAAAAAGATTTCGTCATCTCACACTGATAAAATGACTGGAATTAAAAAAGCTTAATTTGAGGCGCAATTTTAGTACTGTCATCTACTGACAATATGACACGCGGCTGGGACGAATCAATGATGTCCTAGCCTTTTTTAGGAGGAAAATTATGCGAGTAAAACAAGTAGCAGATAATTTAGGCATCAGCGAACATACCATTCGCTACTATGATAAAGCAGGACTTTTTCCATTCGTGGCGAGAAATAAAAATGGCTATAGAGACTTTTCCGAAGAAGACTTATATTGGATTGAATTTATAAAATGCATGCGTCAGACACATATGCCTATATCAAAATTAAAAGAAATTGCCGAATTGTATCATCAAGGAAGCTCTACCAAAATGAAGCGTAGAGACATTTTTTTAAAACATCAAAAAAATTTATTAGAACAAAAAAAACTTATAGATGAAGCACTTCAAGTGTTAGATAAAAAATTCGAATTATTGGAAAGCGAATAACAGCAAAAGATTTAGGAGTGAAAAAATGAAGAAAAAAGAAGTCAGCATGACAGAATTATTTTTTGATTTAATATTTGTTTATGTTTTAGCTACTATCAATCAAACTGTTGAAGGTATTTCACATAATATAATGTCATTAGAAGAATTAGGGAAAAGTTTCATGCTTTTTCTTGTCTTTTTCTCTATATGGATCTATCGAACACTTTTAGTTAACAGGTTCTTCAATCAAAAATGGTATCAATACGTGTTTGTATTTATAGATATGTATTTAATCATTATCTTGTCTAAAGCGATAAATAGTGATTTTCAACAAACATTTTCACCATTTGTTTTAACGACTGCCTTAGTGTATCTAAGTGTATTCATACAATACTTTATTAATTATAAATTTACCGATACAGAAGTAGATTTCAAATTGGTCAAAGTTTACACAAGTGGATTATTATTAACAATTATCCTTTCTGTAATATCAATAATGTTGCCTGCACCGATTAATTTTTGTTTATTTTTCATAGGCATTTTAATTGTAGCAGTCTTTCCACTACTCTTTTATATGGTTTCATATCACAATCCTATATTTTTTAATCACTTGACTGAACGCTTAAGCTTACTCATCATTTTATTATTTGGTGAAGGTCTCGTGCTATTAATCCAAAATATTGAATTAGCCCATTTAAACAGTTTATATACATTATGTTTTGCCTTTATTTCACTGTTATTTATTATTTATGTGTATCACTATAAAGCAACTGACAAAAATACAACTAACAAAACTGGTTTCACCACAATTTATATACATTTATTATTACTCTTTTCATTAGATATGATGTTTTTAATGATTAATAAACTATTATCCCATGGCCAGTTGAATATATTTGAAATATATGGTTTCATACTGTTCTTGCTGTTATTTATCATTAGTACATTAACCAATATACGATTCCATAGAGCGCATGTGTAAATAAATTTTTGTGCTGAAACATAAAGGAAATCATAAAATTTTCATCCTAATACACGCTGTAAAATCCTTCAATTCTACTTGAAGGATTTTTTATTTTATATAATTTATAAATGCACTTATAACAAAAGAAAGTGGCAAATCAGAACTTTACTCATTTCAGACTTTTAATTAATACACTTGTATTAAAATATGTTAAACTAGGAGTATGCCAAAAATAATTAATCACGAACACAAGAAAACCGAAATCATTCAATACGCTTTCGATTCAATTGTAGAAAATGGTGTAAAAGGCTCTACCGTAAGACAAATTGCGCACATAGCGCAAATGACCCCTGGTCAGATTAGATATTATTTTCCAAATCATTCTGAGTTACTAAACGCCGTTATGTCTACCGTAGAAGTGAAAATAAGAAGGAGAATTGAAGCTATATTTACGTCCAAAAACCTTAATACCATTGATAAAGTTAAAGCAAGTTTGCTAACCGTCTTACCCTTAGATCAAGAAAGACTCGCTGATATGGAAGTTTGGATGGCTTTTCGTTATGACATTCATGAATATGGTCAAAGTACGCTAGACGATGGACTAGATCAACTATGTCATAGCATTTTGACTTTATTAAATAATGAACAGCTACTACAAACTAATTTAAATATTCATCTTACTGCAATGAAATTACATGCTTTAATTGATGGTTTAGCTCTGCATAAATTACTTAATCCAAACGACACCTCAAACGAAGATATTCAATCAATAATAGATGAAGAAATAGCGACACTCACATATAAGGGAGGAAAAACATGAACTTTATTGTCTGGCTTATCATTTTTTGTGAAGTTGCCTTTTGGGTAGTCATATTACTCGGACTAGTCACAAGATATATCTTCAAGCTCAAAAAGTTAGGTCTATTCTTTCTAGCACTCACACCTGTGATCGATTTAATACTACTTATAACAACAGCTATAGACCTCATGAATGGTGCAACAGCAGAAACGCCACACGCTATAGCTGCAGTTTATATTGCAGTATCTCTTGTTTTTGGGAAAAGCATGATAACTTGGGCAGATGACAGGTTTAGATATTATGTGATGAAACAAGGTGCCAAACCTTATAAACCTACAGGACTAGACTACGCTAAAAACTATGCCAAAAATTGGTTAAAGCATTTACTTTCTTACGTCTTAGGAACAGGTATTTTACATTTAATTGTTTATTTAATTAATGATGCAAGTCGCACAACAGCTTTAGACAGTGTCATTCATATTTGGACAATCGTCATTGTTATTGATTTAATTATTTGTATATCATATTTTGTGTGGCCACCCAAAAAAGAAAGTAAGTCATAATAAGTATAAAAAAGACTTCTTATCAAATAAGAAGTCTTTTTATCGTTGCAAATTAAAGTTTTCGCATATCTTTGATTATAAATGATTGGTTTCATCAATAACATTTCTTAATTCTTCAATAGCTGCCTTGGTTTTATATTCATCTATTGAAAATGAAGATACAATATTATCTATTCTTTGTTTATAATTTTTAGGCTTCACTGGGAATGTATTAATGAGTGCTACAGCTTTCTTTTCATTAATACAATAAACCTCATTTTTTGCAAAGATTACTTGATTCAAACAAGACAAGCATCGGAATAAATGGCCTATTAAATACGAAATATCATCTTTATCAACGTTGTCCTCGATAAACATTAAGGAGAAAGAAGCTTCAAACGCAAAAAATTGAGTTATGGACTGTTTGACTTCGGGAGGATATGGATATGTTTTTGTTTTAAGCTCATGTAATGTATTTTGAGGATCTGCTAATATTTCACAAATATTTAACTCACCCATATACATAACGTTTAAAAAGCCATGTGGATGACCAGTCTGATAATGAATCGTTACTTTACCTGCTAAACAATCGTTTATCACATCATTTACTTTATTAATATCACGAAAAATTAAATCTACATGATAACCATCCACAATTAACCAGCCACCACCGTTAATCCATTCTCCCCAATCGCCTAATGCTGTAATTAACTGTTCTTTTTGCTCGTCGTTAAGTTTACCTGCTGCTGTTTCGATATAGTCTGTATTAAACCCTTGTGTTTCATCATAATAGATACCTATATCTATATCGGAATCTGGTCTATGATTACCTTTGGCTCTAGAGCCACCTAGCACAACTCCTACCACACCTGGTAATCCACTTATTTCTGTTACTATTTTGTTAACTATATGATCTACAACGCCCATTTAACTCACTCCTACATTTTTTCAAATGATGTTTTATACGAATAAACTTTATCAAATTTTACTATGTATCAAACTATTCAAGCTTTCCCTGTACTATAACACATTGACAAAAGACACATACAGCTGATGTATGTGCCTTTTGACCAATATTATACTCACTATATACCTAACTTTCAAAAGCATTCTTAGCGAGCTTTTAGTTCATCGCCCGTCATCCATTTATGATTTTTGACAGTTTTGCCGTTGTCTTTAGATTTGTAATCGACCATATACACAGTAGTCTCCTCGACATCATCTATGTCTGCTGTGGCACCTTTCATACCAGGCATATGGTCCGCTTCTAATTTGACTGTATCACCTGCGCTAAAGCCATGTTCCGGTGCTTCTTTAATTTCTTCATTGACAACCCATTTATGATTATTTACTTTTTTATCTCCATTTGTGGGTTCATAACTTACAACATACGCATGTGTTTTGTAGGCACCTTTAACTGTAGCTTCTGCACCTTTCATGCCGGGCATATGACCTGCAGTAATAGTCACTTTATCCCCTTTTTCAAACTTACCTTGAGCCGTTTCTGTCATATCTTCTGGAGCCTTACTTTCATCATTATGCTTCATATGGCCCTCATGATTTTTAGCTTCTTCACTTTGCTCCTCTTTATTTGAACAAGCGGATAATACTAATGCTGATGCTAATATAAGAAAGATTACTTTTTTTATCATGTTAAAAACTCCTGTTTGTTATTTTAATTTCAATGTAAAGGCATTAATTGCAACAATAATGGTACTTAAGGACATTAATACTGCACCAACTGCTGGTGAAAGAATAAGGCCAAGAAATGCTAAAATACCGGCAGCTAATGGTACTGCAATAATATTGTATCCTGCACCCCACCATAAGTTTTGCACCATTTTGCGCATTGTATTTTTGGACAGTGACAAGAAATGAATAATGTCTGACGGGTTACTTTTAACAAGAATGATATCACCTGAATCAACGGCGACATCCGTACCTGCACCTATGGCTATACCAATATCAGCTCTGATGAGACTCGGTGCATCATTGATACCGTCACCGACCATCATTACTTTTTTATCATTTTGTTGGTAATCTTTTATGATACTTTCTTTATCTTCTGGCATAAGTTGCGCATGTACATCCTTAATCCCTAAGTGTTGTGCAACTGCTTGCGCTACTGCTTTATTATCACCTGTAAGCATAACTGGTGTAATGTTTCTTGATACTAAATCTGCTACCATCTGTTTTGAACTTGCTTTAATTTTATCACCTTGCGCAATAATACCTATAACTTGCTGTTCATCAATTAAATAACTAATTGAATTACCTTGTTGTGCTAATGATGTAAACAAATCACGATCATAAGCAAAATCATGTTTATCAAGATATGAAACATTTGTGATTTTATACTTTTGCTGATCAACTATACCTTCTAAGCCTACACCTGAAATGTTATTCACATCTTGAGGATTAGCGTATGCAATATTTTTCTGCGTTGCGAAATCAACAATGCCAGTCGCTAAAGGATGATTAGACTGACTTTCAAGTGACGCAAACAAACTTAATATTGTGTCATCGCTCCAATCATCTTTAAAGCTTTCATAATGATTAACTGAAAAATCACCTTCTGTGAGTGTGCCTGTTTTATCCATCATTACATAGTCGATATGTTGTGCAATCTCAACCGCTTCTCTATTTTTAATAATTAAACCATTATGAGCACCTATCGACGTAGAACGTGCAGTAACTAAAGGTATGGCCAAGCCTAAGGCATGCGGACAAGCAATTACCAATACAGTTACTAGACGTTCTAATGCAAAATCAATATTATTTTGCACCAGCATCCACACGATAAATGCAATCACACCGATACTTACAGCAAAGTAAAATAAATAACCTGCTACCTTATCTGATAATAATTCAGCTTTAGATTTATCATTTTGTGCTTGATTCACTAGTTCCATAACTTGAGAAAGGTAACCGTCTTCACCTACAGCTGTAACCTTAACTTGTATCGTGCCCGAACCATTAATCGCACCACCAATAACAGCGTCATTTTCAGATTTTTGTATTTTTTTAGATTCACCAGTAACTAATGATTCATCCACTGATGTTTGTCCTTGAATGATAACGCCATCTGATGGAATACTTTCTCCAGCTTTTACTTCAACAATATCATCAATAACGAGGTCTGAGATTTTAACTTCTTCACGTTGGTCATTATTCGTTACTTTGATAGCACTATTAGGTAACAACTCAGCCATCTTTTTCAATGCATCTCCAGCATTACCTACCGCATTCATTTCAATCCAATGACCTAACAACATAATTAAAATTAATGTAGCTAACTCCCAGAAAAAGTCCATTGTATGACCTGTCGAACTACTTATATTATTCATATAAAAGGCGTACAAGCTATAAATATAAGCAACTGAAATCCCTAAAGCCACTAATGTCATCATCCCTGGTTGTTTAGCTGCTATTTCGTCTTTCCCACCAGCTAAGAATGGCTTACCACCATAGAAGAATAATATTGTAGCCAGTATTAAAACAATCCATTCAGACCCTGCAAATGTAAATTGAAATGGCAGTTGAACGCCCATCATCGGCGATAAAATTATAATAGGTATGGCAAAAATTAATGACACAAAAAATTTAACTTTAAAATTACCATGATGGTGATGTGCGTGACCACTTCCGTGATCATGGTGGTCATGGTTTTCGTGATGATCATGGTGCTCATGATGTTCGTGCGCTTCATGATTAGTCAAAGTAAAACCCCCTACATTTCTATTTTTATTATTACACCTATAATATACCCTGTTAGGGTATATGAAAACATCTTATATGCTCATAAGTTCATCTAATGCCCATGCATTACTTATCTAAAGTTGCTTAGTCATTATTATAAGTTTTTATCTTATTTTGAATAAGTGCGGCGAACTATTTCATTGATTTACAATAAGATTGTTTATTGTAAATCATACATACATACTTTTATTTATATAATTAAGAGGTGGAAAATAACCCAATTAAAATAGTAGTGAACAAAATAAAAAGTCAAAAAGGCTCCTCATTACAAGGAGCCTTTAAATCGTTTCTTAATCAACCTTTGTCTTAGTCATGATACATTAAGAAATTATTTCAATAAATTTATAATCATTAACGGTATAGCCATAACTATATATCTTGAGCCAGAAGTTACGCTATTTCCTCAAAAAGTTGGGCCATTGTTTCAGCACCATTGTCCGAGAAAAATATTGCCAAATTATCTTGAGATTCTTGTGCATGAACTTTCGCAATTTCAAACATTTGTTGCTCATAGCTGTTCAAAATTTCAGTAAGATCATCATACATATGGAAGGCCTTGGCTAAAAGATAAGCATCATGTAAAGCCATATTAACACCTTCACCTGCAAATGGACTCATAAGATGCGCAGCATCTCCAATAAGTGTCATATTCTTTTGGGTTTCCCAAGTCAATCCTATAGGAAGTTTGTAAATACGGCGAAATTTAACATCATCATAACTATACGCAATATATTTTTTCAGATCTGCTCCCCAATCATTAAATTCGTGCATCAATCTTTCTTTTAATTCGTCTAAAGAAAGATTACGGTATTCATCAAGAGTGTCATACATCATTTTAAAACTAATGTATGCCATAATACGTCCATCTCCATTGCGTTGACCTAATATCGCTTGATGTCCACCTAATGCCATTACTTTCCCATTTTTATTAAATTTGAGAAGATCTGGATGTTCATTTTCATCAGAATTCATTTCAATCATAGAAATACCAGTATACTCAGGCATAGCATCGGTTAAATGTGGTCGAATTTTAGAAAATGCTCCATCCTCTCCAATTACTAAATCTGTAATTACTTTTACACCATTTTCAAATGTGAGTTCGGCTTGACCATTATCAAGTTGTTTCATATTTTCATATTTATAACCATATTTAATGTGTTGTGGATTGATTTGTTCAACTATAATATCGCATAACTTCCCACGATCAATTTCAGGTCTACTGCCCTCATCCTCTGCATCTTCATCGTATAGTATTTTGCCGTCTTTACGCACGATACGGGTATCTTCGCCATCGAAGCGTACATATTTACGAAATACTTCAAATATACCTGCTTGTTTCAAAGCGAGTTGTCCACTATCGTCATGAATATCTAATGACCCGCCTCTATCCTTGTGGATATTTTTGTGGCCACGTTCATAAATGGTAAAGGGTAACCCTTGGTGTTGCAAAAGTAAACCAAGCATTAATCCTCCTGATCCTCCACCAATAATTGCGATATGTTGTAGATTTTTCTTTTTCATCACTATACCTTCTTTGACATATTTTATTTTTCTTCTCTTATATTTAAGAGTTGTGCTTTAGTATCCTTTATTAATTGTTGAAATTGATCATATTTATTTTCATCTTTTAGGGCACTTTGTCCTGTTACCATAAATTCTTTGAATAAATCTTGGATTTGATTTCTTAAATCATTCATTTTCTCCATATCCATATTTTTAAATGCTTCCATACGTTTTGTAAATTCATTGTGTTGGCTATGCTCTTTTAAAAATTCCGACCCTTTTGCCGTAACGGTATATACCTTTTTAGTTCCTTCTTTTGAAACTGACACGAATTCGCGATCTTCTAACATCTGTAAAATTGGATACACACTACCTGGACTTGGTGAATAGAAACCTTTAAATCGCGCTTCTAAATCTTTAATAACTTGATAGCCATGTTTCGGTTCTTCTTCTAACAAACTCAATATGCTTAATTGTAAATTGCCTTTTTTAAAGAAACGGTTTCTTCCTTGCGCAGAGGCAAACATTTTATCAAACCCATCAAACCCACGGCCACCACCTCTATTACCTTGTTGCATTAATACATGTCTTCTATTATGAAAATGTCTATTAAACATAATAATCACCCTTCTTTTTTCGATAAATCGAAACGTGTCAAATAAATAACTATTTTTAATTATCATTTTTTGCTTATGCTTATATAATGAGTCCTTTAAGTATGCTGTATCATTTATTGATCGTGATGCCCTGGTCAACAGAAGGCATACTAAAAAAGCCACCATTTAAAAGGAGGCTTTTTTAGTATTTTGCAATTAAATTTAAAGAAAATTGATAGCAATTGCTGATAATATTTTAGATAACACCTAAGAATATGGTAATATCTATTTTAAAAACTCATGCTTTTAAAGTCGAGATTTCCAGCAGGTAATACCACTCTTTCAGATAACATTCTATATCTTGTTGGTGTGCTAAAACGATTACCTTCTTTTCCACTAGGTAAGTATTTCATAACTAAAGCTTTCGAAGATTTTTTATACACTTCATCATCATCAATTTTTTCTATAGTTTTGATTTCTTCTACTAATTTAGTAATATCTTCAAGCATCAGTTCGAAATTGATTTCTAAATTTTCTGACTTATTTATTTTCAAACTATTCCCATTCTCAATCAACCACTCGAACAAAAAGTATCCTGTCCCAGCATCAAAATTAGTTAATGCATCTGGCTGTCCTGGATATCTTATCAATCTTTCAAGAATTACAAATTCTAGTAATTCATTTTTATAAGGTAATGAATATTTATCTAAAGTTAAAATTGATTCGCAGTCTACTTTAATTTCTTCTAAAATACCTGAATGAAAATTCATTTTAGACTGTAAATTCTCATTCAAAGGTCGAGGTCCTTTGTGATGAAAGTAATCATGTAAATACCCCCAAATTGATCGAACCGTATAACATTCTTCAGCGGTTAATGTGGTGGAAACCCAATTACTTTGGTCTATTAAAACGTTTGCTCTTTGTATTGTTTCATTCATCCATATTTTTTGAAACTTATTAAAAAAGAACACTGCAAAAGATTGATTATTAATCTTCTCTTTAGTAGAAATATTTTCTGGGAAAAAAACTATACAATTTCCCTCTATTACTCCATTAGATCCGGTTATCAACTTAGTTGATTGGCAACCTGATCCTGGATGTGGTAATAATTTTTCAATTTCATTTAATAATTGTGGTTCATATCGTTGAGCAAATATTGCTTCAAAAAAATACCCTGTAGGTTTAGGACCATTTGGACATTTAACTGGACCAACAAACATTACTAATTCTTTATTGTTAGGTGCTTTTAAGTTTTCCAGGGTATTTATAAAATCTGGTTTAAATTCTAAACCTGATTTTATCCAGTTTTGAATATCTTGTTCAAAAGCTTTAGCCATTAACTCATTATTTGTTGCTTTATAGATATAACTTAACTTTTCATTTAATTGATAAAGTGTTTTTTCTATAAAAAATTTGTCGCCAATTATACTGCCATCTTTTGATTGATGTGCTTTAATGATAGTTGTATATGGTATTATCTCTTGTTCAAAATAAATTGTAATATTTCCTATAGATTCAATGTATTTTTTCATTTTTATACTCCCTCTTTACCATCTAATAATGTATTGTAAATCCCATTGGAACTTCACCAAAATCTTTAATTACTTTCAAACTATACTTTTGAGCTGCTGGTAAAGTCGTAATACATGCATCACTTAACCCCTTTGAACACTGTAAAGCAGCTTGAGAATTTGAGTTAACTAACTTAATATTTTTCGAGACAGTAAAATCATATGCCAATCCTGATGGAGCTGGATGTGTAGCTATGATACTATTTCCTAAATCTTTCGTGTCATCATTTGTCGCTAAGATCATATTATAAGTGGGCATTATGAAGCAATCTACTAGTGATAAATCATTTAAATTGGAAAATACAATTTTATGCAAATCTGGATAAACCACGCAACCTAACAATGCTGCAAAATCATTCTTTTTAACTTCTAATAGTGCATCTTCAAGTGTATTATGTAAAAATACTTCCCCTTCTATTTTATTTTCTTCTAACCATTTATATGCAGCTTGCTCACAGTTTGTGTTGATTGGTCCCAAAGTATGAATGAATTTGATATCTTCAATAGCTTTCATCATTATCCTCCGTTTATTTATAATTTATTAAAATTTCATCATCTAACCATTTGTAATAATTAACGCAGTCATCGTAATTATTATGAGTCGTCAAAACAAATCCCGGATATCCAGAGAAATTAGGGTATGGTTCGACAATATTTCCTACTTGCAAAAATTGGAGAATTCTATTAGTTTCTTCTTGCTTCAAGACATTATTAAAACCTTTTAAACTCGTTATTTCTCCATGGCCCTTTGTTGGCACTATATAGTTCCCTGCTATACATTTTGCCACTTCATTGCTGTTTGGTATTTCAACTTCTTGACCTAGCGCAGCAAATAAAGACCATTTAGCTAGATTAAAACCGGTACTAGCTTTAACAATGAAATGTGAAACACCGGACCCTCCTATACGTGCGCCAACTTCCAATATATAAGGCTGATTAGCATTATCAACTCTTAATTCTGTATGTGTAGGACCATTTATAATTCCTAAAGCTTTATTCGCATGTATTACTTGTGCTTCTATTGCCTCTTTTAATGAGTACGATATTTGGGCTGGCGCAATATAAACCCCTTCTTCAAAATATGGACCTTGTGGATTACCTTTATAACCAATAGAGAGAACAGTCGTTTTCCCGTTGTTAACAAAAGATTCTGCCACATATTCTGGACCATTAATATATTCTTCAACAATAATGCCACTAAAAGAATTCCCTTCATTATGCGACATATAATTCAACGTTTGTTCATTAATTGCTTGTACTGTTTCTATACCATTTTTCGCCTCTTGCTCATTATTTGCTTTGATAACGCCTAGACTTGAAAATCCAGTTTTGGGTTTAATAACTATCGGATAATTCATAGCTTTAATCACATCTATATCACTAATATCATCAATTTCTGCGTATTTTGGGTTATTTATATCATACTTATTAAACTGCTTTCTCATAGCACTTTTATCACGCAAATGTATATGTGAATGCTCTCCAGATTTAGGTAGATTTAATTCTGCTGCCAAGAGAGATGTAAAGGTTACCGCACCATCAAACAAGGTCATGACGCCATCAATAGGATCATGTGAATCCAGGTGTTTTAATTCATTTATTGCCACTTGTTCATTAAAAATATCTATTGATAGTTGTCTTTTAACTGCTGGTAAGTCAACGGGTTGCTGCTTTGGTCTATTCACCAATGTTAATCGAATGCCTAATTTTTCTGCCTCTTCAAATATAAAGGGGATATCAATATTTTGATAAATTAATACAATGTGCTGTCCCATATTTAATTACTCCTTCGTTAAGTATTAGATCTATTTTTGTGAATATTAGTGCTAAAATATTGGAAAATTGTAGTTATAACCTTAGGGCTTATGTTTATGAGCATAACACCGCATAGTATTAAAGCCGTTCCTACATACGTGTAAATATTTAATGTTTCACCTAAAAACAAGGAACCTAAATAGAGCGCTATTGCCGGGGAAATAAATAAATGTGCACTTGCTCTAGATACATGCCAATGCTTTAACAGTGTCATATATAATGCTAGACCAATGACTGATCCAACAGTTGATAAATAGAGTAATGCATATAAACTCGGCCCATGAAAAGTTCGATTCCCATTCTCTAGTAGTAAGCTAGCAAACCCTAATCCGATACCACCTATAATCATTGCTACAGCATTAAAGTTAAATATAGGCATATATGATAAATGGTCTCTTACTTTAATCGTGACTAAAGCACTACCTAGACCACTTGTTAAAATAAGCAACATAGATACAATACTTAATAGAGAATAATCAATTTGAAATGTTTGCCAAAATATTATGATAATTCCAATCAAGCTGAACAAAACCCCAGATATTTGCATCTTTGTAGCAGGTATTCCACCAAAAATTTTATTGAATATTAACAGCATTACAGCAAGCATAGACATTAACACAGAAACTAAACCACTAGATACATATTGCGTTCCCCAGTAAACAGTACCAAAGGGGACACTAAAATAAAAAATGCCATAAAATAAGGCAAGCATATAACCTTTAGGCGGCAACTTCCATTTTTTAAATATTAGCAAAATTATACATATAAGTGATCCTGAAATTATAAAACGCATAGATGATGACCAAAAAGGCAGACTATTTTCCAATCCTATTCTTTGTGCTCCCCACGTCGTTCCATTTACTAAACATATAATTACAAAAAATAACCACAGTAATGATTTATGATTCAATATTATGCACTCCTTTGAAAATACATAATTTATATAATACTATAATATTTTCTTATTACAAGAAAATTCTAAAATTTCTAAATATTTTTAAAATAATAAATTTGTTTAACATGTAAATAAAACCAAAAATGAACTAACCCTTGTTAAAGGATTAGCCCTTGCTATATTTAAAATCTATTTTGTCTCAAAAAGGACGCCTTACAAATAAGGCGTCCTTGTTATGTTAATAACTATTATATTTATTTATAACCAAAAGCTGAAAGTGCTGAATCAAGCAAAGTTACAGCACTATTTCCTACATTTGAAACTTGCTCTCCAAGAAAAGAAATTGCATTATCTTCTACTCCACTAATACTATCAACAAAATCTACGATAGCTTAGTCAAAATTATTTTGCTCTTCTATAATTGCACCTACTCCTTGTCTCTATTTCAGAGTCGACTTTATCAGTCAGGTTTATCACCTTACTTAATCATTACGCAAAATATTATTCATGTTCATCTAAACTAATGAAGACGTTTGGAACAATTATCATTCAATACATTTTACAAAAATCGATAAATCAATACTTCAAACAAAAGATTTTTAGGCATAGTAAATTGCAATAAATCTTTATTTATTTCGTGTTTACATACAGTGTTGATAAGCGTAGATTAATAGTTGTAAGTAGTAATATTGTGTAGAAGGAAGGAACGTTTCATCATGAAAAATTCAATAAAATACCGTAAATTTATTTTACCCCTAATTATCGGTATACTCATCTGTGCATTTACCCCTATCAAACCGGACGCATTAAGCCTACAAGCTTGGTATATGTTCGCGATATTTGTAACAACGATTATTGCTTGTATTACACAACCTATGCCAATCGGCGCAGTATCTATACTTGGGTTTACAGCCATGATACTAACAGGCGTAACTGACATCAAAACTGCAGTAGCAGGATTTGGTAATAACAGTATCTGGCTGATTGTCATTGCCTTTTTTATCTCGAGAGGTTTCGTCAAAACTGGTTTAGGCCGTCGTATTGCACTGCAATTTGTAAAATTATTTGGTAAAAAAACTTTAGGATTGGCCTATTCACTTGTCGGCGTTGACCTTATATTAGCCCCTGCCACTCCAAGTAATACAGCACGTGCGGGTGGTATTATGTTCCCGATTATCAAATCACTTTCTGAATCCTTTGATTCGGATCCAAAGCAAGGAACAGAACGGAAAATGGGTGCGTTTCTTATCTTTACCGAATTCCAAGGTAATTTAATTACTGCCGCCATGTTTTTAACTGCAATGGCAGGTAATCCATTAGCACAACACCTTGCCGGAAGTACTGCTAACGTAAATATAACGTGGATGAACTGGTTTTTAGCCGCCTTAGTGCCTGGCTTAATATCTCTAATCGTTATACCTTACGTTATTTATAAAATATATCCCCCAAGCACTAAAGAAACGCCAAATGCTAAAAACTGGGCTAATAAAGAATTAGCAACAATGGGAAAAATATCAACCGCAGAAAAATATATGATTACAATCTTCATCATTTCATTACTGCTTTGGATAACAGGAAGCATGATTAACATAGATGCCACGTTAACAGCATTTATTGCCCTATCGTTATTATTGTTAACAGGCGTACTAGAGTGGAAAGATATTTTAAATGAAACAGGTGCCTGGAATACATTAATTTGGTTCTCAGTGCTCGTACTCATGGCAGATCGGTTAAATAAATTAGGCTTTATTCCATGGTTAAGCAAACTCATCGCCACAAGTTTGGGTCACTTCAATTGGCCCATTGTTCTTGTTATTTTGTTGCTATTCTATTTTTATTCTCACTATTTATTTGCGAGCGCAACCGCACACGTCAGCGCAATGTATGCCGCGCTATTAGGTGTGGCAGTTGCTGCAGGCGCGCCACCGTTATACAGTGCATTAATGCTAGGTTTCTTTGGTAACTTGTTAGCTTCAACGACACATTACAGTAGTGGCCCAGCACCAATCCTATATTCAGCTGGCTATATTTCTCAAAAACGTTGGTGGACTATGAACTTTATCCTGGGAATTGTATATTTCATTATTTGGATAGGTTTAGGTTCCGTTTGGATGAAATTAATAGGTATTCTATAGATTAAACAATGTCCCCACCTTTCGTCATAAGCTTTTATAATATAAAAATAATGTACACTAATCTTTATAAATATAATATAAATGTAACAACGCCCTTCACACATGGTGAAGGGCGTTGTTATTATTAAATTCTGATTATTTTAAAATTAATATTGCAATTGTTAGCCAACTCATTTATGATGGTTAATAATTTAAGATATTAATCGTGGAAAAAGAAAAAGTATTTAGTTCACACACAGGGAATAGAGGTCACCGGCTGAAAGCTTCTATATTTATAAATACTTTACTACTTTGGAGATATGTATGAAAATACATCGTTTAATAACATGTTACGTTATTCCATGAGCCTTAATTGATTAACAAATCAATTAGGGGAATTTGGGTGGTACCACGAGACTGCGCTCGTCCCTATATCTATAGGGATAAGCGCAGTTTTTTATTATAAATTAAAGGAGTGATATCAATGTTTAACGGTAATGTAAAAGTTCAATTATCAAATAATAATGTATTGGAGGTGCCACAAAATACAACACTACTTCATGTTGCTAAAAATATTGGTAGCTCTTTTTCAAAAAAAGCTGCCCTTGGAGACGTTAACGGGGAATTAAAGGAACTAAGTTATTCTCTAAATGAAGATAGTAAAGTAAATTTTATCACTTTTGAAGAACCCGAAGCTGAAGCATCTATAAGATATACATTGTCTTTTTTAGTCGGTTACGTCATTCATAATAACTTTGAAGGTATTGAAATTGCTGATATAGGTGTAAGCAATGAAAGCTTTTATTGTGATTTCCAAACAACTATTAAAAATCTTAATAAAGATGATATAAAACGCATAAATAAATCACTTAACAAGCTTATAGAATCTAATCCCACAATAAAGGTGTCAGAAGTATCATCAGAAAAAGCGCAACAATTGGTAGCTGATCAAAAATACATGCGCTATCACATTGAAAATAATGAGAATGACAAGGTTAAAATTGCTGAAATTGGGGACTATAAATCATTGATTAGTTACCCTATTATTAGTAATTTATCAAAATTGAAAAACTACAAACTCAAAAACATATCATCTACAAATTGGTTAAGAGATGTAAATAATGAAGCATTACAACGTATATCTGGTATAGCTTTTGCTACTGAAACAGCCCTAGCAGCACATGAAAAGTTTCTTGAGCAATACCACAATATCAATCATAGAAAAATAGGTAAAGAACTGGAGTTATTTACCTTTTCTGATTATGCTCCTGGTATGCCTTTCTATAAACATAATGGGCAAATTATACGTCTGGAACTACAGAACTTTTTAAGAAAACTACAATTTGCAGAAGATTATCAAGAAGTATATACACCCTTTATCATGAATGAAGCATTATGGAAAAACAGCGGTCATTGGGACCACTATAAAGATAATATGTATTTTACTAAAGTTGATGATGTAAGATATTCATTGAAACCTATGAATTGTCCGGGCCATATGCTTATTTATAAAAATGAACATCACTCATATAGAGACTTACCTATTCGCATGGCCGAATTCGGTCAAGTTCACCGTCATGAGTTAAGTGGTTCTTTAAATGGATTGTTCAGAGTAAGGACATTCAACCAAGATGATGCTCATATTTATGTCACTAAAAATCAAATAGAGCCTGAAATTCTTAACGTACTTAATTTAATTGATAAAGTGTATACTATCTTTGGCTTTGAACATAGTATTGAATTATCTACGCGTCCTGACGATTATATGGGTGAAATAAGCTTATGGAACTTTGCGGAGTCCTCTCTGAAAAATGTTTTACATTATAATAATTTACAGTATACAGTTAATGAAAAAGACGGTGCATTTTATGGACCGAAGATAGATATCCATATTAAAGACGCACTAGGCAGAAGTCACCAATGTGGTACAATACAACTCGATTTCCAAATGCCAGAAAAATTCGATTTGCATTATATTAACGAGAACAATGAAAAAGAAAGACCCGTCGTTATTCATAGAGCTATTTATGGTTCTATCGATCGCTTTTTAGGTATTTTGTTAGAACATTATGCTGGTAATTTACCGTTATGGTTAGCACCAATACAAGTCAACATCATCCCTGTAAATAATCAAGTGCATTTAGATTATGTGACTCAGATTAAACAAAACTTAAAATCTAAAGGTATCAGAGTTGCTGTGGACAGCAGTAATGAAAAAATGGGTTATAAAATAAGAAACGCGCAAATTAAAAAAATTCCTTATACTATAGTTATTGGTGATAATGAGGTAAGCAACCATACGTTATCTGGGCGAAAACACGGTAATAAATCAGCTCAGACTTTTGAAGCCGATGCTTTTATAGAAAAAATCTTAACAGAAAAAATATCGTAAGTTAAAGTAACAACGCCCTTCATACATGGTGAAGGGCGTTTCATTAATAATTATTTTCTATCTATAGCTCAACGCATGTAAAACTATCTTTCTTGTTATTTTGTCAGTTCCATTTTACACTTTAATCATATCAAGAATTATGAAGGAGTGGAAAAATTGGAATTAAAACAAATATCAAATCATATTTATAAATTAACTGTAGAAACTAATGTCGGTATTCCCATTATTATCAATACCTGGTACATCGTAAACGATGACAATGTATATATTGTAGACTCCGGTATGAATTCCTACTCTAAAACACAAATAAAAGCTGCTCTGTTCCTTGGTACGCCTCAAGCATTATTTTTAACACATGGACACGGAGATCATATTAACGGCGCAAAGGAAATAGCTGAATCACTTAATATTCCAATTTATGCACATGAAAATGAGCTCCCTTATATTAATGGAGAATTACCCTATCCCAATAAACAGGTCGTGGAGCGCACGAATGTCGCATATAAAGTTCAACCCATACATCAATCATTAGACGTACCTTTCACATTTTATTTAACACCAGGCCATGCACCGGGTCATGTAGTTTATCATCATGATGGCGATGATGTTCTTATTTGTGGTGATTTATTTATCTCCAGTACCACTGCTTTACATCCACCCATATATAAATTTACTTACAACATGTCACAAAATATTAAAAGTGGCACAATTATTGATGACATTCAGCCATACTTAATTAGTACATCACATGGTGAAGACATTGTTTATGCGGAAGAGTTATACCAAATATACACATTTAAATATGGAGAGGCAGAATAAGTGATAGTTGTTACAGGTAAACACCATTGTACATTAATGCTAGAATTCTTGGTAAATTGCTAGCTTCAATGACACACTACAGTAGTGGACCACCCCACTTCTATATTCTGCTAGCTATATCTCGCAAAAATGTTAGTAGAATCACCATGTCCCTATGCCTTTAGACGCCTCAGAGACTACCCTGAATTATAGCTGTGATTGGTCAAAATACTTTTGTGTATGTTGACAATTTATGGTAATATCATCATGGATAAAAATTCGAGATAATTATAGATAAGAAGGTTTAAATATATTATGACTGAAAATTTTTGGCGTGAATTACCACGTCCATTTTTTATTTTGGCGCCTATGGAAGACGTTACAGATATCGTCTTTCGTCATGTAGTTAGTGAAGCAGCGAGACCTGATGTATTTTTTACAGAATTTACAAATACTGAGAGCTTTTGCCATCCAGAAGGTATACACAGTGTTCGTGGACGCTTAACATTCAGTGAAGATGAACAGCCGATGGTCGCTCATATATGGGGTGACAAGCCAGAGCATTTCCGCGAAATGAGTATCGGTATGGCAGAGATGGGCTTTAAGGGCATTGATTTGAATATGGGTTGTCCTGTAGCTAATGTTGCGAGTAAAGGTAAAGGGTCTGGTTTAATTCTACGACCTGAAACCGCAGCAGAAATTATTCAAGCATCCAAAGCAGGTGGACTACCGGTAAGTGTTAAAACACGACTCGGTTATTATGACATAGACGAGTGGAAAGATTGGTTAAAACATGTCTTTGAACAAGACATTGCCAATTTATCTATCCATCTACGTACACGTAAAGAGATGAGTAAGGTTGATGCACACTGGGAATTAATTGCAGCAATCAAACAAATGCGTGACGACATCGCACCAGATACACTGTTAACTATTAACGGTGATATCCCAGATAGAAAAACAGGCCTTGAGCTTGCTGAAAAGTATGGCATTGATGGTGTAATGATTGGCAGAGGCATTTTCCATAACCCTTATGCTTTTGAAAAAGAGCCACGTGAACATACGAGTAAAGAACTGTTAGGTTTGTTGAGATTACATCTTTCATTGTTCGACAAATATTCCAAAGAGGAATCTCGACTATTCAAACCCCTACGCAGATTCTTTAAGATCTACGTTCGTGGCATCAGAGGCGCTAGCGAACTGCGTCATCAATTGATGCAGACCAATACAACCGATGAAGCCCGTGCATTACTTGATGACTTTGAAGCTCGCATGGACGACGAAGTAAAATCCTAATACGTTTGCGTATTGGGATTTTTTTATTATACAAAATTACTTCATTTATAATGGCAATACTTTAATATTACATCCAGCCCATTAAAATTTTGATATGACACCAAAACGTGTTACGATTAATATAACACCTTTTGGTGTCATATTTTTTCTGGAGGTCTTTGCATGTCTAATAATTCTGAGTTAACGGAAATTAAAAAAGTTGTCACCTTAAATGCCAATCAAGATAAAGTTTGGGATGCTGTCGCAACAGCTGAAGGCATCACAGCTTGGTGGATGCCGAATGATTTTGAACCTGTAGAAGGTAAAGCATTCACCTTACATGCAGGGGAATTTGGAGATTCTCCTTGTAAAGTAACTAAGATTAAACCCAAAACGATGGTCAGTTTTGATTGGGGGAAAGATTGGAATCTTACTTTTAAACTCAAAGCAATCGATGACCATACTACTGAATTCACCCTTATTCATTCAGGTTGGGACGACAATAAAGAAACAGAGTTTGGTCAACCACATTTTGTTGTCCAAGGCTTTATGGACGATGGTTGGGATGAAATCGTAAATACACATTTAGTAAATTACGTGACGTCATAATGCAATCGGTACAACCAAAACACGATGTATTTCATGCCATCGCTGACCAACATCGTCGTAAAATTTTAATGTTGCTTGCTAATGATGAAAGATCAATTACATCAATCACTGATGAGTTTTCAATTTCAAGAACAGCGGTCAACAAGCATTTAACCATACTATATGAATCCAACCTTGTAACCAAAAAAACATCCGGCAGAGAAACCAGATACAAAACCCACGCGCAAGAACTAAAAAAAGTGAGTGACTGGTTGCAGTATTTTGATGTGTAATGGGATAATAAGCTAGAAAACCTTAAAAATTATGTGAATGACAATTAAGTTAAATTATAAAAAGCCTGCTCTTATTATTTGCTATAAGAGCGGGCCTATTTTTATCTTTTCAATAAATCTACTTGCTTTCACTTTAATTTACAATGAGTTATAAAATGCTTTTGTTACTTTATGTTTACAATTAATAACTGTTTAATTTTTATATTCAACATCTAATGATAATTGGTCATATGATATATTATATTTTTCGAAAAACTTGTTAATATAGTTCATTTTTCTTTCATTGGATAATTGTACAAATAAATATACACCTGGGACTATTTCCTCAGTATCATCTGTTTTTTCGCTAAATATAGCTGATTCAAAGCCAATTTTTGTGTCTATTTTTGTACATTCAATCAATGGATTCAAATCAATTTTAGCCAATAATTTAAATAGCTCTACAAATAAACCCTTCCATGTTTTTACAGGAATATATTCATCATTAATAAATGTAAATCCATGTATTTTATAATTAGAAAAAGTCTCATTACCATCATAGATATACATTTCTTTTTCTTCTATCATTTCATGTATTGTCGATTCAGGAAAATCCCAAATTTCTAATGCAGAAGTAATTAGCTGATTTGTTCTCTCAATTATTTCAGCTTCACCCCATTTGTCACTTCTAGCTGGTAATTTGTTTAAATTAACAAAATGACTTTCTTTAAAACCTTTTTCCATATTTTGTTTATCTTGGAAACTTCTATTGCTATATTTTGAATTATATCCAGTTATAGTCAAGTTTCCTAATGAGTTGACATAATTTTCATGAATTCTTTGGTAATTATTTCCTAATTCATTTTTCCAATCAGAGCTTAATTTTTGTGGCATAATATGTTCAATACTATAATCTTTATTTTTTAGTCCCTCGTAAATTGATAATGATTCAATGTGGTTATGGTTTTCTAACCTTTCAAATATAAATGAACGATATGATGAATTAATATTATACCAATCATTATGTTTAAAGTTTCTAATTAGTTCTTCATCCGTTGGTACTCTTCCAGACCCTTGTTTTTTAAGTAGTAAAAATATGATAACTTCTGAATCTTTATATTGATTGTTATGTTTATCTTGAAACTGCCTAAAATCTCTATACAAAGTTGCTATAACTTTATTTAACGCATTCGAAGGTGTTTTGGTAATTATCCTTCTTGCTATATATTTTTCAACTAGTTCTACTATTTTGATAGCTTCTTCTTCGACAATTTTATTAGAAACAAAATCATTAATTATAGCCATTATAAATGGTCTAATTACAGTGACATTTAATTCTAAAAATCTATTTAAAATTACATCTATTTTCTTTGTCCCTGTATTACACTCAAGAATCATTTTATAAGTATTAGAGAAGTCATTAATGTCTTCAAATAAATTTTGTTTATCAAAATCAAGATTATTATAAGTGGTCTTAAATTCATCATACACATTTGATATCTTTGGAAATTGTGCATTTTTGATTGTTAAAAAATACCTAAAAAATTTACTTACTTCGAAATGAGTATTTTCTTCTAATGGTTGCCAATAGTTTTGAAAATACTTATTTTGTTCAGGCAAATTCTCATTCATAAGTAAGAAGTTGCGTATTTTATCTGCATCTGTTAGAGCGACCCCGGTTGAATTGAGACTTTCAAAAATTAATTGTGGGTCATCATCAGGTGAATTTAAATTAACTACCATAAATTGAAGCTTTTGTATTGAACTCATTAATTGATCAATTGAGATATTCATATTATCAATACATGAATAAAAATACTCATAGTTTAAAGTAATATTTGAAGATTTGTCATAAAATTTTTCATTCCCAAATAATAATTTATATGACTTATAATCTCTTGGATTAGGTTGTAAAATTAATTTATCTGTAGTATTTAAGTATTGATCTTGTAAAAAAGTATTTAAAACATATTCCGGTGTTAAACGTACTTTTTTAGCTTCTTCTTCATTTTTGTCCAACCAATTTTTTATAGCTAACATTAAAAGAGATAACGTTGTCAATCTTTGTTGCCCATCTATGACAATTATATCTTGCGCATAATTACCTGGTTTTACAACTATACTACCAAAAAAATGTGTTTGTTTATTGCTTGTTTCTAAATCAATTAAATCCTCAAACAGCAATTCACAGTTTTCTCTCTTCCAATCATAGTTCCTCTGATAAACAGGAATAATAATTTGTATTGCTCCCCTTAAAAATTCTATCGCAGAGCGGACGTTTCCATCCATAAATAATCACCCTTATTTTTATTTATAGTTATATACAGATTAACATATACCCTATTAAAATAAATTGTTTCATAAATATTTTGTGATTTTAGAGTATATACTTTAGTTAAATGAAGAAGTTAGAAGTTACGTACCACCCATCTAATAATTTCAAGAAAAGCACCTAATACTATGTGACTACGTTAAACTCACTTCAAAATTTCATTTGGCAGTCGTTTTGAAGGTGACGGCATAGTGGCGTCACACAACCCGATGACTCACCCCACCGTATTTTTATATGCCTGTTATCTTTCAAGTAAATGTTAATATAAAAGCTTGCCCCTTTTATTAAACCAAAGGGAGCAATCAGCAATAAAATGTAAGATTTAGAACCCGGCGTCGTAAATCTATTAAAAAATGGATATAACATGCTGATACAACTATTAAATATGACCGCAAACATAACGACTGACATTAAAATATCTATCAGTGGATGAATGTCAGTCTCCAATAATAAAGCTTAGATAAGCAGGGGCAATCCCTATCGACTCTTTGTTGCCTTTACTAAACATGATATAAATCCCCCACTAACATGAATTGATAAATGGTTTTTAAATTGTGCAAATTACAAGGAAGTATGATATTAATCACTTGTAACTTCTAATTTTGTTTCAAACTTACTTTTCAAACAAAATATAAGCACATTTGAATCCTGCAATACTGCCAAAAATTATTAACACCAAAATAACAGACGCAATATTATTTATAAAAAAATATAAAATGCTATAGTGGAGATATATTAAACAATTGTTTTTTAAATCAACATGACTAAGGGAGTGTTTCGATGTATAAAATAGGTATAGCCGGAGCAGGCGCAATGGGTGGACGTATTGGTGTTTCCATAAAGGAAGCAGGTTATGATGTTACACTTATAGATCATTGGGAAGCACACGTCAACCGTATTAATACACATGGTATGGACATTAAAACAGAGACGGAGAACTATACAGTCGACATTCCTGCTATATTAGCCCAAGATGTAGCAACCGAATTTGATCTGATCATTATATTAACGAAAGCGATGCAATCTGAAGCAATGTTAAAACACTTACTAGCAGCCGGCTGCATCCACGAAGATACAGCTATCATGAGTATGATGAATGGATTAGGTCACGAAGAACGATTATCACAAATCGTGCCATTATCACAAATTTATCTTGCTGTAACGATGTGGACTGCAGGACTACGTGGTCCAGGACAATTGTTACTAGAAGGAGAAGGCACAATCCATTTACAAAGAGCTGATGGCGAAATGGATAGTCATACGAATAGCATACTTCAAATACTCAACAAAGCAGGACTGAATGCACAAATTAGCGACAATGTATTCGAAGCAATTTGGTCTAAAGCGACCTTAAATAGTGTGCTAAATCCATTATGTACAATTTTAAACAAAACGATTCACGAATTTGGTAGCTACCCGCATTCAGCGGAGATGGTCAAGCCTATCATTGATGAAATTGTCGCAGTCGCACAAGCCAAAGGTATCGAATTGAATAGCGATGAACTTTTACAAAAAGTCGAAGCAGCTTATCCCAAAGAAGCGCAAGGCCTGCATTACCCTTCCATGCACCAAGATTATGCAAACGGACGTTTAACTGAAGTAGATTACCTTAATGGTCAAATAGCTGCGTATGGGCAAGCAGCCAATATACCGACACCGCATAATACCATGCTCACCCACCTCATCCATCAATTAGAAACAAAATTATAATAACGAGTAGCAGTGAATGACCAATTGTTTTCTCAATGAAGTGTGCTTCCGCACTTCATTTTTTCACTTTAAGTTGACATAATTCAACTTATCGGAAGTGCATATGCTTGCAGATTAACAGATGGTATAATAGGGAAGTCGTCGTTCTACTTCTGTGCTGGTTTAGCATGGAAGGAGGTGACACCATGTTCAGCATCATATTTGTATCTATAGTAGCTCCTATTATAGTGGGGGTTATAATCACGTTGTTTTCATATTGGTTGAATAATCGTGATAAATAATTAAGCGACGACATAGTAATAACACCAAAAAGAGCCCGATAACTATTCCAGTAGTTATCGGGCTCGGTGTTTACCATGTTCAACACATATTTGTTATCTAAATTATAACATCATAGTGGAGAGAAATGCAAAATAAGAATAAATATATACGTAGTCTAAATAAAGAGCAATTTACTTAGCTTTGCCTTCACTTAATTCATTCACTGCTAGTATAGCTTGCGCTATGTCTTCAGCAGTGAATTCGTCACTTAAATTAGAGAAAGTGTCATTAGGATCTTTTGCTAATTCTCCCACTTTTACTAAATCCTCAAAAGAAACGTCGTGTAAATGCATATTATTTAAATTTGTTGGCATTTCTAAGAATTTATAAAAATCAATATATTTTTTAATTTCTTCATAAGGTCTATTTTCTAAAACCATTTGAACGAGAGTCCCATACGCCACTTTTTCGCCGTGTCCAAGTTTATGGATATCTCCTGATAAAGCTGTAAACCCATTGTGTATTGCATGGGCTGCAGCAAGTCCACCGTTTTCAAAACCAAGTCCTGAGAGTAAAGTGTTTGCTTCGATAATAGACTCCACTTGAGGTGTTACAATACCTTGTGCTGCAGAAAAATAGGCGCTTTTACCGTATTTAAATATTGTTTCTTCTGCTTTTTCAGCAATGGCTAAAGAAGCTAATGTTGGTTTTCCATCCACCATAGTTTTCCCTCTACGGTTTAAAGTTGCTTTAACTTCTACTAAAGTAGCTAAAGCATCGCTCATGCCCGCCGCAAACAATTTGACTGGTGCTTGGACTATAATTTGTGAATCTGCTAATACTACATTTGGGTTTTTATAGTAAAATCTGTAACCCGTAAAAACACCTTCATCTGAATAGATAACTGACAAAGCACTCGTAGGCGCATCTGTAGAAGCAGTTGTTGGGACAATAATAACAGGGGAATTAAGATCATCAGAAATTGCTTTTGCTGTATCTAATGTCTTTCCTCCTCCAACGCCAACAATCACATTTATGTTATTTTCTTTGGCTATTTGGCTAAGTCTTGCTATTTCATTTTCAGAGGCTTCCCCATTAAATTCTTCGTATTTGTAACTAATCTCGTTAGATTCAAAACTCTCATTTATGTCTTTATTTGTTAGTGACCAAACTAAACTATCTGAAATAATCAAGGGTGTATCACCTAATTTATTAACTTCATTGGCTAAACTTTTTATTTCTCCTTTTCCTTGTATATATCTACTTGGCGATTGAAAAACGTATCTTGACATAAAAAAACCTCCTTATTATTTGATATACACTTATTTTATCCCCTGTATTCGTATGTATAAATCATAAATCTTTGTAAATGTGAAAGTTTATACGTAAAACAATTACTTATTCGAATGATTTAACTTCTTTTTTTTGAGCAAGACGTATTCAGGGTGTGGGTCATTTTTTTATTATTTAAATTGGAAAATAAACTTTTGTTTAAGTCAAAATTTTAATTTTACGTGTTTAACATACTTCTTTTGAGGTTATTTGAGTTTGTAAGTAGGATATTTATGGTTCTGTTGCAAAGTAAAAAAATATAGCTAACCACTAATTTATCATGTCAGTGTTCGCTTAACTTGCTAGCATGATGCTAATTTCGTGGCATGGCGAAAATCCGTAGATCTGAAGAGACCTGCGGTTCTTTTTATATAGAGCGTAAATACATTCAATACCTTTTAAAGTATTCTTTGCTGTATTGATACTTTGATACCTTGTCTTTCTTACTTTAATATGACGGTGATCTTGCTCAATGAGGTTATTCAGATATTTATATGTACAATGGCAGTCAGGTTTAAGTTTAA
>NZ_JAFEQJ010000017.1:0-37493 GCF_016890655.1 Staphylococcus sp. GDY8P72P | reverse complement strand
TTATAGATAACCATACAATTGTAGTATTATCTACTGATATTACTTATTTACCTTTCGGTAAATATATGTTGTATTTATCTTCAATTATGTTTGTTTATAAAGGAGAAATTGTGGCGTATAATATAGATAACAAACAGGGGCAAAGCTTAGTAAATGATACATTGAATCAAATAGATATACCTGAGAATTGCATACTACATAGTGACCAAGGCAGTGTTTATACATCCTATGCTTACTATCAATTATGCGAAGAAAAAGTCATTATCAGAAGTATGTCCCGAAAGGGAACACCAGCTGATAACGCCCCGATAGAAAGTTTCCATTCCTCGCTAAAGTGTGAAACTTTCTACATAAACAATGAGCTCAATAGCTCTAACCAAATTGTAATAGATATTGTCGAAAATTACATTAAAAACTATAATAATAATCGAATTCAACAAAAACTAGGCTACTTATCCCCTAGAAAATATAGGGAATTAGCAGCCTAGAACATAGTGTTTTTATTAAGTTCTCATTCTAAGGGTTCAGCGCCATAATGTCCCAGTTTTTTTGTTATAAGATATCGTGTTGTAATTTATACAATAAAGGCTATTAATTTAAAAAACGATGTTGCTTAGCACATTGTTTACTTGAATTTTAATTATTGTACCATGATTGAAAAAGTATGAAAAAAGGTATAATAAAAGTATCATGTTCGAAAGAGGTGTGTTTAAATGCCTATAGTTTATTATGATGGCGGTTGTGTTTATTGTTATAATTTTGCAATATGGCTCATTCAAAATGGCTTATCACGGCGTTATCAATTTGCCAAACTAAAAAGTACAGCAGGTGACCAATTAAGACAAACTTTTCCAGAAGCAAACCGCTTCGATAGTGTAATATTACAAAATGGCGAACAACTACAATTTAAATCGGAAGCAATAGCTACGTTAATTTTTTCATTAACGAAATTTAAATGGTTAGGGGCTTTGTTAAAAGTTACGCCTAATTTTATTAGTAATATTGGTTATAATTTTTTTGCAGAGAATAGAAATAATATGTGGAAAACGCATTGGCATCAGCCTAATGCCTATGAACAATCGTTCTTTATTGACTAAAGTATAAATTTGTCAGTCGTAAAAGTAGGAAATGTAGAAACTCCACGTAATCATTAGTAAATTAGAATAATTCTAAATTATTATTGGAAAACAGTTTACAGATTAGAATAATTATTATATAATAATAAATGTAATCAAGAGAATAACGACATAAGAAGGAGAGAATTTAAATGACTAATAATGAAAATGTAATTAATGTATTAAATAAACAAGTTGCAAACTGGACAGTAGCTTTTACTAAGTTACACAATTTCCATTGGTATGTTAAAGGACCAAACTTTTTCTCACTACACACTAAATTTGAGGAATTATATGACGAAGCTAGTCAATATGTAGATGATTTAGCAGAACGTATTTTAGCTGTCGGAGGAAATCCAGTGGGTACGTTGAAAGAAAGTCTAGAGATGTCAATTATCGACGAAGCAGGTAAAGGCTATACTGCAGAACAAATGGTTTCTGAGTTATCTAAAGATTTTACAAATGTATCTAAACAATTAGAAGAAGCGATTGAAGTAGCATCTGATGCTGAAGACGATGTGACAGAAGATATGTTTATCGGTATGCAAACAAATATAGAAAAACATAATTGGATGTTAAAATCTTATCTTGGACAATAATAAAATTGATTAATAAAAAGCTGGGACATCAAAATATGATGTCCCAGCTTTTTTTATATTTTAAAATTCTATAAATAAAGTCTGTATTTTAAATTAGTCAGCGATTTCTAATGCTACTTCCATCATTTGCGTGAATGAATTTTGTCTTTCTTCAGGTGTAGTTGCTTCATTACGTAAAATATGATCACTTACAGTAAATATACCTAAAGCTTTTTTATTGGCATGTGTTGCATTAAGATAAAGTGCCGCAGATTCCATTTCAATTCCTAAAATTCCCATACGTTGCCATCTAGCATTAAACGTTTCGTCAGCGTTGTAGAATGTATCAGAAGAAAGAATATTACCAACGTGTGTCACCGCGCCTAAGTTATCTGCTTGAGCTTTAGCTTTTGCAACTAAATCAAAATCAGCAAGTGGTGCAAAATGACCTGGTAAATTGTATTGATCTACATAATCTGAGTTAGTAGAAGCGCCTTGAGCAATAATAATGTCATAAAGGTTAACATTGTCCTGTAATGCACCACATGACCCAATACGAATAATTGTATCAACATCAAAGAAATTATAAAGTTCATAAGAGTAAATCCCAATGCTTGGAATTCCCATACCTGAACCCATAACAGAAACTTCTTTTCCTTTATATGTTCCTGTATAGCCAAACATATTTCTTACTTCATTAAACTGTTCTACATTTTCTAAAAAGTTTTCAGCGATATATTTTGCACGAAGTGGGTCGCCTGGCATAAGTACTGTTTTAGCAATTTTCTTTCCATTTGGTTGAATATGAGCTGTCCCTTGTGTCATTTTTATCTTCTCCTTTTAATTCATTAGTTATTTAAAGATAACATATGTTTATTAATTTTGCTTTTTTTTGTAAAATAATAGATGAGCTAATCATTTCATATGAAGCGAGATATTAAAAGTGTACATAAAAAGTTGTATAAAGGGAAGTGCAATAACGAGTAGGAAAAGTATTATGGCGTTATTACTTTTAGTTTTTACTTTGACCATGTACATTTTAATAAACACATTAGGAGGACTAAATTATGAATTATGCAAAATTTATCGATCACACATTATTAAAACCGGACTCTACGAGAGCACAAGTTGATACTATTTTAGATGAGGCTAAACAATACGGATTTAAATCTGTATGTATTAATCCAACTCATGTAAAATACGCTGCTGAGCAATTAGTAAATACTGAAGTGTTAGTATGTACTGTTATTGGATTCCCATTAGGTGCATCAACTACAGAAACAAAAGTTTTTGAAACAGAAAATGCTATTGCACATGGTGCATCTGAAATTGATATGGTAATTAATATTGGGGCATTGAAAGATCAACGCTTTGAAGAAGTTCAAAAAGATATCGAAGGTGTTGTAGGCGCAGCTAATGGTAAAACTGTAAAAGTAATTATTGAAACATGTTTATTAACTGACGAAGAAAAAGTTAAAGCTTGTGAATTAAGTAAAGCAGCGGGTGCTGACTTTGTGAAAACATCAACTGGATTTGCCGGCGGTGGAGCAACAGTTGAAGATGTACAATTGATGAAACAAACGGTTGGAGATGCATTAGAAGTAAAAGCTTCTGGTGGCGTACGTAATTTAGAAGATTTTAATAATATGTTAGAAGCAGGAGCTACACGTATTGGAGCAAGTGCAGGCGTACAAATTATTCAAGGTTTAGAAAGCGACTCAGATTATTAAGTAAAATAGCAAAAATTAGGGATTTGTGTTTTGGAGAAACTATGTAATTGTACATAGTCATAAAGGGAGGCTACACAAATGAGAATGGTAGATGTAATTGAGAAAAAAAGAGATGGCAAAGTATTAACAACAGAAGAAATACAATTTTTTATTGATGGGTATACAAAGGGAGATATTCCTGATTATCAAGCGTCTAGTTTAGCGATGGCTGTTTATTTTCAAGATATGAATGATGATGAACGTGCGGCACTTACTATGGCCATGGTTAATTCTGGAGATGTTATCGACTTATCAAATATTGAGGGAATTAAAGTCGATAAACATTCTACAGGGGGCGTCGGCGATACTACAACATTGGTTTTAGCTCCATTAGTAGCATCTGTTGGTGTTCCTGTTGCGAAAATGAGTGGTAGAGGACTTGGACATACTGGAGGTACAATTGACAAATTAGAATCAGTAGAGGGCTTTCATGTGGAAATTACTGAGGACAAATTTACTAAACTAGTCAACGAATCAAAAGTAGCTGTCATTGGACAAAGTGGAAATTTAACACCTGCAGATAAAAAATTATACGGTCTACGTGATGTAACAGGCACAGTAAACTCAATTCCATTAATCGCATCTTCTATAATGAGCAAGAAAATTGCTGCAGGTGCAGATGCAATTGTACTAGATGTAAAAACTGGTAATGGCGCGTTTATGAAAACTATAGAAGAAGCAGAAGCATTAGCACATGCTATGGTGCGTATCGGTAATAATGTAGGGCGTAAAACGATGGCAATTATTTCTGATATGGGCCAACCACTAGGAAATGCGATCGGAAATGCACTTGAAGTTAAAGAAGCAATCGAAACATTACAAGGCAAAGGACCAAAAGATTTAACAGAACTCGTTCTAACTTTAGGTTCACAAATGGTAGTTTTAGGTGGTAAAGCAAAAGATTTAGAAGAAGCTCGTGCTTTGTTAAAAGAAGCGATTAACAATGGTTCAGCTTTGGAAAGATTCAAGCAATTTTTAGAAAATCAAGATGGTGATAGCTCAGTCGTAGACGATGTTAACCGTTTACCACAAGCAACTTATCAAATTGAGTTGCCAGCTGAAACTGACGGTGTGGTTACTGAAATTATTGCTAATGAAATAGGCGTGGCCTCAATGTTACTTGGTGCAGGTAGACAAACGAAAGAAGATTCCATTGATTTAAGCGTAGGTATCGTCTTAAATAAAAAAGTTGGAGATAGAGTTGCTCAAGGTGAGTCTTTATTAACAATTCACGCCAATAGAGAACAAGTTGATGATGTAATAGAAAAGTTACGTGCTAGTATTTCAATTAGCGACAACGGTTCGGCACCAACATTAGTACACAAAGTTATTACAGAATAGGAGTGGAAATTATGACTACACCATTTAAACGTATTCATTTAATAGTTATGGATTCTGTAGGAATAGGTGAAGGTCCAGATGCAAAAGCTTTTAATGACGAAGGAAGTCATACATTAAAGCACACATTAGAAGGGTTTTCACAAGATTTACCTAATTTGCAAAAATTAGGCTTAGGGAATATTGATGCTTTACCTGTAATCGATAAAGTGGAACAACCACAAGCATTTTTTACTAAGTTGAGTGAAGCATCAGTTGGTAAAGATACGATGACAGGTCATTGGGAAATTATGGGCCTAAATATTATGCAACCATTTAAAGTATACCCGGACGGCTTTCCTGATGAGCTTGTGCAAGAAATTGAAGCACTAACTGGACGAAAAGTTGTAGCAAATCGTCCTGCCTCTGGAACTCAAATTATTGATGAGTGGGGAGAGCATCAAATGCAAACAGGCGATTTGATCGTATATACCTCCGCAGACCCAGTGTTACAAATTGCGGCACATGAAGATATTATTCCTTTAGAAGAACTCTATGATATTTGTGAGAAAGTACGAGAATTAACTAAGGACCCTAAATATTTGATTGGGCGAATTATTGCTCGACCTTATGTAGGTGAACCAGGACAATTTACACGTACTGCTAATAGACATGATTACGCGTTGAAGCCATTTGGTCGTACAGTAATGAATGAACTAAAAGATGCTGACTATGACGTAATTGCGTTAGGCAAAATAAATGATATTTATGACGGTGAAGGTGTAACAAAAGCTGTTAGAACAAAAAGTAATATGGATGGCATGGACAAATTGATTGACACAGCTAAAGAAGATTTTAGTGGTATTAGCTTTTTAAACTTAGTTGATTTTGATGCGCTATATGGTCACAGACGTGATAAACCAGGATATGCACAAGCAATCAAAGATTTTGATGAGCGTTTACCAGAATTAATTGATGTTTTACAAGAGGATGATTTGGTCATAATTACAGCAGACCACGGTAATGACCCGACTGCTGATGGTACTGATCATACTCGAGAATATATACCAGTGCTAATGTTTAGCCCTAAAATCAATAAATACTATGAATTGAGACAAGATGATACGTTCAGTTCGATAGGTGCTACAATTGCTGATAATTTTGATGTACAACTGCCAAAATATGGCAGCAGTTATTTAGCAGAAATGGGCATTGAAAAATAATCGTATAGTAGGAAACAGCCGATCTCGCCATATATGAGTTAGGCTGGTACTATGAGCTACAATAGCTAGATTAGTTCAATTCTTATACTATTTAAAAATATAAAAAAGCGTAAGCCATAATGTTTATGGCTTACGCTTTTTTGTTAATTACTATAAATATTATGCCATTGATGACGTTCATTTAAGAAGGTTTGTGCAATTGTTTTGGCACCTTCAAGTGAATGACTTGCAGCCCAACCACATTGAACTTCGTTACACGCAGGAACCTCGGTAGCACTTAACACATCATTTAAAGTTTTTTCAACAATATTTAACACATCTTCATAGTTATCATGATTAATAAATGAAGCATAAAATCCGGTTTGACAACCCATTGGACTGACATCTACAACTTTGTCAGAATGATTGCGGATATTTTCTGCCATTAAATGCTCTAATGAATGTAATCCTGGCATGTCCATATGTTCTTTGTTTGGTTGCTTGAAGCGAATATCGTATTTATGGATAACATCACCGTTTTGGCCTTCCATTTTCCCGGCTAAACGGATATACGGTGCCACAACTTTAGTGTGGTCTAAATTAAAGCTTTCTACGTTCATTTTTGGCATTAAAAAACCCTCCTAAATTTATACATATAATTTATTGTAACAAGCACGCATGGCAATTACAATTTTCAGTAAATAGTTAGAAAATTAATGACAAAAATAGTTAAACCCGATAGAATGAGTAATAATTAGACTAGATTTTCATTATGCAAAATAATTGCGAGCAATTTTAACTATGGAAAAATTATTAAATAGAATTATTACTTAAGAAAGCAGGGTAGAGATAGTATGGAATATAAACAAACAATATTAGACTATATAGAAAACAATAAGCGGCATTATATTGAAATGAGTCATCAAATACATCAACGCCCGGAGCTAGGTAACGAGGAAATATTCGCGTCACGTACATTAATTGAGCACTTAAAAAAAGAAGGTTTTGATATTGAAACGGATCTTGCAGGTCATGCTACTGGATTCATCGCTAGATATGAATCTACTAAACCGGGACCTACAATAGGTTTTCTTGCAGAATATGATGCTTTGCCAGGATTAGGACACGCATGTGGTCATAATATTATTGGCACAGCTAGTACATTAGCAGGTGTTGCGTTATCTAAAGTAATAGATCAAATTGGTGGAACGGTAATTGTTTTAGGGTGTCCAGCTGAAGAAGGTGGTGTCAATGGTAGTGCTAAAGCTTCGTATGTGAAAGAAGGTATCATTGATGAGTTAGATGTGGCACTCATGGTGCACCCCGGAAACGAAACCTATAAGACGATTAATACATTAGCTGTAGATGTTTTAGATATTAAATTTTATGGTAAAAGTACACATGCTTCAGAAAATGCAGATGAAGCGCGTAACGCTTTAGATGCAATGATTTCATATTTTAACGGTGTAGCACAACTTAGACAACATATTAAAAAAAGTGAACGTGTACATGGGGTAATTTTAGATGGGGGCAAAGCGGCCAATATTATTCCGGATTATACACATGCTAGATTTTATACACGTGCGACAACACGTAAAGCTTTAGATCAGTTAACAGAACGTGTTGGACAAATAGCCAAAGGCGCGGCACTTCAAACTGGTTGTGATTATGAGTTTGGCCCTATTCAAAATGGTGTTAATGAATTTATAAAAACCCCAAAATTAGATGATTTATTTGCCAAGTATGCTATTGAAATGGAAGAAGAAGTTATCGATGATGATTTTGGTTATGGTTCGACTGATACTGGCAATGTTAGCCATATAGTACCGACGATACACCCTCATATTAAAATAGGTTCTAGAAACTTAGTTGGACATACACATCGTTTTCGTGAAGCAGCAGCTAGCACTCATGGAGACCAAGCTTTGTTGCGTGGTAGTAAAATTATCGCTTTAATGGGATTAGATTTAATTATAAATGAGCAATTATTCGAAGAAATTGTAGAACAATTTCAATATGTAAAGGGGCATACGAAATGACAAATAGAAGTTCGCTACAGACTAAGTTAATGCTTAGCGATCTTTATGCGAGTAATACAGTATATACATCTAGACCTTCATATATATCCAATCCATGGTTAGATCCAGAAGAACATCAATCTAATTTTTTAACGGGAAGAGAATTGATTATTGCTGATAACATGCCAGTAATTGTTCACAAGGCAAGTGTAACAGATAAGTTAGAACAACTTTTTGCAGAAATTGGGAAATCGTTACCTCAAAATGTTTATACATTTAGTGATAAATCATCGTATGAAATGTTATTAAAAAACTTAGTGAAGGAACAACAAAAAACTATTTACTTTCAGTATATTCATGATCCATCATTATTATCTAAAGAAGCTTATGCCTTAGATAAAGATATTTTTGTTGCATTAAATAATAAAGCTAAAATTCCAAAGTGGACAAATGATAAATATTTACCACAACGTGAAGTGGTTGCATTTGAAGCATGTGAGGAACGTGTTCAAGCATGGCAATTCCCTTTTGTTATAAAACCAGGTGATGATTTACCGACAGCAGGTGGTTATGGAGTCATGATTTGCTATAACGATACCGACTTAAGCAAAGCTATACAACGAATACGAGATGCAAAGTCAGCTACTAAGCAACTTATTATTGAACAAAAAATAGAAGCAGTAGCTAACTACTGTGTCCAATTTGCTTATTCACACAACACTGGAGTGCAATACATTGGAGCAGCTGAACAAATTACAAATGATTATGGCTTTTATCATGGTAATCAAAATGTCAACAATGTACCATCACATGTAATTAAAGCTGGTGAGGAAATTATGAAGAATGGTGTAGCACAAGGTTTTTTTGGTATAGCAGGATTTGATTTACTTGTTGATAAATTTGGAGACGTATACGCTATTGATTTAAATTTTAGACAAAATGGTTCAACTAGTATGTTACTATTAGAACCATCATTAAATAAAGGTTATCATAAATTTTATAGTTATGTTGCAAGTAAAGATAATGCGAAGTTTTACCAGACAATTTTAAAATATGTAAAACAAGGTGTATTATTCCCGTTGTCATATTACGATGGTGATTGGTTTGAACATGAAGCGGTTAATTCACGATTCGGATGTATATGGCATGCTTCAAGTAAAGAAGAGGTAGAAAGCTTAGAATCCTTGTTTTTAAAGGAAGTATCAACTTAATTTATAGCGTGTATTGTTAGAGAAATTAAATTCGTACATTGACTATATTTGTTGTCTTAGATATATTTTAATTATAAACAAAAATGAAATGAGGTGTACGTAGTGTCATATAAAACGTATACATTTTATCAAGATATCTTGATAACTGAAGTGTTCTATGTTGCGACTAAAAATAAGAAAGCATTCAAGCATGAGGTATTAGGTAAAAATACAATTTGTATGTGGACGCAAAAAGATAAAGCAGAAACGTTTCTATCTAAAGAGGATATTGATTATGATGAAATTAAAGCTTTAGATATTGATAAATTTGTTACGTACGAATTGGATAACGTTTTTAAAGAAGGCGACGAAGTATTAATTAATCCTACAAGTACTAACGATGGAGAACTTGTAAATATTATTAATAGTACTAATGAATTAATGAGTGATCTAGACAATATTAGATTAAAAGAATTTAATAATGCAGTGGTTGCTACAGATGAGGTGTACGGTTTAACATCCAAAAATAAAAAGGAATTTATTTTAATTAGTGATGATGAACATGAAAAACCTAATATCATGCCTGTATGGAGTAGTCGTGAACGTGCAGAACGCGTGAGAGATGAAGATTTTGAAGAATGTGATATTATTGAAGTTGAAGGTGAAGTTTTTGCGGAATGGCTAGATGAGTTAAGAGACGATGACAAAGCTGTTGCCGTTGATTTAAAACCGGGCGTTATTGGAACGGTTGTGTCAGCACAAAAACTTATAGATAAAATAACATTTTAAATAAACTTTAACTTAAAAGACGAAATTTTGTTATGACAACAAAATTTCGTCTTTTTGAATTGTTATAAATTAAGTGTACCTAGCGCACCGGAAAAGGCACCGTTTTCAACATAAAAAGGTTTAAATCCTCTTAAAATGGTATAGTCCTCAACTACTTTTTGGAGTAAGTTATTATTATAAAATGATGAGCCAATAAAGACTACATTGTCAGTATTATGTTCCCTAGCTACAGTAATTGCCATAGTAGTTACAACTTCACCAACCACACCCATGACAGAAGCAAGTTTATCTGCATCAGTAAAGTTATCATTTAAATTATGAAGTACGTTACCGAAATTTGCAGCTGTTAAATCACCCGGTATAGGAGGCGTACTATCTTGATAAATATGCTTTACTTTTAAATCGATGATGTCACGATTTCCATTTTGTGCAGTGTTTGTTAATGTTTCATAATCTTGTATTTGAGTCAGTAAATAGCCCAAACCTTGAATCATGCCGCCACCTGCGCCAATGCCACCAACACGTTGCTGACTTTCACCATTATAATAGTGCAATGATGTACCTGTACCTACATTCGTAAAGATGTAGTCATCTAAAAAATGACCTTGTTCATTTAACAGAATTTTTAAACCTTGAGCAGCAGCATCAAATTCTACAAAAATACGCGATGAAGTTTTTAAACGATCTTTTATAGTTGCTGCATGTCCTCCGGTAAGGCTGATATCCGTACAGTCTATATTATTTAACCAGTGAATAACATCATCAATTTCAGAAGTTAATTTAGTTTTATAAGTTCTGTTGCCTTGTTCATCAATAACAATTTTTATCAACGTTCCCCCAGCATCAATGCCGATTTTCATTTATTGCTCACCTCAAAAAATTTACATTATACATTATATTATAATAAAATGAAGGAAAATAAAATATCAAAATCAAAGGTGCTTACAAAATATAGTAGTTAAGGTTATTTACGGTAAAATGTCTGCCGGACTGTAGAGTTTTATCAAAGTATGATTCGGGAAACGTTGGAGCATGCTGAAGTTATGTTAGTTTTCGATGAGGTAGAGGAACTAACTACTATTTAACAAAAATGAAGTACAAGTAATAAACTTTATGGTGCTGTAATAAACGTTTTGAAAGCAATGCGCGGACATATGAAAATACAGTAGGTCATTCATTTGGTTTTTGAATTACGTATATAACTGTTATTGAGCAAAAGATTAAGATATATGGATTATCTATTTGATATTTGTGGTATTTAAATATCATGAAATAAATTAAGCAGGGGATTATTTATGGTTATTAAAAAACAATTTAAAAATATTACAGTTCAACCATTTGAAGAACAATATAGAACAAAGCTTTATGATTTTGAATTAAGTGAAAGACAACAAATTTATTCGTCTTTACCTAAAACAGTGTTAGATGATGCGATAAAAGATGAGGACAGAATTGCGAATATCGTACTTAATGAACAAAATAAAGTCATAGGTTTTTTTGTCTTACATCAATACTATCAACATGAAGGGTACGATACCCCTAAAAAAGTGGTTTATGTTAGGTCATTGTCGATTAATGAAAAATATCAAGGCAATGGTTATGGAACAAAAATTATGATGTTTTTACCACAATATGTTCAATATTTGTTCCCTGAATTTAATCATCTCTATTTAGTAGTTGACGCAGAAAATAAAGGGGCATGGAATGTATATGAACGTGCAGGATTTATGCATACTGCTACTAAAGAAGAAGGACCAATAGGGAAAGAGCGACTCTACTATTTAGATTTAGATTCTAAATATGTTTCATCTTTAATGTTAAAATTGAATCAGGATGATGTAAAATATGGTATACACATGATTGATTTGTTGAAAGATGGACAAAAAGTTGGTTTTATAGGTGTAGAGCAACATGAAGAACGATTAAATATTACTTCAATTGAAGTAGACCAAGCACAACGTTCAAGTGGCATCGCTCAGAGTGCATTAAGACAATTGTCGACGTTTGTGAGAAAATATTTTGAAGGTGTAAATGTAATAACTATTACTCTATATGGTGAACGAAATGAACTGGATACATTATGCTTAAATAGTAATTTTGTTGAAGTAGAATCTGGCGATGATTTTAGTATTTTTGAAAAATATATCAATTACTAGTTTAGATTGCGAAATCAATACTTGTCATTTATAGTTGAGTTTTGTTACTATTAGTTGAGTAAAAAGAGAACTTTATAGATAAAGCCTGTGAAAGGAAGTTTATGAGCTATGAGAATACAAGATTATACTAAAGAAATGGTTGATGAGAAATCATTTATAGACATGGCCTATACGTTATTAAACGAAAAGGCAGATACAATGAATTTATATGATATTATTGATGAGTTTAAAGAATTAGGCCATTATGAAGATCAAGAAGTCGAAGATAGAATTGTACAATTCTATACAGATTTAAATACTGACGGTCGCTTTTTGAATGTTGGGGAAAATGTATGGGGCTTACGTGATTGGTATTCTGTTGATGACATCGAAGAGAAAATTGCACCAACGATTCAGAAGTTTGATATTTTAGATGATGAAGATGAAGAAGACAAAAACTTGAAATTATTAGGCGAGGATGAAACAGAAGAAGAAACTGTACCTACTGAAGATACAAGTGATGAATTAGCTGATCCTGAAGATGAAGAAGTAGACGAAGAAATAGATGAATCTGAAATTGTTATTGATGAAGATGATGAAGACCTAGACGATGAAGAAGAAGAACAAGACGAATTTGACGATGAAGAAGAATAAAAATTTATTCTGTCAGATTTAATTGACTTTTCCTGTGAAAATGATAAAATTTTATTCGGGCTCCTTTAAATAGGACGACGTGTATAAACTATACGCTCCCCCTTACAGTTATGTGAGAGGGAGCTTTTTTTATTTTGTTAAAACTTTAAAATCATTGAGATGTAAAATAATAGTAATAATGTTTATTGTAGTTCAAAAATGCAGTAAAATGGTTGATTATGACATTTCCTATTTCAATGTATCACCCCTTATACGTAGTAAATATTAGGATTATCAATTGCAATACTTTTAATATTGTTTGAATAATAGGAGGACATGAAATGACAAAATTTATTTTTGTAACTGGTGGCGTAGTTTCTTCATTAGGTAAAGGAATCACTGCAGCCTCATTAGGTAGATTACTAAAAGACAGAGGATTGAAAGTAACAATTCAAAAATTTGACCCATACTTAAACGTAGACCCAGGTACGATGAGTCCATATCAACATGGTGAAGTGTTTGTAACAGATGATGGTGCAGAGACTGATTTGGATTTAGGGCATTATGAACGTTTTATTGATATTAATTTGAACAAGTATTCAAATGTGACGGCAGGAAAAGTTTACTCTCACGTTTTGAAAAAAGAACGTAGAGGTGATTATCTTGGTGGGACTGTCCAAGTCATTCCTCACATTACTAATGAAATTAAAGAACGTTTATTATTAGCAGGAGAGAGTACGAATGCCGATGTTGTAATTACCGAAATAGGTGGGACAACTGGTGATATTGAATCATTACCATTCATTGAAGCAATCAGACAAATTCGTAGTGATCTAGGTAGAGAAAATGTAATGTATGTACATTGTACTTTATTACCATATATTAAAGCAGCTGGAGAAATGAAAACAAAACCAACACAACATAGTGTGAAAGAGCTGCGAGGACTAGGTATTCAACCTGATTTGATTGTAGTTCGTACTGAGTATGAGTTAACACAAGACTTAAAAGATAAAATTGCATTATTCTGTGATATTCAAAAAGAAAGTGTTATTGAATGTCGTGATGCTGATTCACTATATGAAATTCCGTTACAATTAAGTCAACAAGAGATGGATGATATTGTTATAAATCGTCTAGAATTGACACCAAAATATGATACTCAATTAGATGAGTGGCAGTTTTTATTAGACACTGTTAACAGTTTGGATGGGACAATAACAATTGGCTTAGTTGGTAAATATGTCAGCTTACAAGATGCTTATCTGTCAGTAGTAGAATCATTAAAACATGCGGGTTACCCGTTCAAAAAAGATATCAATGTGAAGTGGATTGATTCAAGCGAAGTTACAACTGACAATGTAGCAGATTACTTAGGAGAAGTTGATGGCATTTTAGTTCCAGGTGGCTTTGGTTTCAGAGCAAGTGAAGGTAAAATTGCAGCGATTCAATATGCGCGTGAAAACAACGTTCCTTACTTTGGTATCTGTCTAGGTATGCAATTAGCTACAGTTGAATTTGCGAGAAATGTCTTAGGTTTAGAAGGGGCTCATTCTGCTGAATTAGACCCAAATACGCCACATCCTATTATCGATTTATTACCAGAACAGAAAGATATTGAAGATCTAGGAGGTACATTGAGATTAGGTTTATATCCTTGTCATATTCAAGAAGGTACGCTTGCACATCAAATTTATAATGAGACAGATATTGAAGAAAGACATCGTCATCGTTATGAATTTAATAACGAATATAGAGCACAACTTGAAGAACATGGAATGGTATTTTCAGGTACAAGTCCAGATGGTAGATTAGTCGAAATGGTAGAAATACCAGAAAATGATTTCTTTGTGGCTTGTCAGTTCCACCCAGAATTTTTATCTCGTCCTAATCGTCCTCAACAAATCTTTAGAGCATTTATTGAAGCGTCATTAAAACATCAACAACAATAAACTTATAAGAAGAGGCTGGGACAATATTGATTCGTCCTACTCTCTTTTCATATTGGCAGTAGCTGACTGTATTGAAAATGGGCTTCAAACCAAGCTTTTTCAATGCTAGTCATCCTTATATTTAAAAGTTTATGAAATTGACCGTGCATACTTGCCTGGGGTATGGTTCGAGCCTGTAGTCTCTTACACATACTGAACACCCATGCGTGCTCGACTGAGGATATAAATAGGGGTAAAACAAGAACTTGGTTTTGTATTAAAGACATTTAAAAATAAAGAAAACGTCAATTTCTATATCTGCTTAATAGAAATTGGCGTTTATTTTTTATTATAGCTATTTATGTCTCGGACTTTTCTTAAATTTGATTTGGACACCACTAAATGTAATAAATCAGTGCAGCCATAAAGCGATTTATTAATCGTTGATGTTGAGTTCTAAATCTCTCGTCATTTCAATCATTTGCGTATAAATCTCATAATAAATGTAGTTAAAAGCCATTGGATGAGGTGTGATGATTTTATCATAATCTTCAGTATAGACGATTGGTCGTGGTGTCTGTAAATTAACAAAATGGAATAAATGATCCGGAAAATCCTCAGTTTTCGGTTTGTTACAAATTAGAACAAAATCAATATCTAAGTTGATAAGTGTATGCACATCTTGCGCTACTTCATCTGTATAAAAAGGAGCGAATAAGAAGACTCTATCGGTTGAATCAAGCGCTTCTGTCATAGTGATCGAGGATAATAAGTCGCTAGATTTTAGTTTTTCATTACTGTTAGTTATAAAGGATTCATAAAATTTCAAATCATCATAACCCTTAACATAGACTGTGCCTTCACCGCCAACTGCTTGTATCAAACATTGTGCAGCCATTTGGATATCTAATGATTGGTCTTCTAAACGATTAAATATACCAGTAATTTGTGTATTTAATATTTTAGACATGTAATTCTCCTCCGTTCTGATTTCCATTTCATTGTAATTAATTCATGTTTGGAATGCAATAAATGGTAAATTTAAGGAATAATTATAGTAAAATTAACAATTTTTTAAATAAAAACGCTTACAATTCATTGGAAGAATGCATAAGTTAATAAACTCTGCTATAATTAGATTGTAAAAATACGTGCTTAATGCACTCAAGGAGGAACTTTCATGCCTTTAGTTTCAATGAAAGAAATGTTAATTGACGCAAAAGAAAATGGTTATGCAGTTGGTCAATACAACTTAAATAACTTAGAATTTACTCAAGCTATTTTACAAGCTTCTCAAGAAGAAAATGCACCAGTAATCTTAGGAGTATCTGAGGGTGCTGCTCGATATATGGGTGGTTTCTACACAGTAGTTAAAATGGTAGAAGGTTTACTACATGATTTCGAAATTACAATCCCTGTAGCTATTCATTTAGACCACGGTTCAAGTTTCGAAAAATGTAAAGAAGCGATTGATGCTGGTTTCACATCTGTAATGATCGATGCTTCTCACTCACCATTCGAAGAAAATATAGAAATCACTTCTAAAGTCGTTGAATACGCTCATGCTAATGGCGTTTCAGTTGAAGCTGAATTAGGTACAGTAGGTGGACAGGAAGATGACGTTGTAGCTGAAGGCGTGATTTACGCTGATCCTAAAGAGTGTCAAGAACTAGTTGAAAGAACTGGTATCGATACTTTAGCTCCTGCATTAGGTTCTGTACACGGACCATATAAAGGTGAACCTAAATTAGGATTTAAAGAAATGGAAGAAATTGGAGCATCTACAGGCTTACCGTTAGTACTACATGGTGGTACTGGTATCCCAACAAAAGACATCCAAAAAGCTATTCCATACGGTACGGCTAAAATCAATGTAAATACAGAAAACCAAATTGCTTCAGCAAAAGCTGTTCGTGAAGTATTAAACAAAGATCAAGAAGTTTATGATCCTCGTAAATACTTAGGACCAGCTCGTGAAGCAATTAAAGAAACAGTTAAAGGTAAAATTAGAGAATTTGGTACTTCTAACCAAGCTAAATAATTAGTATATTTTCTAGCAAACAACTATTATACATCTGTATAATAGTTGTTTTTTTATGTTATAATATACTCGCATTAGTGATATATTTATTTGTTTTTTGTAAAACATATTAAATTAATAAAAAATGTAATAATTAAATGGTTGAAACTAAAGATGTACGGGAATTGTAACTAATATGAAATATAGTGACATCGAATTGTTAAGGTTTTTAATTGATGTTTTTTGCATTGGGCATCAAATTAATTTATAATGCACATATTGTGTAAAATCAGAATTTTTCATTGATAGGCAAAGGAGAACATGCGAATGGCTCAAGAAGTGATAAAAATTAGAGGTGGTCAAACACTAAGTGGAACGGTAAATAATCATGGCGCGAAAAATAGTGCAGTGGCAATTATCCCAGCTGCAATTCTTGCAGAGGATGATGTGACTATTAGTGGTTTACCAGAAATTTCAGATGTTAATACGTTAGTAAGTTTGTTAGGCGATTTAAATATAAATACTACATTAGAAGGCTCAACTTTAAATGTTGATCCAAAATCAATAGAGAATGCTCCTTTACCCAACAATAAGGTAGAATCATTACGAGCGTCTTATTATATGATGGGCGCAATGTTGGGTCGTTTTAATAAATGTGTTATTGGATTACCAGGTGGATGCCCATTAGGACCAAGACCGATTGATCAACATATAAAAGGCTTTAAAGCTCTAGGTGCAGAAATTGATGAATCAAGTGACACATCTATGAAACTCGTTGCAGACAAATTAGTAGGAGCAAATATCTTTTTAGATATTGTAAGTGTTGGAGCAACTATTAATATTATGTTGGCTGCTGTTCGAGCAGAAGGGCAAACAATTATCGAAAATGCTGCAAAAGAACCTGAAGTCGTGGACGTAGCTGCATTTTTATCAAGTTTAGGTGCGGATATTAAAGGTGCTGGTACAAGTACAATTAAAATTAATGGTGTTTCAAAGTTACATGGTTCAAATCATCAAGTGATACCAGATCGTATTGAAGCCGGTACATATATGTGTATTGCAGCAGCTTGCGGTGATGATATTAAATTAAATAATATTATTCCAACGCATATAGAACCTTTAGCTGTTAAAATGAAAGAATTAGGTGTAGATATCCAAGTGGATGACGATAGTGTGTCGATAAAACGAAATACACCTTATAAAAGTGTAGATATTAAAACTATAGTTTACCCAGGGTTTGCAACTGATTTACAACAACCTATTACCCCGCTACTATTTTTAACTGAAGGTGTATCATTCGTCACAGAAACTATTTATCCTGCACGTTTCAGACACGTTGAAGAATTACAAAAAATGGGTGCTAATATTCATTCTGCAGATGGTACAGCTACTATTAAACCATCCCAATTAAAAGGTGCTGAAGTTTATGCAAGTGACTTGAGAGCGGGAGCATGCTTAATAGTTGCAGGATTATTAGCAGAAGGTGTAACTACAATATATAATGTGAAACATATTTATAGAGGTTATACGAATATAGTGAAAACACTTTCTGCATTAGGTGCAGATATTTGGACTGAAGAAATATAAAAAATGTGGTATAATAAATATACTTGATAGAGATCAAGAGTAAAAATCGAAAGCTGATTAGAGGTGAAAATGATGGAGGTATGTCCGTATCTTGAAGAAACTTTTAAAATTGTCGGAAGAAGTTGGAATGGACTTATCATAAATTATTTATCTAGATGTTCAGAACAATCAGCGCATTTTTCCGATATGAAACGTGACTTAAAAACTATTACACCTAGAGCACTGAGTATAAAGTTGACTGATTTAAGCGAATGGGGATTAGTAGAAAAGAAAGTGATTTCTACAAGCCCGATGAACATCATATATGAATTAACAGATAAAGGTTATGCATTATCACAAGCTTTAGTGCCAATGGAAAAGTGGGCACAAGAATACATTGAACTAGAACAACAGAAATAAAATAATATGAACGAGGCTGGGACAATATTGATTCGTCCTAGTCTTTTTTTATGGGCAGTAGCTGACTGGATTGAAAATGCGCTTCAAACCAAGCTTTTTTCAATACTAGTCATCTTTGCCGGGGTGTTAATACTGATTTATGTATACACGAAATGACGATTGAGACTATAGCTTAGGTCAGAATGAGCATATTTGTTTAAATATCAGTCATGTTAGTTACAATGTGGGTAGAATGAATTAAGGAGTGAGCTTATAATGAGAAATTACACTAAACAATATATCAATGGTGAATGGATTGATAGTGCAAGCGGTGAAAATATTGAAGTGATTAATCCTGCTACCGAAGAAGTAATGGGTACTATTGCTAAAGGTAATAAAGCAGACGTAGATAAAGCAGTGCAAGCAGCGGAAAATGTATATGTTCAATTCAGAAATAGCTCAATCGAAGAACGTAGAAATTTATTAGATAAAATTGTAACAGAATATGAAAATAGAAAAGAAGATTTAGTAGCAGCTATTCGCGACGAATTAGGTGCTCCAACAAAAGTTGCTGAAAATGTACATTATCAAATGGGCTTAGATCATTTCGTAGCAGCTCGAGATGCACTTGATACGTTTGAGTTTGAAGAACGTCGAGGCAATAATTTAGTTGTTAAGGAAGCGATTGGTGTAGCAGGCCTTATTACACCATGGAACTTCCCGACAAACCAAACTTCATTAAAACTTGCTGCCGCATTTGCAGCAGGTAGTACAGTAGTACTAAAACCTTCAGAAGAAACGCCTTTTGCTGCTATAATTTTGGCAGAAATATTTGATAAAGTTGGCGTTCCTAAAGGCGTATTCAATTTAGTTAATGGTGATGGTTCAGGTGTAGGTAACCCATTAAGTGAGCATCCAAGTGTTAGAATGATGTCCTTTACTGGTTCTGGACCAACAGGAGCTAAAATTATGGAAAAAGCCGCTAAAGACTTTAAAAAAGTATCATTAGAATTAGGTGGTAAATCACCTTACATTATATTAGATGATGTAAATATTCAAGAAGCGGCACGTGCAGCGGTAATGAAAGTAGTTAATAATACAGGCCAAGTTTGTACGGCAGGTACTAGAACACTCGTGCCAGAAAGTATTAAAGCAGATTTTCTTACTGCAGTAAAAGAAGAGATGGCTAACATTAAAGTTGGTGATCCGACAGATAGTGAAACTCAAGTAGGTCCAATAATTAGTAAAAAACAATTTGATCAAGTTCAATCCTATATTGATAAAGGTATTGAAGAGGGTGCAGAGTTATTATATGGTGGTCCAGGAAAACCAGAAGGATTAGACAAAGGTTATTTTGCAAGACCAACAATATTTAACAATGTCGATAACCAAATGACAATTGCACAAGAAGAAATTTTTGGTCCAGTGATGTCTGTCATCACATACAATGACTTAGATGAAGCAATAGCTATTGCAAATGATACAAAATACGGTTTAGCTGGATATGTATATGGTGAAAACTTAGATAACTTGCGTAAAGTCGCACGTTCAGTTGAAGCAGGTACTATTGAAATAAATGAAGCAGGTCGTAAACCAGACTTACCATTTGGTGGTTATAAACAATCAGGTATTGGTCGCGAATGGGGAGACTTTGGTATTGAAGAATTCTTAGAAGTTAAATCTATTGCTGGCTATTATCAAGAGGGCTAAAATATCACTATAAAATAAAACTTTAATGATTAACTATGGCTTATATTGTTTATTGATTTGACTATATATGATCAAGTTTTAAGTTACTAGAGAGCGATGCTAAGGAATCAAATATGCACTTTGATTTCTTACTCGCTCTTTTTTTGCATATTTTTAATTACTGAAATAGATTTTGTAATTAAAAAGAAAATTTGCTATAGTTATACAATGAATAGCGACAAAAATAGGCTATTTAAATAAACTTTTTTATGAAATGGGTGCAAGATAATGCCTGAAAAAGCACGTACATCTCCACAGTACGAATCATTCCACGAACTATATAAGAATTACACTACTAAAGAACTCACTCAAAAAGCAAAAACATTAAAGCTTACCAACTATAGTAAATTAAATAAAAAAGAACTTGTGTTAGCTATTATGGAAGCACAAATGGAAAAAGATGGAAATTACTATATGGAAGGTATCCTTGATGATATTCAACAAGATGGTTATGGCTTCTTGAGAACTGTTAACTATTCAAAAGGCGAAAAAGATGTATATATTTCAGCCAGTCAAATTCGACGTTTTGAAATTAAACGTGGAGACAAGGTTACTGGAAAAGTAAGAAAACCAAAAGACAATGAAAAATATTATGGTTTGTTACAAGTTGACTTTGTTAATGATGAAAACGCTGAAGAAGTTAAAAAAAGACCTCATTTCCAAGCTCTCACACCACTTTATCCAGAGGAACGTATTTTATTAGAAACTACTAAAAATCGTTATTCAACTAGAGTAATGGATTTAATAACTCCAATTGGTTTAGGCCAACGTGGACTTATTGTTGCGCCACCAAAAGCCGGTAAAACTTCACTATTAAAAGAAATAGCCAATGCTATAGCAACGAATAAACCTGATGCAGAATTGTTTATTTTGTTAGTTGGAGAACGTCCGGAAGAAGTTACTGATATTGAACGTTCTGTTGAGTCAGCAGAAGTTGTACATTCAACTTTTGATGAACCGCCTCAACACCATGTGAAAGTAGCAGAACTTCTATTAGAGCGTGCCAAACGTTTAGTTGAAATTGGTAAAGATGTCATTATTTTAATGGATTCCATTACACGTTTAGCGCGTGCGTACAACTTAGTTATTCCACCTAGTGGCCGTACTTTGTCAGGTGGTTTAGATCCAGCTTCACTTCACAAACCGAAAGCTTTCTTTGGTGCAGCACGTAATATTGAAGCGGGTGGTAGTTTAACAATACTTGCTACCGCACTCGTTGATACAGGTTCTCGTATGGACGATATGATATACGAAGAGTTTAAAGGTACTGGTAATATGGAATTACATTTAGATCGTAAATTAGCTGAACGAAGAGTCTTCCCAGCAATTGACATTGGTCGTAGTTCTACAAGAAAAGAAGAATTGTTAATTTCACCAAAAGAATTAGAATCATTATGGCAATTGAGAAATATGTTTACTGATTCCCTTGATTTTACAGAACGTTTTATTCGTAAATTAAAACGCACTGATGATAACCATACCTTTTTCTTACAACTACAAAAAGCAGCAGAAGAAAGCACAAAGACAGGTAAACCTATCATTTAATTGTTTGATTAAGCACATGCTATATATGGTTATCGATACAACTTTTATGAAACTTTAGATAAAGGGTTGTGTTTTTCAATAATAGCAATTATAATTGTTTAGTATTGGGTAAAAAACTCACAAATAACTCTGTTCCAGATGGTTCAGGGCAAAGGAGCTGAAAAAAATGAGACAAAATATTCATCCTGAATACCACAAAGTTATCTTTTTAGATACTACTACAGATTTTAAATTCTTAAGTGGTTCAACAAAAACATCATCAGAAACTATGGAATGGGAAGACGGTAACGAATATCCAGTTATTCGTTTAGATGTATCTTCTGATTCACATCCATTCTACACAGGACGTCAAAAATTCGCTGCTGCGGATGGACGTGTGGAACGTTTCAACAAGAAATTCGGTTACAAATCAAGCAACAGCTAATAGTAGTTGTTATAACGCATCCTCATATTTATATGAGGATGTTTTTTGTTTTATAATGATAATTATTAAAGTGTATGATTTGCTTTTTATTATAAATTTGATTAAAAACAGTTATCAATTTTTAAAGATTTCTGCACGCTAAATATGATATAATAAACCGATTATGTTTTGAAAAAGGTGGAGCTCATAATGTATGAAACTTATCATTCCGGGTGGATTGAATGTATTACTGGAAGTATGTTTAGTGGCAAGTCTGAAGAGTTGATTCGTCGACTGCGTAGAGGTGTTTATGCTAAACAAAAGGTTGTGGTATTTAAACCTGCAATTGATGACAGATACCATAAAGATAAAATTGTTTCTCATAATGGTAATGCCATAGAGGCAATTAACATTACTACAGCTTCTGAAATTTTAAGACACGACTTATCTGAAGTTGATGTTATTGGTATAGATGAAGTTCAGTTTTTCGAGGACGAAGTTGTGAATATTGCAGAACAACTTGCTGCAAGAGGACATAGAGTAATCACAGCTGGATTAGATATGGATTTTAGAGGGAAACCGTTCAAGCCAATACCAGAATTATTGGCAGTGAGCGAAGTAGTAACTAAATTACAGGCCGTGTGCGCAGTGTGCGGCGCATCATCTAGCAGAACACAACGTTTGATTGATGGTAAACCTGCGAAGATAGATGATCCAATAATTTTAGTTGGCGCAAATGAAAGTTACGAACCTAGATGTCGAGCACATCACATTATCGCACCAAGTGATGAGAAAAAGGAGGAAATGTAGTGTTTGATCAATTAGATATTGTTGAAGAAAGATATGAACAGTTAAATGAGTTACTAAGTGATCCAGAAGTAGTAAATGATTCGAATAAATTAAGAGCCTATTCTAAAGAACAGGCGGATTTACAAAAAACTGTAGATGTTTATAGAGAATATAAGCAAGTCAATGAAGATCTTTCTGAGTTGGAACTAATGTTGCAAGATACAAAAGATAAAGATGAAATTGAGATGCTGAAAGAAGAATTGCACAATAATAAAGCACGTGTGCCTGAATTAGAAGAAGAGTTGAAATTCCTACTTATTCCTAAAGATCCGAATGATGATAAAAACGTTATCGTGGAAATTCGAGCAGCAGCTGGTGGAGATGAAGCAGCGATTTTTGCTGGTGATTTATTAAGAATGTATTCACGTTATAGTGAAACACTCGGTTATAAAACGGATATAGTAGAGATGAATGCTAGTGACCACGGTGGTTATAAAGAAGTTAGCTTTATGATTCAAGGGCAAGGTGCATATTCTAAATTAAAATATGAAAATGGTGCACACCGTGTTCAGCGTGTGCCTGAAACAGAATCAGGAGGACGTATACATACGTCTACAGCTACAGTAGCTGTATTACCTGAAGCAGAAGACGTTGAAATAGAAATACGTAATGAAGATATTAAAATTGACACATATCGTTCTAGTGGTGCAGGTGGTCAACACGTAAATACAACAGATTCAGCAGTAAGAATTACTCACTTACCTACAGGTACAGTAGTAACGTCGCAAGATGAAAAATCTCAAATTAAAAACCGTGAAAAAGCAATGAAAGTGTTAAAAGCGCGTGTTTATGACATGAAGGTACAAGAAGAACAAGCTAAATATGCTTCGGAAAGAAAATCAGCTGTTGGTACTGGTGATCGTTCTGAACGTATTAGAACGTATAACTATCCTCAAAATCGTGTGACGGATCATAGAATTGGTTTAACCATACAAAAGTTAGATCAAATTATGGAAGGTAAAATTGATGAAATTATTGATGCGTTAACACTTTCAGAACAAACTGAAAAATTGAAAGAACTTAACGATGGTGAACTTTAAGACATATATTGAGCATGCTAAGGCGCACTGTTCAACATTAGGCTACGAAACTTCAAGGGTAGATTGGTTAATAATGGATTTAATGAATTGGTCACGTTTAGACATGGTACTTCATTCTAGTGAGCAATTAACCGCAACAGACAAGGAAAAATTAGATAATGCTTTAAGTCGTTTATATCAAGGGGAACCGGTACAATATATTGTTGGTTTTCAAACATTTTATGGTGAACGATTTACTGTCAATGAAAATTGTCTGATTCCTAGGCCAGAAACAGAAGAGGTTATGTTGCATTTTTTAAACATGTTACATGCTGGTGATACCATTGTAGATATTGGTACGGGTAGTGGTAATATACCGATTATGTTAAAAAAGTTAATGCCTACCTTAAATGTTTATGCTACCGACATTGCATCTGAGACGTTAGAGATTGCTCGGCAAAATGCAAGACAACATGAAGTAGATATTCAGTTTTTGTTAGGTGATACATTAAATCCTTTAATTGAGCAAGGGATTAAGTTAAACGGTTTGATTTCAAATCCGCCCTATATTGAAAATAATGAAGCAACACTGATGAGTGATACGGTATTAGACTACGAACCACATCGCGCATTATTTGCTGAGGATAACGGTTTAGCTATCTACAAAGCAATATTACGAAATTTACCAGCAGTTTTATGTGAAGGTGCACCTGTTGTTTTTGAAATAGGACACAACCAAGGTGATAAATTATGTGAGATAATCAATGAACTGTATCCACATATTAAAGTAGCAGTTTTGAAAGATATTAATAACAATAATCGAATAGTTTCATTTAGATGGTAAGAAGTTATGTATTTTATGTGTATGTCACATAACTGCATAACTTTTTATTATATTTTAAAATATAATAAAAAGGATGTGATTTTACGTGAATACAAAAATATGGGATGTCAGAAGTTATATTGATGATATAACAACATTTCCAGAGATAGATGATATTAAACAAATTTATCATCAAGGCGGGTTAATAGCTTTGCCTACTGAAACAGTGTATGGTCTCGGGGCAAACGCTTTGGATGATAATGCGGTTAAAAAAATATATCAAGCCAAAGGTAGACCATCAGATAATCCGTTAATTGTACATATTCACAGTCTTGAGCAACTTACTGATTTTACGACAGGTATAACTGGTGAAGTTTATTTACTGATGAAACATTTTTGGCCTGGTCCAATTTCATTTATTTTGCCGTTGAAATCAGGTTATTTATGTTCGAAAGTGTCAGGTGGGTTAAATAGTATTGCAGTAAGAATGCCAAGTCATCGAATTGGTCGTCAAATATTACAATTGGTTGATTTACCTATTGCTGCACCGAGTGCCAATTTAAGTGGCAAGCCATCACCTACTCAATTCGACCATGTTTATCAAGATTTAAATGGCCGTATTGATGGCATTATTAACGGCGATCAAAGTGAGGAAGGTTTAGAAAGTACAGTATTAGATTGTACGTCATTTCCTTTTAAAATTGCACGACCAGGTTCCATTACACAAAAAATGATTGAAGCGGTTATTCCAAATAGTATTGCTGCAACAACAAATTTTGATAGCGAGAGACCTATTGCTCCAGGTATGAAATATAAACATTATGCACCGCAAACACCTATTTATCTGTTAAGAAATTTTCGACACCAACCAAATTACGATAAATTATGGGAGCGTAAAGCATTTATTGTACCAGCAACCTTAAAATCTTATGTGCCGAGTAATGCACAATATATAGAGTTGTGTGATGATGAACAAGATATTAAAACAGCTAATCACAGACTATACGAAATATTACATCTTATAGACAGAAGAGATGATATTGACGAGGCTTATTTGTATGTTTTTGAAGATAAAGACGATACAGCAGCAATAATGAATAGAATGTTAAAAGCGACTAATCAATTATGGATAGATGGAGATACTTTATGAAGATTATTTTCGTTTGTACGGGTAACACATGTAGAAGTCCATTAGCTGAAAGTATAGCTAAGGCTAAATTGGCACATTACACAATTGAATCAAGAGGATTATATGCAAATAATGGCGGGGCAATTTCAACACACAGCCAAGCAATTATTAATAAACAACAATTACCTCAACCAAGCCATACTCAAATGTTTACTGAAACAGATTTGCAAGCTGATTTAATTTTAACGATGTCAACAACGCATAAAGATACAATTAGTTACATGTTTGGTCAGCAAAATCATGTATTCACAATTAAAGAATATGCAGGTTATCAAGGAGAAGTTAGTGACCCGTTTGGTGCGGATGAAGACGCTTACGACGCAGTTTTTGAAGAACTTAATACTTTGATTGAGAAAATAAAAATTAAAATATTAACGCAATAAATTTGTAGAATTAGTATAAGTTATCTGAAAAATACGTTATAATAACTAGGTGTAGCAAGTTTGCTGAATTTATATATTTATATAGTAAATGGTAGAACTTTACACTTTGTATATAATTATTTTCAAAGGGGTGGGAAAATGAAGGAAGATTTGCAGTTATTGCTTAATGAACTCAAAGCGCGTGAATTTTTTGTTGAAGATGAATTGTGCCTGATTGGTTGTTCGACATCCGAGGTCATAGGTGAGCGAATTGGTTCCGTTGGTTCTATGGAAGTAGCAGAAACAATATATAATTTGTTAGCGACTATAGAACGAGAAACAGGCGTGTCTTTCGTATTTCAGGGCTGTGAACATATTAATCGAGCAGTAACTATTGATCGATCCAACTTTGACCCACATACGATGGAAGAAGTTACAGTAGTGCCAGATGTTCACGCTGGAGGTAGTTTAGCTACTTATGCTTATAGTCAATTAAATGATCCAATGGTTGTAGAGACTATTTCAGTACCTAAAGGAATAGATATTGGTCAAACATTAATTGGTATGCATATACAACATGTGGCTATCCCTGAACGTACTAGTGTAAAACGAATTGGTGAAGCGAATGTAACGATTGCATCATCTAGACCTAAGAAAATTGGTGGCGAACGAGCGAAATATAACTAATACAGAAGCGAGGGAATTTACCAATGTCATTTATTCAAAAGCAAGATAAAGAAATTTATGAAGTGATTCAAAATGAATTTAACCGTCAAAACAACAACATCGAGCTTATAGCTTCAGAAAACTTCGTGTCAGAAGCAGTAATGGAAGCACAAGGATCAGTATTAACAAATAAATATGCTGAAGGCTATCCTAACCGCAGATATTATGGTGGTTGTGAATTCGTTGATGTCTCTGAAAGCTTAGCAATAGAAAGAGCTAAACAATTGTTTGGTGCAGAACATGTTAATGTTCAACCACATTCAGGCTCTCAAGCAAATATGGCAGTTTACTTAGTTGCACTTGAACATGGTGACACTGTATTAGGAATGAACTTAAGCCACGGTGGTCATTTAACTCATGGCGCACCAGTTAACTTTAGTGGCCAATTTTATAACTTTGTAGACTATGGCGTTGACAAAGATACTGAAAAAATCGATTACGATGAAGTTTTAAGCATCGCTAAGCAACACAAACCTAAATTAATCGTAGCAGGAGCTTCAGCTTATCCACGAGAAATTGACTTCAAACGATTTAAAGAAATCGCAGACGAAGTAGGGGCTAAATTAATGGTAGATATGGCACATATCGCAGGACTAGTAGCAGTTGGTTTACATCAAAACCCTGTTGAGTATGCAGATTTTGTTACTACTACTACGCACAAAACATTACGTGGGCCTCGTGGTGGTATGATTTTATGTAAGGAAGAATATAAAAAAGAAATTGATAAAAAAATCTTCCCTGGTATTCAAGGTGGTCCATTAGAACATGTTATTGCCGGTAAAGCGATTGCTTTTGGTGAAGCATTACAAGACGAATTTAAAACATACCAAGAGCAAGTCATCAAAAATGCTCAAACTTTAGCATCAACATTGACAAACGAAGGTTTCAGAGTTGTTTCAGGAGGTACTGATAATCATCTTGTAGCAGTTGATGTTAAATCATCAGTTGGTATCACAGGTAAAATTGCTGAAGAAACATTAGATGCGATTGGTATTACATGTAACAAGAACACAATACCATTCGATCAAGAAAAACCATTTGTTACAAGTGGTATTAGATTAGGAACGCCTGCAGCAACTACTAGAGGTTTTGATAAAAAAGCATTCGAAGAAGTTGGAAAAATTATTAGTTTAGTGCTTAAGAATCCAGAAGATGAAAAAACTTTAGAAGAAGGTAAATCTAGAGTGAAGGCATTAACTACAAATCATCCTTTATACAATTAATATTAGGAGGGAAATGAAATGGGCAAGGTTCATGTTTTTGACCATCCATTAATTCAACACAAATTAAGTTATATTCGTGACGTAAATACTGGCACAAAAGAATTCAGAGAATTAGTTGACGAAGTCGGTATGTTAATGGCGTATGAAGTAACAAGAGATTTAGATTTACAGGACGTTGAAATCGAAACACCAGTGACAAAAATGGTAGCAAAACGTTTAACAGGTAAAAAATTAGCGTTTGTTCCAATTTTAAGAGCTGGCTTAGGCATGACACAAGGTATTCTTAACCTCGTGCCAGCGGCTAGAATAGGTCATATTGGATTATATAGAGATCCAAAGACTTTAGAGGCAATAGAATACTTTGCTAAATTACCACAAGATATTGAAGAGCGTGAAATTGTTGTAGTTGATCCTATGTTAGCAACAGGTTCTTCTGCTATAGAAGCAATTAATTCATTGAAAAAACGCGGGGCGAAACATATTCGTTTTATGTGTTTAGTTGCTGCACCTGAAGGTGTAGAAAAGATGAAAGAAGCGCATGAAGATGTAGATATCTACATTGCTGCATTAGATGATAGATTAGACGAACATGCATATGTAACACCTGGTTTAGGTGATGCTGGTGATCGTTTGTTTGGTACAAAATAGTGACATCCAGGAGTGGAGTAAAATGAAGAAAATTATGACTGTTTTTGGCACTCGTCCAGAAGCAGTGAAAATGGCACCTCTGGTCAAAGCATTACAAGAAAGTAATGCTTTGGAGCCAGTAGTCGTAGTTTCAGCACAACACCGAGAAATGTTAGATGGTGTTTTAGATACTTTTAACATTCAACCAGACTATGATTTAGATATAATGACGCAAGGTCAAACATTATCACAAATTACGTCGAAAGTGTTAATGAAGCTCGAAAGTGTTATTCAAGAAGAACAACCGGATATGATTTTGGTACATGGTGATACTATGACCACGTTTGCTGGTAGTTTAGCTGCATTTTACAATCAAGTTCCTATTGGTCATGTTGAGGCAGGATTGAGAACATGGGATAAATATGCTCCGTTTCCTGAAGAAATGAATAGACAAATGGTAGGGGTAATGGCAGATTTAAATTTTGCCCCTACATTTAATGCTGCCCAAAATTTGCTAGATGAAAACAAATCAGAGGAGAGTATTGTAGTAACTGGAAATACAGCGATTGATGCTATGAAAACTACAATAAAAACACACTATGATTCAGCAATTCTCAAACGCCATCCCGGTAAACGTATTGTTTTATTAACTGCTCATCGTAGAGAGAATATTGGCGAACCTATGGAACGTATTTTTCAAGCTGTACGTAATATTGTAGAAACGTATAGCGATGTAGTGGTTGTCTATCCAATGCATAAAAATCCAAAGGTAAGAGCAATTGCAAATCAGTATTTGTCAGGGCATGACAGAATAGAATTAATAGAACCTTTAGGTGTAACTGATTTTCACAATTTTGCAAATCAGTCGTATATTATCCTAACCGATTCTGGTGGCATACAGGAAGAAGCACCTTCACTCGGAAAACCAGTCTTAGTACTAAGAGATGCAACAGAACGACCTGAAGGCGTAGCCGCTGGGACATTAAAAATTGTAGGTACCTCAACAGCAACAATAGAACAAGCGACTAAAGAACTGTTGGACAATCAACAAAGCTATGAAGCAATGAGTGAGGCTAATAATCCGTATGGTGATGGCCAGGCTTCTAGTAGGATATGTGAGCATATTAAACATTATTTTGGCATAATTGATGAAAAGCCAAATTCTTTTGTTTAAATGTGACAATTTTATGTCGACTGCAAAAAAACTTATTTAACAATTTTAATAGAATTGACACGACTTACAGGCTATATTATTATTAAATTTGTATGAGTGGAACGGTTTTCATAATCGAATGAAATAAACGAAATGAGGCACAAAATTGAAACGTTTCTTCATCATTTTCAATCAATATATACAATACTATCTATACTTATTAATTGTATTGATTATTGTGTTTTTTTTCACACTATCACCTTTTATATTGGGACTGATCATAGGTACAGTTGGTTCGTTACTCAATACGATTACTTTCGAATATTACTTAGCGAAAGCTAAGAGGAGTGACACGATACATATTTCTACGGGCAATATTTGGAGATATTTGGTAGCGATTCTAGCTTGTACATTATGGGTCTTTTTTCAAGACAATATCAATATCTTTGGTGTGATTTTAGGTTTAATGATTTCTTATGTTGTGGTCACAATTAAACCGTTTATTCATAAGAAAAAAAACTAGTAAAAGAGAGGTGAAATTGTATGCAACACGACAACCCTCTTGTCAGTTGGAATGTATTTGGTTTAGACCTCGTGTTTAATTTATCATCAATTATGATGTTAATTATTACAGCGATTATTGTATTTGTACTAGCTATTATATGTACACGTAATCTTCAAAAACGTCCAACCGGCAAGCAAAACTTCATAGAATGGGTTTTTGACTTTGTTCGAGGTATTATTGAAAGCAATATGGCATGGTCAAAAGGTGGTCAATTCCACTTCCTTGCAGTTACTTTGATCTTGTTTATCTTTGTGAGTAATATGCTTGGCTTACCATTCTCTATTGTGTCAGGACATACGTTGTGGTGGAAATCACCAACAGCAGATGCCACTGTTACATTAACACTGTCAACGCTAATAATTCTGTTGACGCATTATTATGGTATTAAAATGCGTGGCACAAAGAGTTACTTTGGTAATTACACAAAACCTATTTTCTTATTACCAATCAATTTATTCGAGGAGTTCACTTCAACTTTAACGTTAGGTCTTCGTCTTTACGGTAATATTTATGCTGGTGAATTATTACTTACTCTTTTATCAGGATTAGTAGTTAATAACTTGTTATGGGGTTGGATTATAGGTTTACCAGGTTTAGTTGTTTGGCAAGCATTCTCGATTTTCATAGGTTCAATTCAGGCCTATATTTTCATTATGCTATCAATGGTTTATATGTCACACAAAGTACAAGATAGCCATTAAAAATAAAATTATAAAACAATTTTTAGGAGGATTTATTAATGAATTTAATCGCAGCAGCAATCGCAATTGGTTTATCAGCATTAGGTGCAGGTATCGGTAACGGTCTTATCGTATCTAGAACAGTAGAAGGTGTAGCACGTCAACCAGAAGCACGTGGACAATTAATGTCAATTATGTTCATCGGTATTGGTTTAGTTGAGGCATTACCAATCCTTGGTCTTGTAATTTCATTCATCGTAATGTTCATGTAATTACACTTTAAAAAAGGCGAAGTCGTTTTTTGACTTTCGCCATTCGTTTTTATCTAACAGCAAATAGTTACAATGAAAGAAAGGAGTGTATGAGCTAGTGAATGCGATGACAAATACATTAGTATTAGGTGCAAGCCAAGCTAGTGGTGTTCAGTGGGGTACGATCATTGTTACCTTAATTACTTTTCTTGTTTTATTAGCATTATTGAAAAAGTTTGCATGGGGTCCTTTAAAAGAAGTTATGGACAAACGTGAACGTGATATAAATAAAGACATTGATGATGCTGAACAAGCTAAATTAAATGCACAAAAATTAGAAGAACAAAATAAACAAACTTTAAAAGAAACACAGGACGAGGTTCACAAAATACTAGAAGACGCAAAAGTACAAGCACGTCAACAACATGAAGAAATTATCAATGAAGCTAATGTACGCGCAAATGGCATGATTGAAACAGCACAAAATGAAATCAACAGCCAAAAAGAACGTGCAATTGCGGATATTAATAATCAAGTGTCTGACTTGTCGGTACTAATTGCATCTAAAGTATTACAAAAAGAAATTAGTGACCAAGATCAAAAAGAACTAGTTGCTAAGTACCTTAAAGAGGCAGGGGATAAATAATGGCTATTGTAGCTAACAAGTATGCTAAAGCATTATTTGACGCTTCTAAAGATGCAGAAATACTAGATAGTGTTTATGACGAGTTTTCAATAATCCATGAGGCTGTACAATCTGAGATTCCTAATTTAGTAGCAATGGATCAGGATCCTCAAATAGATGGTCATCATCGTCGTAGAATCGTAGGTATTGTATTTGGTAATTCTAATCAATACATACAAAATATGCTGATGATTCTTGCATCTAATCGTCATTTAGGGCTAATCGATAAAATTTATAATGCATTTACTCAACAATACAACGAATTTTACAACCGTGATTATGCAGTAGTTGAATCTGTATATGAATTGTCAGAACAAGAGTTATCAGAAATCGAAACAATAATCACAAATAAAACACAATTATCTAAAGTCATTCTTTCAAATGAAATTAATCCTGCTTTAATTGGTGGAATTAGAATTAATGTAGGTACAAAAGTAATGGACGCAAGTATACAAAATGATCTTGCACAATTAGAAAAACATTTCAAAAGAGTGAACTAATAAATATTAAAGGAGTGACATAGATGGCCATTAAAGCTGAAGAAATTAGTGCATTATTGCGCTCACAAATTGAAAACTATGAGTCAGAAATGTCTGTTACGGATGTTGGAACTGTACTTCAAATTGGTGACGGTATTGCATTAATTCACGGACTAAACGATGTTATGGCTGGAGAATTAATAGAATTCAAAAGTGGTGTACTAGGTTTAGCACAAAACTTAGAAGAATCTAACGTCGGTGTTGTTATTTTGGGACCATATCAAGATATCAAAGAAGGGGACGAAGTAAAACGTACAGGTCGTGTTATGGAAGTTCCTGTTGGTGAAGAAATGGTTGGTAGAGTAGTTAACCCATTAGGTCAACCAATTGATGGACAAGGCCCAATTAATACCTCTAAAACAAGACCAGTGGAGAAAAAAGCTACTGGTGTAATGGATCGTAAATCAGTTGATCAACCTTTACAAACTGGTATTAAAGCGATTGATGCCTTAGTACCTATTGGTAAAGGACAACGTGAATTAATTATTGGTGACCGTCAAACAGGTAAAACAACATTAGCAATTGACACTATTTTAAACCAAAAGAGCGAGAATACTATTTGTATTTACGTAGCAATTGGTCAAAAAGATTCAACAGTACGTGCGAATGTTGAGAAATTACGTCAAGAAGGCGCATTAGACTATACTATCATTGTTTCAGCATCAGCTGCAGACCCAGCGCCAATGTTATATATTGCACCTTATGCAGGAGTGACAATCGGCGAAGAATTTATGTTTGATGGTAAAGACGTATTAATTGTTTATGATGATTTAACAAAACAAGCAGCAGCTTATCGTGAATTATCATTATTATTACGTAGACCACCAGGCCGTGAAGCATACCCAGGTGATGTCTTCTACTTACATAGTAGATTACTCGAAAGAGCAGCAAAATTAAACGATGACTTAGGTGGCGGTTCTATTACTGCATTACCTATCATTGAAACACAAGCTGGCGACATTTCTGCGTATGTTCCAACAAACGTTATTTCAATTACAGATGGTCAAATTTTCTTACAATCTGATTTATTCTTCTCAGGAGTTAGACCAGCAATCAATGCTGGACAATCTGTATCTCGTGTAGGTGGATCAGCACAAATTAAAGCAATGAAAAAAGTTGCAGGTACGTTAAGACTCGACTTAGCTTCTTATCGTGAATTAGAATCATTTGCACAATTCGGTTCAGATTTAGATGAATTTACTGCACAAAAATTAGAACGTGGTAAACGTACAGTAGAAGTGTTGAAACAAGATAAAAACAACCCACTACCTGTTGAAAACCAAGTATTAATTATTTTTGCATTAACTAAAGGTTATTTAGACGATATCCCAGTAGCAGATATTACTCGTTTTGAAACTGAATTTAATCAATGGGCAAAATCAAATGCTTCATCATTACTTGATGAGATTAGAAATTCAGGTGGATTACCAGAAAACGAAAAATTTGAAGCTGCGATTAATGAATTTAAAAAGAGCTTTAGTCAATCACAATAATTAATATAAGCTACAAAAGGTGGTGAGATAATGGCATCTCTTAAAGAGATTGATACACGTATAAAATCTACGGAAAAAATGAAACAAATTACTAAAGCAATGAACATGGTTTCAAGTTCAAAACTACGTCGTGCTGAAAGTAATACAAAACAATTTGCTCCGTATATGGAAAAAATGCAAGATGCGATTACTGCAGTTGCTGGAGCTAATAAAAACTCTAGTCATCCAATGTTACAACAACGTGAAGTTAAAAAGAGTGGCTATTTAGTTATTACAAGTGATCAAGGTTTAGCTGGTGCATATAATGCTGGTGTATTAAAAAACTTGTTGAATGATATAAAAAGTAAACATGAACGAGCAGATGAATATGAAATTTTAGTACTAGGTCAAACGGGTGTTGATTTTCTCAAAAACAGAGGCTATGAAGTAAAAGGTTCAATCGTTGATATTGCTGACCAACCATCCTTTAAATCTGTTCAAGCGATAGCTAAAAAGGCTATTGATTTATATGGAGATGAAGAAATCGACGAATTAAACATTTACTTTAGTCATTTTGTCACTGTATTAGAAAACAAACCATCTAAGAAAACTGTCTTACCATTATCTCCAGAAGATTCCAGTCTAGGACATGGTCAAATGTCATCATATGAATTTGAACCAGACAAAGAATCTATATTGAGCGTTATTTTACCACAGTATGTGGAAAGCTTGATTTATGGCACAATACTTGATGCTAAAGCAAGTGAACATGCAGCACGAATGACTGCAATGAAAAACGCAACAGATAATGCAACAGAACTTATCGATGATTTATCACTCGAATATAATAGAGCTCGTCAAGCAGCTATCACACAACAAATTACTGAAATTGTTGGTGGCTCAACTGCACTTGAATAGAATAATAAAGGAGGAAAATTAACATGGGAGTAGGCCGTGTAACGCAAATTATGGGTCCAGTCATTGATGTTCGTTTTGAACATAATGAAGTGCCAGCAATTAACAATGCCTTAGTTCTAGATGTAGAAAAAGACAATGAAACAACAAGTTTGACGTTAGAAGTAGCGCTTCAATTAGGCGACGATGTGGTCCGTACAATTGCAATGGATGGTACAGAAGGTGTTAAACGTGGCACTGAAGTAAAAGATACTGGCAATAGTATTAGTGTACCTGTTGGTGATGCGACACTTGGAAGAGTGTTTAATGTATTAGGTGACACAATCGATTTGGATGAAAAAATTGATGATTCAGTACGTCGTGACCCAATTCATAGAGAATCACCTGCATTCGATCAATTATCTACGAAAGTAGAAATATTAGAAACAGGTATTAAAGTTGTAGATTTATTAGCACCGTATATTAAAGGTGGTAAAATCGGATTATTTGGTGGTGCAGGTGTAGGTAAAACTGTACTTATTCAAGAATTAATTAATAACATCGCTCAAGAGCATGGTGGTATTTCAGTATTCGCAGGTGTAGGTGAACGTACACGTGAAGGTAACGATTTATACTTCGAGATGAGTGATAGTGGCGTTATTAAAAAGACAGCGATGGTATTCGGTCAAATGAACGAGCCACCTGGTGCACGTATGCGTGTAGCACTTTCAGGCTTAACTATGGCAGAGTACTTCCGTGATGAAGAAGGTAAAGATGTATTATTATTCATCGATAATATCTTCAGATTTACACAAGCTGGTTCTGAAGTATCAGCTTTATTAGGTCGTATGCCTTCAGCCGTAGGTTATCAACCAACATTAAGTACAGAAATGGGTCAATTACAAGAACGTATTACATCAACTACGAAAGGTTCGGTAACTTCTATCCAAGCAGTATTCGTACCTGCCGATGACTATACCGATCCAGCTCCAGCAAACGTATTTGCTCATTTAGACTCTACAACAAACTTAGAACGTAAATTAACAGAAATGGGTATTTATCCAGCGGTTGACCCACTTGCTTCTACATCAAGAGCGCTTGAACCATCAGTTGTTGGACAAGAGCATTATGATGTAGCACGACAAGTACAATCAACACTTCAAAAATACCGTGAATTACAAGACATTATTGCAATTTTAGGTATGGATGAATTATCCGAAGAAGATAAAAGTACAGTTGAACGTGCACGTAGAATTCAATTCTTCTTATCACAAAACTTCCACGTTGCTGAACAATTCACAGGACAAAAAGGTTCTTATGTTCCAGTTAAACGAACTGTTGAAGACTTCAAAGATATCTTAGAAGGTAAGTATGATCACATTCCTGAAGATGCTTTCCGTCTTGTTGGTAGTATGGACGACGTATTAGCAAAAGCAAAAGATATGGGTGTTGAAGTTTAAAATTAGGAGGTAAGGATAATGAACACATTAACCCTAAATATTGTCACTCCTAATGGTGCTGTATACGAACGTGAAGACATTGAACTTGCTGTATTACAAACTACAGCTGGCGAAATAGGTGTCATGTGGGGACATATTCCTACAGTTGCAGCATTAAAAATCGGCTATGTCAAAGTGAATTTTGATAGTGGTTCAGAATATATTGCAGTGAGTGAAGGCTTTGTTGAGGTTAGACAACATAAATTATCAGTTATTGTACAAACTGCAGAACGTGCGAATGAAATAGATGTCGCTAGAGCACAATTAGCGAAATCAAAAGCAGAATCGCACTTGGCTAATGAAGACGACAACAGTGATATCTATAGAGCAAAACGCGCGTTAGAACGTGCAAATAATAGATTACGTGTCGCTGAATTACAATAAATTAATAAAGAGGTTGGGACAATATTAATTTGTTCCAACCTCTTTTCATTTTGGCAGTAGCTGACTGCATTGAAAATGCGCTTCAAAGCAAGCTTGTTTCAACGCTAGTCATCCTTGCCGGAGTGGGACGACGAAATCATTTTTTCAAAATCTTATTTCTGTCCCACTCCCTTTATATTTTAGAGTTACAAAATTAT
>NZ_JAFEQJ010000016.1:0-611 GCF_016890655.1 Staphylococcus sp. GDY8P72P | reverse complement strand
CTCTATGAGGTTATTCAGATATTTCGATGTACAATGGCAGTCAGGTTTAAGTTTAAAAGCTTTAATTACTTTAGCCATTGCTACCTTCGTTGAAGGTGCCTGATCTGTAATTACCTTTTGAGGTTTACCAAATTGTTTAATGAGACGTTTGATAAACGCATATGCTGAATGATTATCTCGTTGCTTACGCAACCAAATATCTAATGTATGTCCCTCTGCATCAATGGCACGATATAAATAACTCCATTTTCCTTTTATTTTGATGTACGTCTCATCAATACGCCATTTGTAATAAGCTTTTTTATGCTTTTTCTTCCAAATTTGATATAAAATTGGGGCATATTCTTGAACCCAACGGTAGACCGTTGAATGATGAACGTTTACACCACGTTCCCTTAATATTTCAGATATATCACGATAACTCAATGCATATCTTAGATAGTAGCCAACGGCTACAGTGATAACATCCTTGTTAAATTGTTTATATCTGAAATAGTTCATACAGAAGACTCCTTTTTGTTAAAATTATACTATAAATTCAACTTTGCAACAGAAACCTCTTTTTAATATCCCAGACTGGCAATGCCGGGATAGACTGTAACATTCTCACG
>NZ_JAFEQJ010000015.1:0-48164 GCF_016890655.1 Staphylococcus sp. GDY8P72P | reverse complement strand
ACGATAACTCAATGCATATCTTAGATAGTAGCCAACGGCTACAGTGATAACATCCTTGTTAAATTGTTTATATCTGAAATAGTTCATACAGAAGACTCCTTTTTGTTAAAATTATACTATACATTCAACTTTGCAACAGAACCCTACGCAAGCGTAATGACGAATAGGCGACTAGTCACACCAAAAAACCCCCTTACTACGGCCATAGTAAGGGGGTTTGGTGCATACATGCCTGATAATCTTTGTTGATTGCATTATAACACTATAATTGGTAGGAATGCAAAGTAGTTTTATCTGTTTAGGTTATGTGAATCCAATATATTTAAAAATAGGAGTGATTATGATCAATAAAGTTAATTTACATCACAGGATTAAAATCTTTTAAAACAAATTAATGGAGTAAATCAATAATAGAATCAGATAATGAAATTTCTATTATTTTATTGATTGTAATAGCTTCAGTACATTTTTATCAACTTTAGCTTTGTATTGTGCTTTTTTCGTTCTATTCAGTAGGATTGTGGATATGTTTACTAGTAACATAATTAGATATTAAACACTATATTATTGTGTCATTTCAATTAATAATGCTTAGTTATAATAAATTCTGAAATACAGTTTCTACTTTTTTAGGACTGTCTTTGGGAGCAAGTTTTTTTACTACATTACCATCTTTAGCAATAATAAATTTTGTGAAATTCCATTTGATTTTCTTTCCATATTTCAGCTATTTGGTCATCAGTACCAGGTTTTTGTTTAGAAAATTGATTACAAGGAAATCCAAGTATAATTAGCCCTTGCTCTTTATATTTTTGGTAATATTCTTCTAATTCTTCAAATTGACCACTTAAGCCACATTTTGTGGCAGTATTAACTAATATAATAACTTTACCTTTGTAGTCATTTAAATAATACTTAATACCTACTACCATCTTTGTTAACAACTTGTATATCATAAATATTACTAGTTATTTTATAGCACTCCTTTTATAACATTGCTAATTTTAATTGATCTATAACGCCACTTGATGATCCAGGAAAAGCAAAAATCATTTGATTTAAATCTTGAGCCGTTAATTTTTGGTTTACAATGAAAGTTAATAAATTAACTAAATCTGGTGCATCATCAGCATATATAGCAGCTCCCACTAATTGTTTATCATTATTTAATACAATTGTCATTTCAGCTTCAGTTTCATTTTTATATTCAAACACCATTTGTTTACCAAAAGGAATATCTTTCACTTTATAATCATTGCTATTGTTCGCTTCATCTATAGAAACCCCAATATTACTCAATCTTGGTAGTGTATATAAGACTGAAGGTATTGCGGGATAACTAATAGGATTGTCATTCATACCTAAAATATGTGCAGCGATATAGTTAGATTCAAATGTTGCAGTAGGTGTTAATTTAGGAATTGCTTTATCTAATACATCACCACTAGCATAAATATTAGGGATATTTGTACGTAAATATTCATCTACCTGTACGCCTCGATTAGTAAAATTAACGCCAGCCTCTTCAAGTCCAATACCGTGTACATTTGGTCTACGTCCAGTAGCGTCTAGCACATAGTCAGTGGTAATCTCTAATCCTGATTCTGTTGCTACTGTATAACGATCACCTTGCTCTTTAATCGCAGTAGTATTTTCATTCATATGGAATTGAACGCCTTCTGCAGCCAATTTATCCATTAATTTAGCAACATGTGCTGAATAAAAACCTTTGAGCGGCTCATCGTCAACATGAATCATATGCGTTTCTACGCCAGATTTAATAGTTATACTAGCAAATTCAATACTAATAATGCCTACGCCTATAAATGTGATACTATTTGGCATTTGATCTAATGATAAGAAATCTCTACTATCATGCGTATATTCAGATCCTTCAATATCTAACTTATTGCTGTGTTGGCCTGTCGCAATAACTATGTTTTCCCCGTAATATTGTTCACCGTTTACTACGAGATGATGCTCATCTACTAATCTTCCTGCCCCTTCAATAATATCTATACCTTGTTGTTCAAATAAACCTTTCAAAGTATTTGCCATAGGGTCAATGATTTTATGTTTATAAGACATAAGGTTTTCCCAATTCACTGATAATGCTTCAGTATTAATTATGTTGGGATAGTGTGAAGCTTGCTCTAACACTTCATACGGATTTTCTAATAAAATTTTGGCATTACAACCATAATTCGTACATGTACCTGCTATACGATCTTTTTCAACGATAGCTACTGATTTACCTGCTTGGTTTAAAGTTAATGCGCTATGCCAAGCAGCATGTCCACTACCTAAAAATACGACATCATATTGTTTCATTTGAATCATCCTTTGTAATAGTTTTCAACGTTTCTTCTAAATTATCCATAATACTTTTGGCTTTCATATATTCATCTACATCAAATTGTGAAGAAACACATTTAGCAATAGCTTCATGTACTGCTTCTTGCTCATTTAGACCTTTTATCGTTAAAGTTATGATAAGGTTACGTTTATCGCTTTCATCTCTATTTCTTCGAACCCAGCCAGCTTGCTCAAGTCTTTTTAGTAATGGGCTTAGGGTATTACTTGCTAGATTCAACTTTTTACCAATGGATAATAAAGTTTGAGGGTTTTCTTCCCATAAGGTTAATAGCACTAGATATTGAGAAAAAGTTAAACCGAATTGACTTAATTGCTTTTCATAAAATTTGTTGAATAATTTGTTAACATTATAAGCAGAAAAGCATAGCTGATGTGTCAATTTCATTTCATCATCAATCAATTTAATCACTCCTATTCTCATTAAAGAATAATCAATCGCAAACGATTAATCAATTAAAAAAACTTGCAGTGATCAACTACAAAACGCACCCTGATTGGGAAAAAGAAGTGCAAAAATTAACAAATGGTAAAGGTGTAGAACATATTGTAGAAGTGGTCGGTGGGTCAAGTATTGCTAAATCTATAGATGCTTTAGCTTCTCAGGGGCATATATATGTTATTGGATTTCTTGAAAATATGGAAGCAAATGTTAATTTATTCGCATTACTTGCTAAACAAGCAAGAATCCAAGGTATCAATCTAGGACACCATAGAGCATTTGAAGATTTCAATAAAGATTTAGATCAAATAAATATAGATCCTGTAATTGATACGGTTTATTCATTTGACCAAGCAAAAGAAGCATATGAACATCAAATGGAAGGCGCGTTTGGTAAAATTGTTATAGATTTTAATAAATAGCCCCTATTTTCTATATTAATAATTATTTTATGTAATACTACCTTTATATAAAAGAAGGATTTTTTAATATTAAAATTGTCTAATTTATCAGGTAATATAATTCTCATAGAGCAATTAAAATGAGATAATTAATTGAGAAATTGTGTTTATGTATTTTTAAGGTACACCCTAATCATACGTATATAGCTGTTGAATTTATAGCAACTTGCCATTGCTATATGAGAATGTTTTAACTTTATAAATAAGAAAGAGAAGTACAAAAATTAGTTGTACTTCTCTTTCTTATTTATAAAGCAATTTGAATAATTGCAATAATAATTAAAATACTGATGATCCACTTTTGTACAAAACTAGGGACCTTTTTACCTAATTTTAAACCTAACGGAGCGAAAATAATACTCCCTATTATTAAAAATAACGCATCTTCTAAAGGAATGTAACCTTGTATAAGTTTAATGATAAAGGCGCCAATTGAAGATATAAAAGCAATTACTATACTATTAGCAACTACCGTATTCATTGGTAATTTGAATAAAACTAGCAATATAGGAATAATAATAAAAGCGCCGCCTGCTCCAACTATACCTGAAATAATACCAACGAAAAGACCAACCATAACTAATAATGGTTTGTTAAAGGAAGACTGATTTAAATTCGGTTTTACGTTAATAAACATTAAAATTAATGCGATTAAAGCAATGATAATATATATTGCATTTACAAATTCAGCATTAAATAAATTTGCTAGGAGTGCGCCTAACATGCTCCCTGTAATCATACCTCCACTCATATAAATAACTAATGGTGGGGAGAATTCGGTTTTTTTTCGCGCTTTTAATGACCCAGTTAAAGTACTGAAAAAGACTTGACTGGAAGTAAGTCCTGAAGCGATGTATGCACTGTATGCAGGAACACCAAATAGTGGTGGTAATAATAAAATAGCTGGATAAATAATGATAGAACCACCGATACCTACTAGACCCGAAATAAATCCTCCGAATACCCCAATAAGTAACATCATAATAACAGTTGAAATATCCATTATTTACTTTTTACCAATAAGTTAACGGCTTCATTAATCAATTCTTCAGAATTTTCACCATTATCCTCTGCTGTCTTTACACATTCTATTAAATTTTCACTAATGATAATCCCCATCAAACGTTGGATTGAACTTTTTGATGCACTGATTTGAGTAATGACATCTTTACAATCTTTTTCTTCTTCCATCATTTTAATAACTCCATTGAGTTGACCTTGTATTCTATTAATACGATTAATCATTTTTTTATCATAATGCATAGTTATTTCCTCCACTTTTAATTGAATAAAGTCATAATAATAGATAGAACCAAAAATGTCAAATACCCCATTGGGTATTTGACACGCTATAAACAATCAGTTAATATACCCCTATAGGTATTTATTAGGAGGATATTATAAAACAATATAACGAAAAGCATATCAACAAATTCAGTAAACAAGAATTAGAAAAATTAGGTGCACAAGGTCAACTGATTGACGTAAGAACAGAAGAAGAATATGAGCTAGCACACATAAATGGTGCGACATTACATCCTGTAGATAAGATTGAATCGTTTAATAAAGATAAAAACACAACCTATTTTGTACACTGTAAAAGTGGTGCCAGAAGTACTAAAGCGAGCGAGTATTTAGCTGAACAAGGCTACGATATCGTTAATTTAGACGGTGGCTATAAAGCATATGAAGCAAAAAACGAAGATAATAATACATTAGAAGAAAATACAAATGTAGAAATTAAAGCAGAGCGTAAACAACTTAACTATAGTGGTCTTCAATGTCCAGGTCCAATTGTAAACATCAGTAAAGAAATGAAAAATATTGAAGTAGGCGAGCAAATTGAAGTTACAGTGACTGACCCTGGTTTCCTTAGCGACATTAAAAGCTGGGTGAAACAAACAGGACATACGTTAGTTGAATTGGATGAAAGTAACAATGGAATTAATGCTATCATTCAAAAAGAAAAACCAAAAGACTTACAAGTGAATCATACTGCTAAAGGTACGACAATTGTACTATTTAGTGGAGAGTTAGACAAAGCAGTGGCAGCAATGATTATTGCTAATGGCGCTAGAGCTGCAGGAAGAGATGTAACTATCTTCTTTACTTTTTGGGGACTTAACGCGTTGAAAAAAGAGCAAACAGTTAACGTTAAAAAGAAAGGCATTGCAAAAATGTTTGATTTGATGTTGCCGAAAACACCTTTACGCATGCCACTTTCTAAAATGAATATGTTTGGTTTAGGTAATATCATGATGCGCTATGTAATGAAGAAGAAAAATGTTGATTCATTACCATCGCTTATCAATCAAGCTATCGAACAAGATATCAAATTAATTGCTTGCACGATGAGCATGGATGTTATGGGCATTCAGAAAGAAGAGCTCAGAGACGAAGTTGAGTACGGGGGCGTAGGTACTTATATTGGTGATACAGAAAATGCGAATCATAATTTATTCATCTAATTAAATCTATTAAAAAAGGAGTTTCAACATGTTTTTTAAACAATTTTACGATAATCATTTATCTCAAGCATCTTATTTAGTTGGCTGTCAACGTACAGGAGAGGCGATAGTAATTGATCCTGTTCGTGATTTAACAAAATATATGGAAGTTTCAGATAACGAAGGGTTTAAAATTACACAAGCTGCAGAAACACATATTCACGCTGATTTTGCTTCTGGAATTCGGGACGTGCAAGAACGTTTAAACGCCAATATATATGTATCTGGCGAAGGTGATGATCAATTCAGTTATAAAAATATGCCGGAACATACAAATTTTGTTAAAAATCAAGATATTATTCAAGTAGGTAATATTAAATTAGAAGTCTTGCATACACCTGGTCATACCCCGGAGAGTATTAGTTTCTTACTCACGGATGAAGGTGGCGGCTCAAGTGTTCCAATGGGTTTATTTAGTGGTGACTTTATTTTTGTTGGTGATATCGGTAGACCTGATTTACTAGAAAAATCAGTACAAATGGAAGGTACTACAGAGATTGGTGCAAAACAGATGTACCAATCTATAGAAGGTGTTAAAAATTTACCAGATTATATTCAAATATGGCCTGGACACGGTGCTGGAAGTCCTTGTGGTAAAGCATTAGGTGCCATACCAATGTCTACGCTAGGTTACGAAAAAATTAATAACTGGGCATTTAATGTAACAGATGAATCTAAATTTGTTGAAACATTAACATCAAATCAACCAGCGCCACCCCATCACTTTGCACAGATGAAAAAAATTAATCAGTTTGGTATGAACATGTATCAACCATACGACGTTTTTCCTAGTTTAGATAATGCAAGAATAGCTTTTGATCTTCGTAGTAAAGAAGCCTTTCATGGTGGTCATACTGAAGGTACAATCAATATTCCTTACAACCAAAACTTCATTAACCAAATCGGTTGGTATTTAGACTATGAAAATAGTATAGATTTAATTGGTGATAAATCTACCGTTGAACAAGCAGCGCATACTTTACAATTAATTGGCTTTGATAATGTAGCAGGTTATCGTTTACCAAAATCAGAAACTTTAACCCAATCCATCCATAGCGTTGATATGACTGGTAAAGAAGAATATATACTTGACGTACGTAATGAAGAAGAGTGGAATAATGGGCACTTAGATCAAGCAGTCAATATTCCGCATGGTAAATTATTAAATGAAAATATTCCATTTAATAAAGAGGATAAAATATACGTACATTGTCAGTCAGGTGTTAGAAGTTCAATCGCCGTGGGTATCTTAGAAAACAAAGGATTTGAAAATGTCGTAAATATTAGAGAAGGCTATCAAGATTTTCCAGAATCATTAAAATAATTTAAGAGTGTACAGAAAACAACTGTTTTCTGTACACTCTTTCTTCATAATCCAAAATCTATGAATATCAGTATATAATATGTTCAAAAACTCAACGTTTTTAACTTTAAAGATTTTATCTACTTTTTATTCGTCTATATAATAAGAAATAAAATTATTGTTGTAAAAATGATAATTTTATTAAATATCATCAAATAATCCACCAATATCTATTTCTTTTTCGATTATTTTTCTAATTATATCCGGAAGGCTATATTTTTCAAAATCCTCATCATCTTCAAGTAAATAACTATTATATTCTTTACTTAAAATGCTTACAATAGGTTTTATATCACCAGTTTTCCTATCTTTTACAAAGAAAACAATCGAAAAATCTGATAATAATGTAGTGTCATTTTCATCTAACCAAGAATAGTACTCATATTGAATAAAAGCTATAAAAAGTTTAACATCCTTATTTGAATTTATTATAGTATCATAATAATTCAAAATACTAGTGGAATTAAGAGGCAAGATTTCTTTTGAATACTTAGAAGACCATTCATAATCTTCTATATTATCAACTATTTTTAAAACTTTTTTAAAATACCCATGTCTATCCATTCTCATCACTTCTTTCTTTGACTCTATCAATTTTTTTAATCAACATATTTAATTTTTTACTACATTCATTTTGTAATTGTTTATCAGCCTTCTCAAGATTCAGTTTACTTTTAGATAAATCAATATAAGATTCTATCTTAATTAATTCGTCATTGATTTCTTTAAAAAGGTCTGCATTGTTTGATAAGTAAATTTTGTCGTTTTTTCTTATTTCATCATAATAATCTGAAAAAATAGCAAATTGCTTTTTCCAAATTTTGTGAGTAAAATTTTTATCGCTAAGCATAAGACTATCAATAAAATTCAACGCACTGATTAATGAAGAAAGATTTTTATCACTATTCATTATTTTAGCTTCTTTTCTCTTATAGACTATTATGTAATCAAACAAAATCACAGTAATGACCAAACTATATACTCCAAAAGAATAATTAAAAATAAGATTAAAATCATTTTTTATAAACCAATATAAAATTAATGTAATTAAAAAAGGAAAAAGTATTATACCTATTAAAGCTATTAGAACACTTCGAAACCTGGAAAATATGAATATAATCAAATCTATATTTGTTTTAAAATACATATTCATTATCACCTCTAATTACTTTCTATATTTTCAGTCATAAAATTTGTCAAATCAATATATTTACTTCTACCTAAGGTTTTAATACTCCTCTTTAATGTCATTTTCAGTTATCACTTCCCCCTTTGATAAATAATCTGAAATTACTTGAAAAACTTAGTTAACATAATCGATGATTATAAGAAGATATATATAAATCTAATGTCTCTTTATAATGACTAATATGAAAGTGTTTTTTAATATCAAACTTTAATATTAAAAATTCAAAAAGAGAAATTTCACCAATTACCTAAAGCGTTTTTTATTAATCCTAAATACACTAACTCATCTAATGATGCAAAATAACTTGGTCATTACTAAGAGATTGCTTAGGCTTATCTATAAGAAATAATTAGATAGAAGAAAAATCCAAGACAATGATTTTGCCTTGAATTTATTGTTACATTATAACCATTTAATTCTTACTCTTTATTTAATATTTTCATTCCACTTTACTTACAGATAAAACTAGCAAATGTAGTTATCCTTTTGAAAATCTATGGTCTCATATTAAAATTATAAACGATTAATTACTTCAAACCTTACCAATTAGCAATCTAAAAGATGCTATTCTTACTTATAGGGCTATGTCTCTGCGTAAGACTTCTCGATATTTCGTTACGCACTGTTTTTGAAAGAAGGGGCATAATGAAGTCACACAACCCGACGGCTTATTTTAGTGGTATTTTTATATGTTTAGCAATGTCTTAAGAGTCACACCTTTAACTTTATCATGATTTTATATCGATCCAAAACCTACGAATACACTTGCCATTAGCTTCTTGATATGACGTTCCTTCTAGACCTCCAGCATTTTGAATCACTTTCGCAGAACCAATATTATCCTCATCACAAGTTACAAGAACCCTTTGAATACCCAGTTTCTGACAAATTTTTAAGGACTCTAATAAAATTTTTGTCGCATAGCCTTTTCTACGAAATGAAGGTGCAACACCATATCCAATATGTCCGCCTCTTTTCAAAAAATCTTCCGTTAACTCATGTCGTATATTTGCAGCACCAATAATCACATTATCTTCTATATAGAAATACGTTGAATTTTTCATCCAATCCTCGTTAGATTCTTGATATTGCCAATCACTCAACATCTCTTCAAAATTCAAATAGCGATTAAATCTAGTAGAGAATGGAACAATTTTATCGGTATGTTTCCAATCATCCCAATAATTTAAAAATGCTTGTTTATCTTCTATAGTTAATTTACGAAACGTCATCATCTCAACACTCCCTATTTGATGTTATTAATAAACCAGTCTAATATTGTATATCTAAATTTTTATTCTAACTCACTGTGATGATCAGACAAAAAAAGACTGCAACTCATAGTTTCAGCCTCTTTATATTTGTGTTTTTAATATCACAAGATATTTCTGTCATTCAACTCTATCATTCTTTTACCACATGGTTCTTAATGGCATCTATTATTTTCGGCCACTCTTTTGTATGAAATTCATGACCGCTTCCTTCTAATGCTAGCATTTCCGAATTTGGAATTTCATTTTTTAACGCGAGTCCATGTTCATAAGGTAGCACGAGATCGTCTGTTCCATGTACGATTAAAGTAGGCACTTGTATAGCTTTAATTTTATCGTTGTAATAATCATCGCCTGTTAAACTTGCATGGTTAAACATACTTATTAAATTATTCGCACGGTCAAATTCTTCTCGTGCTTGTTTTCGTATACGTTGCTCCTCGTATCCATACTTCGATCCAGAAAGTAATTTGCCACCTTCTACTAAATATTTCTCTACTTCCTCTTTATTTGACCAATCAACGTTTTGCCCTTGAGCATGATGTTCTAATATTCTTGAGTCCATTGGTGGTAAGTCTAAACTACTATTTTCTCCACCAAACAAAGAGGTAGAAAGCAACGTCAAACTTAAGACACGGTCGGGATAATGATGTGTCAGTACTTGAGCAATCATACCTCCTAAAGACATGCCCATAACATTTGCTTTATCAATATGATAACTATTCAAGACATTAATGCCATCATTAGCCATATCCTTGACTGAATAATTCGATTTGCCAAGTTCATACACCGTTGAACGCCCAACATCCCTATTATCATAACGAATGACAAACATGCCCTTGTCCGCCAGTTGTTCACAAAACGCTGTATCCCAATACACCATCGATTGCGTAGCACCATTGATTAATAATAGTGCTGGATTTGAAGGGCTACTGAAAGATTCTGTGCAAATCTGAACACCATTTGTTTCAATTATTTGCTCACCCATATGTCTTCCTCCTAAAAATTCGATTGTTATACTTTTATGCTCGTGAAATTATGATTGCCCCAAATATTTATTGTAATAATTGTATTACGATATCATCATCAGTATACCCAGATAAAAAAAGTTCAATCTGTACGCGTTTATCAGATACATCCTAAACTTATCAATTTAACCGCTAGTTATGATTCATCCCGTGAATTTTACTATCTAACACCTTTTTCCAATAATTTTCACGTTCCAAAATTGTATCTACTTTTGATTTGGTATCAAATATTTCTAAAATTGAGTATTGGAAGTGATTGATAATATGTTCTGAGCCCTTTTCTTCTAATATTGATAAAAATTCTTTATTGCCACCTGTCAAGTTTACTAAATTTGCATAATTAGACCATCTTTGCCATATACCATCTGTATTTCCAGAAGCCGAACCAATATAGAGCTGTCCATTATTTAAATCAGTAATAACATAGACGCCTTTCACATAACTTAAAGCTTCTTTCCAACTTGGTTCATTATGTTGAATGATTTGTTGTAAATCTTTATGTTTTAAACATACATTTTGGTACCCGTTAAAGTGACCTAACTTTACATTTGGTGCTATTTCATAAACCTCAGGATTCAATTGCTCCTGTATGCTATTATATTTTCTGTTATAAACATCTCTACCAATTGGTTTTTCAATTTTTATAATTAGTCGCTTAATGTACGCACTATAATCATCTAACAAAGTTAAGTTATAACCTACTTCATTGAATACTTCAGGCTGCTTTGTCTCTATTTTATAAATGCCACCAAATATAAAATACTGTGGACCATAAGGATAATATTGTGCGAATGCAATTAAATAATCTGCATGATTAAGATTATTATTCGGTTGCTTTGTCTTCCATGCATTCATATTTATCCATTCTTCACTATCTTCCAATAAAAAGTCCCATGCACGTTTATTAATATCTGATGCATTCATATTAAACTTTATCTTTGTTCTGCTATCATCTGGAACTGTTATAAAATCTGTTAATTTTATCATTTATATCACCTATTCTATTTTTTTAACACATTAAAAAAGCAAGGCTCATATTTGCCTTGCTTTAAGTATGGACAATTCAACTTAAGTGAATGCTGTTATACTTTTTAGTTTCTTACTTCACATCAACAACTTTAAATTCTTGGCATACTAAATCCATATCAATTGAAAATTTTAAATTATATGAACTTAACTCCTTACGGAAGAATCTTTCATGCTCATTATACCAATACTCATAGCTTAAATCACCTTCTCCTTCTAAAGCAGCAAATGCTTCCGTAACTTCATTCATCGGTGTGATACTAACTTTTGTGAATTGTATAATACATAATGGTTCACTTTTACCATTTAAAATAATCCCATACTGTCCTACTGCTGGTAAATCTTCTCCATCTATATCATGTAAACATTTTGCTGAACAAGTTGCTCTTTTCACACCTTGAACAACCAATTCTCCTAAGTCATTGCCCATTGCTTCTGAGCCATCTCCAAACATCCATGCTTCAGGCTGACTTTGCGATAACTTATGCTTCTTTTGAAATTGTTCCCAATACGTTTTTACACTTTCCATTATTATCCCCTTTCTATTTGAAACCTAGACAAAAATGATATTTCAAAAAATCAAATTCCTTTAACTTTCACGTATACATATTGATATATCTTTTCTAAAGCATACTTAATATTCTCTCTACTTTCAAATGTATATGAGAAGTAAAAAATACGGTTATAAACTGATGTCTATAACCGTACTTTTATTTTTATCATTTTGTATCCATTATCTTCCTTCTTTGCGTTCTCTTTCTTTTAGTACATAGCTTAGTAAGTCTAACATAAGACGTGCGGCAGTCTGACCTGTCATGCCCGTTGGATCATACATCGGCGCCACTTCAACTAAATCAAAGCCCACGACTTCATTATGTTTTGCTACGGCTTTTAATAATTCATTTACTTCATCATACAGTAAGCCACCTGGAGATGGTGTTCCTGTCCCTGGAGCAATCGAAGGATCTATGCCATCGATATCAATCGTGATATAGAGTTTTTCACCTTCTGGGATACGTGCAGCTAACGCTTCTGCGCCTTGTTCACGCATTTGTTTGGGTGACAATATAGTTGCACCATAATCACGTGCAGCATCAACATCTTCTTTTAAACTACTGCTGATGCCACGGATACCGTATTGATAGATATTTTTCACGTGATCCATTTCAGATAATCGTCTAATACAACTACCATGACCATATCGTTGTCCTGAACGATGATCCGCCCAATCTAAATGGGCATCAATTTGTAATACATGGAATGGTCCTAACTCTTCAAGACCTTTACCAGTAGCTGCTGTAATGGAATGGTCTCCACCGATAATGACTGGCATCACACCTTTATTCACAATGCGTCGTAATGTTGCTTCAGTATTATCATGACTTTGCATAAGGTCCCCATGGACGATATCGACGTCGCCTACATCAAAGACTTTCCACTTAGGCCCTAAATAAGTGATGTCATTTTCAATATCATACGCACCATCCAAGCCAAAGCTATATAATGTAGAATCTTCTCTGACACCTCTAGGACCCATGCGTGCACCTGATTTCCATTGTGTTCCCATATCATTCGGTACACCAATCACTGCTACATCTGCATTGAGTTCCTTCAATTTGTCAATATCGTCACATACGGGGTATTTACCAAACGTACAAATTCCGGTAAATGGTAAATTTAATGTTTGTTTTTCTTCTGGATTCATCATAATAAAATACCTCCATTTATTTAAAAGTTTAGATACAATTAGGCTTCAAAGACTTTTCATACATGGTTGCAATTAAGATAGCGATTGAAATGATGCCAAAAGCTAATGGGGTTAACATACCTAAGGCACCTGCTAAATGTTCATTGTGAAACAATTCCACAAATGAACTATATACCGCAGTAGAAATCGCAATACCAAAGGAATAACCTAACGAACTCGCCATTTTATAAATACCTGAGCCGATACCTACTTTATCGTCACTCACATTAACTAATAGTGTATCTAGTGACGGTGTTGCGTATAAACCAATACCAATACCTGCAATTAAAAATCCGATAAACACTACAATGATGTAGGGTAAATTAGGTAAAAATGTAAAAGCCCCAAAACTCATACCAACGCTGGCAATAATAATTGAAATAAACATTGGTTTATATGGTCCAATCTTTTGTAATAAGCGCTCACCTACACGAATCATTAATAACAAGGCTACAATATTACCTAATGTTAATAACCCTGTTTCAAATGCTGTAAAGCCTCTCCCAACTTGAATATAAGTATTCGCTACAACGATTGTACCTGCGATACCATTTTGTAAAAAATTCGTTAGTACCGCACCGGTAAATGGTTTGGACTGAAATAATTCAAAATCTATAAACTGATGTTTTCTCGTTCTTTCAAAAAAGATAAATGCAAACGTTAATACGATAGACGCTATAAACAAAGCAACTATAGGGAAGCTTAACCATCCTAAGTCTTGCCCTTGGGTAACAATAATATTAATCACTAATAGTGTTACAACGAAAATTGAAAAACCAATGATATCAAATTTCTCTTTATTCACTTTAGCTACTTTTGTTTCTTCAATATTTTTCAGTAAAAACATTGCAATAACTGCAATCACAATCGACAGTACAAATATCATTCGCCAGTCAAAGTAAGTTGCGATTAAACCACCAACAAATGTCGTTATACCACCACCACCCCAAGAACCAAAGGACCAATAACTCAAAGCCCGTTGACGTTCACTTTCTTGAAAGGTAGTTTTTATCAAGGCTAATGTGGCAGGCATAACAAGCGCTGCTGATAATCCTTGTAGTACTCTGGCAACAATGAGTAACACCGGTTCTGTTGCTACAATGACAAGCAATGAACCAACGATACTTATCACTAAGCCAACATACGTCATTTTCTTTCTCCCAAGCCTATCAGCAATACCGCCACCAACGACAATAAATAAGCCACAAAACAGCGAGGTTAAACTTGTGGAAATATTTAAGATACCTGATGACACTTTGAGATCTTTTTGCATTGTCGGTATGATATTAATCATTGATTGTGCAAACAGCCAAAACGTTAATATTGCTAAAACCATGCCTAAAATATACAAATCTATTTGTCTTTTAGCTTTCATGGCAATCCTCCTTTGATTTGAAGGTTCCTTCAAATTAATTGAAGTTTAGCACCATGATTATCATTCGGCAAACCGATTTCTGAATAGTCTGATATTTTTGGCTTTTATAATTCACTAACAAAACAGGATAACATCAAGGTTTAGTTACATTATTTTGCGATAATATGTCAGCAGTTATAAAATTTATTTATATGCTTATAAAAGTACTTAACTTACAACAGAAAAAAGCATTAAGTAGCTCAAGGTTACTTAATGCTTGGACTTATTCTACGTCAAAATAAGTTTTACAAAATGCGATAAAATGCTTGATATCCGTATTCATCGTTTCTTCTCTATAGAATAACCATGTGTTCCTCATAATATCCTCACCATTTTTAAATTTTAAATCTTTCATATAAAATTGGTCATCTTCTACAATGCAAGACTTAGGAACAATGGCATAGCCCATCCCTTTTTCAACAAATTTTTTACAGATTTCAATTTTATCAGTTTGGCAGATATTTCTTGGGTACGTATCGTAACGTTCATTCCACCAGTCGTTGCTTAATTTCGTAATAGAATTTTCTAATTCAATATAGGTATTAAAATTTTGATGTGATTTATAAACAATGCGGTATTCTTTTGGCAATTGCTTCAAATTGATTGGTTTATTACTAATTATAGTTAACGGATCTTGTTTCAACAACATTTTTTTGCCGTACCAATCGTAGTCTCCTGTTAAAATACCAACATCCAAATCATTGTTTTCCAACTGCTCTAAAATTTCTACACTCCAACCACTCGTCATAGCAATATAAATATCTGAATATGCTTCATAGTACTGTTTCATTAATTCTGGCATCGTATATATAGCAAAATTAGTATTCGCTCCTAATTTCATGTTCCCTTTGAGTCCTTCTCGCAGTTCGTTAATATGCGACTTTAAGTTTTGAATTTCAAATAGCACTTTGTTTGAAAATTGAACGAGATATTCACCCTCTGGCGTGAATTTAAATTGATTCCCTACTTTTTCTATAATTTTAATCCCAAAATCTTTCTCAATTTTCTTCAATCTATATGATAATAACGGTTGAGACATAAACAAACGTTTCGCAGCCTTAGTAAAACTTTGTTCCTGATTGAGCATCGCTAAAATTTTATAATCTTCTTCTTGCATCATAAATCCCCCTTATTTAAGCCACTCATATTCATTTTACACTAGAATATTTTATTGAAGAAGAATTTAAGAAAAAGTACCAACAGCAGGAGCAACGGATCTTTAATCTTTTTCATCTTAGGCGGTATGTGCTCAGTATTTGCATAAAATAAAACACTTCATTAAATTCATGTTATATGAATTCGACGAAGTGTTTTTTCTATTTATAATAAAATGCTAGCTAATATAGGAGCAACAACTACAACAATAACACCTACAATGACTAGTGAAATAGATGCCATGGATGCTTCAGTTTCACCAAATTCCTGTGCAGATGAAACACCTAATGAATGACCACTCGTGCCAAGTGCCAAACCACGTGCAATCGGGTTGGTTATATTAAATAGTTTAATTAATTTAGAGCCTAAAGCATATATAATAACACCATTTAAAATAACTGCTAGTGATGTTAATTCTTTGATACCACCGATATCTGCTGATACGGGTAATGCAATGGCAGTTGTTGCACCTTGAGGTAACATAGACGCTACAACACCATTAGAAAATTGGAATGCTTCTGCGATAAGAGAAATACAAACAAGTGCAGCAGTTGTACCGAAAGTGATACCACCTATGATTTGTTTCCAATATTTTTTTAAGACCTCACGACGTTTATATAAAGGTATAGCAAAACATATTGTTGCTGGTTCTAAGAAGAAATTGATGATATCTCCACCAATTTTATAATTTGCATAGTCAATACCTGTTAATTTTAAAAATACGATGCCGACCACCATAGTGAAAAATAATGGTGTGAATAAGAAAAAGCCTTTTGTTTTTTTAAATAAATAAGTTGCAATGATAAATGGTATTAGAGATAGAAGCATACCAAAATAAGGTGTGTTGATCGCTAAATGTTCAATCATAATTTATCCTCCACCAATTTTTTATGTTTTGATTTTTTCGGAATAAAGGATTTTGTAATAATCATCTGAGATAAAAATCCTGTACATAACAACAAGAGTAATGTTGAAATGATGATTAACAATATAATTAGGATTGGGCTAGTGCTTAAAACTCCTAATGAATTAATGACTGAGACACCTGCGGGTACGAATAAGAAACCAATATTATTCGTTAAGGTTGTACCTACCTTTTCAACCTCACCAAGTTTAACAATACCAGTACATAAAGCAATAAATAATAGGACGAGTCCAATCACTGAAGCTGGCATTGGTACCGGCATAAAACTTTCGATAATATTTGAAATAAACATAATAATAGCTATAACAAGTGCTTGATGGAAAAAGTTATATGTTTTAGAACTTTTATTTTCTGTGTTCTGTTGTTTATTTTCTACTTCCATTTTAAATTGCCTCCCAAATTGATCTTGAGTCAATTATAAAATGAAAGCGATTACTATAGTGTGGTTTTAATGTGACTTACGACACGTAGGAGCTGAAATGCATTAATTGAAATGTGACTATCAAGATAAGCCCATCATCTGTTTAAAGGCCTTCATATACGAACGGCTAACTTGGAATTTTAATTGGTTTGTCATTGTAAGTTGATATGTGTAATTGAACCAATGCTCAATCGTTTGTATATGCGCTTTATTAATTAGTGTCGAGCGATGAATGCGCATGAATTTTTGCGTTACAATTTTCTTTTCGTAATGGCTCAAAGGTTCTGACGTTTCAAAATCTCCAAGTGTTGTATTTATGGTTGTAATACCGTTATTAACTGAAATTGCGATAATATCATTTAAATTAATAATATGAATGCGTTCATCTACCTCTATAGGTAATACTTTACTGGGCTTTGCATCTTCTTGACTATTTTCATTACTTGTTGAAGGTGTTAAATCAAGATTATTCTGTTGTTCACTCGTTTGTCCAATGGCAAGTTCGACTTTGTGAATTGCTTGGGCAATACGTTGTTGTTCAAATGGCTTAAGAATATAATCAATGGCATCTAATTCAAAAGCCTTAACAGCAAATGTATCATGTGCTGTCGCAAAGACGATAAATGGAGCATGTTTCATTTTCTTTATTTTGTTCGCAAGGTCAAGGCCACTTTCATCCATTAAATTAATATCAAGAAAAATAACATTATAATCATCGCAAAGTAATAATTCTAACGTCTCAGAAACATTTTCAGCTTCATCAATTTTTTCAAAATGACGAATTTGATTTAGCAAATAAGATAGTTCATTCCGTGCTAAGGGTTCATCATCTACAATAATGGATTTCAAAATTATTCCTCCTCTATATTATGGTACGGGATTGTGGAACTCACAGTTGTACCGTGTTGATTAGATAGAATGTGAAGACTTGCATCATGACCAAACAGCCCTTCTAACCTGTGATTTAAGTTTTCTAGCGCACTTCCAGTACCAGATTCTGAATAAACACTGGTTTTGCCAATTTTATTAAGTTTTTCAGTAGGAATACCGTAGCCATTGTCAGTTACAGAAATCACAAGGCCAGTTTGAAATTTGTGTGCTTTGACAATAATTTCATTATTATTTTTTCTGTTTTTAAAAGCATGTTTGATAGCATTTTCAACAAGTATTTGTATCGCAAAGGGTGGAACCAGTGCACCATAACAACTTTCATCAATATCAAAAGATACATTAAATCGGTCTGGGTATCGTGCTTGCTCTAAAGATAAATAAGATTCAACTTGTTGCAATTCATTTTCTAAAGAAATGGTGTTGTTGCGCGCGCCTTGTAAATTTGATCGGAAAAATTGACTAAGTTGTAAGAGTAACTCACGTGCTTTTTCACTATCAATGCGTACTAACGCTGAAATAGTATTAATTGCGTTAAAGAAAAAATGCGGATTCACTTGTGCTTGTAATGATTTAATTTCAGCATCACGTATTAGTGCGCTTTGCGCTTCTGCTTGACCTAATTCAAGTTGGCTTGAAAAGATTTCTGCAAGTCCTGTTGCTAACTGTTTATCAGAAACGTTCACATCATATTTGTTAGTAAAATATAATTTCAATGTACCCACAACATCATTTTTCACTCGTAAAGGTACAACAATAGCTGCTTCTAAAGGACACCCTGGGTGATTACAACCTATGTCTTCACTCGAATATGCTTCTTTTAAAGTACCAGATTGAATAGCACGTTTAGATAAATTAGTAATAATGGCTTTTTGTGCAACATGATGGTCACTTGCTACACCAACGTGGGTCAAAATATCTTTACGATTAGTAATAGCAACTGCAGATACACGCATTAAATCAAGGATAATCTCAGCAGCTTTTTTCGCTGATTGCTCATTCAAACCAGAACGGAAATAAGGTAATGTTTGATTAGCAAGTTGTAAGACATCGTGTGTTTGTATCGCTCGAGTTTTTTCTTCTTGTTTAATGGTAGATAAAATAATAGATAAGAATATGGCAGTACCGATAGAATTTATAGAGATCATTGGAATTGCTATGAGTTTAACTAATATCCAAGCATGATCAGTGTTATTGGAAAAAGTGAGAATACACAGCATTTGAATAATTTCTGTAGTGCCTCCAATTAAAGCACCTTTGACAATGGTAGGATAACGTTTAGCTCGCATGGCCTTATAACCAAAGTAACCAGAAACGATTGCTATGACAATAGAAGAAATCAAATAGATATATGCATCTGCACCACCAATGTAAACACGATATATACCTGAAATTAAAGCAACTGCTAAAGCTACAAACGGTCCACCGATAAGCCCAGATACACCTATAGTCAAGACTCGTGTATTGGCTAAAGAGGCCTCGGGATCAAGATGGTTATAAATTGTGCCATTAATAATTTCATCACCACGTATTTGTATACCTGTGAAGTTTGAAATCATGGAAAAGCAACCAAAAATAATAATTAATTGCCATTGTGAACGTCGCTTTTCACGCTCGTTCATCATTGTTTTAAAATGATTGATGTTCATTAAAATATAGGCAATCAAAATGATTAAACCTACACGTTCAAGTAGAAGTATAAATAAATTTAACATAACGTATCCTTATAATTTTTATTAGCTAGAGCTATATATCAATAACTAAAATATATTGTGTAAATTCATTCTTAGACATATAAAAGCACAAATCATATTTATCATAATATCAAGAATTACCACATATAATTGTATCGAACATTGACTTATCCGAAAAGAAATATATGATGATGCCAGTATCACAACTTTACTAAATTAGGGTTTCAACTATGGATATATATAATTGTCATTAGTAAAAAGTTAACTCACAACATCATTGTATAGTCCTTCTACCATATTTGTTATTTTTTCACATAAATCATTAAAAAAATAAAGACCATATAAAATAGTCTTTATTTTGCAATACAATATTATTTTTCATCGTCCATTGAATTATGCAATACATTTAGTACTAGGCCACTCACTGGTACGAATGTTTTACGTTTTGTAGATTCTGTAATCACTGAAGTTAAATCTTTATAAATTGCATCTAATGTTCCGTTATTTTTATATTCAATGACTATGCCATTCCATAAAATACTCATATTCTTGAGTTTCTGCTTCAAATTCCTTAGATCTTATTTCAAAATGGTGTTTGGTATAAAAACGCATAGCTCCTTGATTTTTCTCATATACATGTAGGTTAAGTGCATTATAATCTTTTTTTAATCTTTCCAGAATTAACCTTCCTATACCTTTATTGCGGTAATTTTCTATAATAAAAATACCTGCAATGTATTGTTCATATAAGCCAGCAAATCCAACAATTTGGTTATCAGCATAGTACACATAAATTGTTGAATCTGGGAACATTGTTTTTACTTTAGTAAAGTTATCAACCCAATAGTCACGTTTTATAAAGTCATGCGCATCTAAATTGGAGTTCAACCATATATATGAAATCTTTTCTATTAACTCAGAATCCATATTTTCTAATTTTTTAATCATAACATCACCCCTAACACAATATAATTAAATTTCATCTATGATAGCAGACTTAATCCATTTATTAAATGCTAACTTTATAATAATTCCGAATTACTATGATTTATTTTGTATATCATGGTTTTTAATCCCTTAATATGACGCTGTTAATTTAAAAATGAGCTGATACTCATTATAAGTATCAGCTCAGGTAATGGGATATTCTACTACTTTAATATTGTTATACGAAGATCATGATTTTCTTTCTCTGAACATTAAAGTTAATGTTTTTACTTATTGTTATTGTTCTTCTCCAACTACTGTAAAACGTTCGTTTTTATGTTGTGCATTTTCAACTTCGTCTATAATTGCAATTGCAAAGTCAGCATAACTAATATAACTATTACCCTTTGAGTTAACTAATAGATTATCTTTACCTGCTTGATAACTACCTGTTCTGGCACCTTCTGCATTAAAGTCAGCAGATGGGCTCACGAATGTCCAAGTTATATCTTGTGCCGCTTCTAAATCTTGTAAATTTCTGCCTTGGCCTGTTGCTGTTGGTACAAATATTTCAGGAAATTCTGGTGTCTCAATCAATTTAGTTGTTTGTGCTTCATCTACATATAAGCTACCAGCGCCACCTACGATAATTGCTCTTGTATTTGTGCCTTTTAATGCTTCAATTAATGCACGACCTGCTGTTACATGTGCTTCTTCTTCACCAAGTGGTGCACCAAAAGCATTTACTACTACATCTAAATCTTTTAAGTCTTCTGAAGTAATATCATATATTTCTTTTTCTATGACGTTTACATTTTTATTTGATACTTTTGCAGCATTTCTAACAATTGCCGTTACATCATGACCTCTGCCAATCGCTTCTTCTAATACAAGACTACCTACTTTACCAGTTGCTCCAATAATTCCAATTTTCATAATAAATTCCTCCTAATTTTGTAATTATAAAATATTTAAAACTAATACTAATAGCGACAAGACACCTATAATAAATGGTAAGCGTACATCTTTAATGCTTTCACCTGATTTTATTCTTACTATAACAGCTCCAAGCATTAATATCGCAATCCATGTCCCACTAAAAATGCCAACAACAGTTCGAGTTATACCTATTAACATTGTTATACCACCAATAAGTTGAATAATGCCAGTTACATACATAAACCAAATGGGCATATTTAGTTTTCTGAATTTTTCTTTTGCATTTTGACTTCCACTCAGATTCGTTAATGCTAAAATTGTAAAAATTAACCCAAGTATGAATTGAATGACGGTTGTTATCATTGATTAACCCGCTTCCTAACAAGAAGTGCCATCAAGACCACATTGCAAACCTTCAGTAATATTGTCTCGAACTTTATTACGCTCTACTTCTATGACCTTTTTAAATGTTTCTTTATCAACAACACCATTAATTCTTTCTTCACCAATAATAAAAGTTGGGACACCTGTAATGTTCGCTTCTCTATTAGCATATTCTAGTGCTTGCATTCTCATAGGACTATATTTTCTTGAAACTAAAGCTTCTTTAAACTCAACTTCATCTAATCCAACCTCTTTAGCTAGTTGAGCCAAAACCTCTATTTCTCCAATATTTTGATCTTCTTGGAAAAATGCTTCATAAACACTATTATTGTAGTCATTCTCTTTACCATGCTCTTGTGCAAAATAAAAGCCTTCGTGTGCTAAATCGGTATACGGATGTGGAGAAACATTTGGTAATTTCATGTTTACATCCCACTCTTCTATTCGTGGGTTAATCACTTGTTGCCAGAGTGCTAATTTCGATGAATCATTGATAGGATCTAGTTGCTCTAATGGTTTTGGTCTTAACTCAAATGTTTTCCATTCTATTGATACATCTGCATTAGTTTCTTTTATTGCTTTTTCAAGTTGATCCTTACCAATAAAACAAAACGGGCACACATAATCAGAATAAATACTTACTTTCAATGACATAATCATATCTCCTTTCAATAAAGTTGAGTAAGGTGGTTACTGCATTTTTCATAAAATTTATCGAATACATTTAGTTGTAATTGTAATGGTTACAGTTACATGTTGGTTATACGGATAAAATTATCCGTTATTCACTAGAATTTTATTAACAATATTGTCTAGTGTTACACTTTTTAATACCGCTTCCATGGCATCCTGAGCATTTTCTAAAATAACTTCCAACACAATTTGAATATTTGCACCAACCGTACAATTGATATTAGTATCTTCATGTATTTGGAACAGATGTCCTTGTTCAACAACTTCCACAGCTTTATAAACATCAAACAATGTAATCTCATCTAGTGATTTCAATAACCTAACGCCTGAGTTACCACGTGACACTTCAATAAAACCAGCATCTTTAAGTTTCCCCATCAATCTTCGAATAACTACAGGATTCGTATTAACACTTTCTGCGATTTGACTTGATGTTAAAGTATATTCTTTTTCTATCTTTAATAAAGCTAATATATGAACAGCTACGGTAAAACGACTGCTTATTTTCATTATTAACCACCTCGTGTAACCATTATAGTTACAACTTTAGTTACAGTCAATAGAATTGTATTGAGTATTTTAAGTTACATATGATATGCTCCTCCCTATCAGTGATTTTACTAAACCTTTTATATTGCTTAAAAAAATAGGCAAGTTAGTATTTAAATAACTCACCTATATGTTTGTAAGGATATTCATTTGATTCAAAATTTGTATTATTTTAATTCTAAACTAATATTAAATGATAGCTTTCTATTTACAATGGATTTATCAGCGCCTTGTCTAGTTCCTCTATTTTTATGAGAGGCTTTATATTCCTGAGACGCTTGCCAATGCTTGTATGCTGCTTCGTCATGCCAAAACGTAATAATAACATAATGTTCATGTGTACGATGTGGCTTTAAAAACAATAGATTTTCAAATCCTTTAGTATTCCTTAAGTGCTTATCTCTATTTAAGAAAATACGTTCAAAGTCTTCCTCTAGACCAGGATTAACATATAGATGATTTAAAACTGCATAACCATATTGTGGCAAATCATTAATTTGTTCTAATATAGTATATTTATATGCGACATTAAATCTATTAATAGTTACCTCATTATTATTTGCGTCTAAATAAATACGATGCATTTCATTGTTCAACAAATAAATCACTCCTTTTTAATGACTGACATGTCACAATTGCTTAAATTTATCCATAACATAAGCTCTACTATCTTTATGATTAACAATAGCCTCTGGATAATCTTTTCCAATTTCAATATGATAAAGTTCTTGTAACTTACTCTTATATTTAGTTGGATCATGAATATACTTACTAATCACATCATTAAATATTTCTAGTTGTGTTTTAATAAAATAACCTTGCGCATCGAAACGCTCACTTTGACGTATAGGATTAAACATTCTGAAATAAGGCACTGCGTCCGTCCCAGTTGATGCTGACCATTGCCAACCATGTACATTAGATGCATTATCATAATCTATCAAATACTGTCTAAAGTAGTCCTCACCCCAAGTCCAATCAATAAATAAATTTTTCGTTAAAAATTGAGATACGACCATTCTCAAACGATTATGCATATATCCTGTACGATTTAGTTTCTTCATTGCGGCATCAACGATTGGAAAGCCAGTTTGGCCTTTTCTCCATACTTCAAAATGCGCTTTATTATAAGACCATTCCATACTTCGATACTTTTCAGAAAAGGATTTAGTTGCAGTTTCTGGATATTGTGTCATTAATACATAATAAAATTCACGGAATATAACTTCTCTTATAAAAGCTTCATAATTTGTTTCATCACTATCGTAACCTTCAAGTAAATCATTTATAATTTCACGAATATCGAGTAGTCCATAGGCTAAAGATCTACCTAATCCACTTACAAAATCTTGGGTTACATCGTCAGTCAATTTATCATAACGAACTATGTGACCATTTAAAAAATCATCCCAAGCTTTACGTGCTAACTTTTCTGCATCTTTACTGTTTGTGAATTTTAGATCACTTTGATTTAAACCCTTTTCCGCAATTTGAGCCAACTGCTTAACTTGATAACTTTTCTTAGGGGTACGTACTAAATCTTGACGATTTGCTTTATAAAAACTGGTAAACACTTTATAAGGCTGTTGTTGTTTATTAAAAGTCTTTGTTGGTTCAAAATAATGATTCACACGTTGTCCAATTACTGTAACTCGATGGTTTTCAAAAGCTTGTTTTACATGAGGATAGTCATATATTTCCTTGTGATAACTCATAATATCTTTTGCTACTAATACGTGAGATAACGCCAATGTTTCTGCTAATTCACCTAGCTTTTCATATGTGACAATATAAGGTTGTATATCATGCTTATCTAACGCATTTACAAATCCTTTTACAACTTTATGGTGATAGTCACGTTTTACTTCTGATGCGTCAGTTAAATCTTCTAAAGGTAAGATAAAATACAATTTATTTATCTCATTTTGATGCTTCACTATATATTGAAAAAGTGGATTATCTTTCGTTCTAAAAACTCTGTTAAGTATGACTCCTAAATGCATTTTATTGCCTCCCAGCTTGTTTCATACAAATTCACTTTATAATTGTCCTTTAACTTAAGATTGTGTTTTCAATCATATACCCGTTTTAACTTTTGTATAATTCACTAAAAAATAAAATAAATTTTAATACCTTACATATTATAGGCAACTTCAGGGTATATTATTATCAGAGGTGATTAAATTATGAATAACGAACAATTACAAAATGAAATTGAAAATATATTAAATACATCAAAAATAGGTGTCCTATCTACTGCACATAACAATACACCTAATAGTAGATACATGGTATTTTATAATGATGGACACACACTTTATACTAAGACAAGTATTGAGTCTAAAAAAATTGCTGAATTTAAAGATAATCCCAAAGCTCACGTACTCATAGGTTACGATGAAACGAATAATCGTAGCTTTCTAGAAATTGATGCGTATGTTGAAATACTAAAAGATCAAGAGACTATTGACTGGATTTGGGACAAACAAGATAAGTCCTTTTTTGACTCTAAAGCTGATCCAAACTTGTGTGTGATTAAAATATCTCCTAAATCCATAAAGATTATGAACGATAAAAAATTAGACACACCTCAAACCATCACGTTTGATTAGTTAAAAAGGCGAGCCTGGGACATAAATAGATGTCTCAGACTCGTTTTCAATTTGGCAGTAGGTGACTGAATTGAAAATGCGATTATATCAAGCTTTTTTCAATCCTAGTCACCCTTGCCGGGGTGGGACTACGAAATTTATATTAGAAAATTTGATTTCTGTCCCACTCCCGTTTTTTATATACCATCATTAATATCTGCTAACATAGCATCAACTGTAATCTTAGCACTCGTCAGTACAATTGGCACTCCTGCCCCTGGATGAACACTAGCTCCAGCAAAATACAAATTTTTGTAATCTCTGCTCACATTAGGTGGTCTGTAATAGTTACTTTGCGCTAAAGTAGGCATTAAACCAAAGGCTGCTCCAAATTTAGCATTATAATCTCCTTCAAAATCCTTAGGCGTATAAATAATTTCTGTCACAACTTGCTTTTTCAAATCTTTTAACGCTTTAATCGTAGAAAGCTTATTGTAAATAATATCTTTCACTTGTGTGATTGTTGACTCATCAGACCAATCCGTATCACCTGTTTTCAATTCTGAAACGGGCATCAGCACATAAATACCTGTTTGACCTTCTGGCGCTAACGACTGATCTTCCACACTAGGAGCGTATACATATATTGATGGATCTTGGGATATTTCCCCGGAAAATATTTCATTGATATTACTATCAAAATCCTTTGAAAATATAACATTATGTAACAAAATTTCTTCGGATAAATCTTTATCAACCCCTATATACATTAAAAAGGCAGAACAAGAATAGTCCATATTATCAATATTCTGTGTCGTATACTTCTTAGGATGATGTTCATTTTTAATTAAAGATGAAGTAGCATATGGAAAATCAGCAGTACAAATCATTTTGTCATACTTTTCTATATGTCCGTTTACTTTTAGTCCCTCCGCACGCTTATACCTACTATCAATGATAATTTCTTCAACGTTTGCGTTGGTATAAATTTGAGTACCTAATTCTTCATTTAGCGTTTGAAGCGCTCTGACAAAGCTATACATACCACCTTTTATAAAGTGAACGCCAAACATTAACTCTATCATGGGTATAATTGAATACAATGACGGGCTTCGTTTAGGGTCGATACCTATATATAATGTTTGAAACGCTAAAATCTTTTGGATTTTTTCATTATCAACATATTTTTCAATTAAATTATCTGCTTTATCAAATGTTTTGAGTTTCATACCTTGATATATAGTAAAAGGATTATAAAAATCCGTAGGTTTCCTAAACGTACGTTCTAGAAAATATTTTCGTGCTATTTCGTATCTTTCGTATATATCTGTTAAAAAGGACATAAAACCATGCGTAGAGTTAGGTTCAATACTTTCAAGCATATCTCTTAATTGAGCAAGATCTGTAGGAACGCGAATTTGATCTGTTTCACTAAAATAAACATCATATATATGTGATAATTGTTTAATTTCCAAGTAATCATTCATATTTTTTTGAGCGTAATTAAAAACGTCTCGATAAATCTCAGGCATCATTACGATGGTTGGTCCCATATCAAATGTAAATCCATCTTGCTTGATCTGATTCATCCTGCCACCTATTTGTTGGTTCTTTTCATATAAATCTACTTGGTGACCGTTTGCTGCTAATCTTGAAGCTGCAGCTAAACCTGAAACACCGCCGCCTATAACTGCAATCTTCATAATGTTTCACTCCTATTATATTTCGCACTAAGTTCACGATAAATTTTCATTTTTTTCAATTTGCTTACATATACTTTCTTATGCAACGTATAGTTTGCCTTCCTTACTTCCACAAGTATTTCATGATAAGCTATCGCAGCTAATTCGATAATGTAACGTACCTCTTCGTCAAAATAATTAATACCGTTTAATGCAATATCATATAACCTAACTGCCTCTGTAGCGTAACTTTCCCACAGTTCTATATAATTTGGCGTAACTCCTTCATAATATATAGAATGTAGATTAACTCGATATTGAGCTAATTTTTCTACACTTAGATAAATTCTTCCATTTTGAAAATCTTCGCCGACATCTCTTAAAATATTAGTTATTTGCAGTGCCTTACCTAAAGCAATCGCAGCTTCTTCAGCTTGCTCGAAATTATTTTCATTTGATGAAGTTAATATAGGAGTTAACAATTCACCGACAGTACCTGCCACACCATAGCAATACTCATATAAATCTGAATCAGTTTTCATTTCTTTTAAAACTAAATCTTCCTTCACATATTGAATTAAAGATTCAAAAGGTTTTTTAGGTATTGAATATGTATTCAATGTATTATTTAAAGCATTCATAATAGCTGCATCACTTTGATACGCTTGAATATAATCACAATCGCTATAAATCACATCTAAATCTCTAGCTATGCCGTTTAATTGCTCAAGGTCTTTGTATTTATCAATACTGTCATCTATAATTCTGCAAACTGCATAAATAGCCCAAATTGCTTTTTTCCTTTTTAAATCCAAAAAATCAAAGGCATATGAGAATGTTTTCGAATGTGTTTTCATTATATTGTGACAATGGTTATAATCTCTCTCTAATTGATTCATTTATTGGCCTCCTCAGTATGCCTAGAACTTCTTGACATTTGTATAAAAAACTAAGCTATAAATCTATTCTACGGCCTTTCCAATATATACGTTTGAATACATTGATATCTAACCATGATTTAAAAAATATTGCGACAAAGCATGTAAAAAGCAATGGATGACATAAACTCGCAATGAGATTAAAACTTCCTGTTCTTCGAATAAATATATGAAACTGTATCGCATATATAAAATATAGAGTAATAGCTAATAATATATATAACGAGCCTAAATTAATTGAAAAAATTATCGCTAAAACTGTTGTAAGTGAACCAAATAGCCATAAAAATACAAACGTAAGCGTAGACTTTTTAGTTACTTGAGAGCCAAGTGCAAAGTGTTTACTCCAACCCCCTAATAGCGCTTTATATCCTTGAGAATACATTCTAAAATTCACTACGCCTTGGCCTTCATGCAAACTAACTGGCAAACCTTGCTGATTATATGCTTTACTTATTGCAAAGCCTTCAATGATTTGATTTTTAGCTTTCAAATGTCCTTGTGTCAATTTATAATCTTGCTTATTTGTCACAAGGACTGGTCCAAACGCGCCTTGCTCATTATTTGCTGATTTCGTGATTGAAAATTGATTCATACCTACGATTGTCATTAAATTAAAAATCGCCGATATATTTTCATATAGCTTTTTTATCTTGTGATAAGGTTGTATTGATAACAAACCTTTACCACCTTGTAAATCATATTGATTGGCTATATTTTGAATACTATCATCACAAGCAAACTGAACATCAGCATCAACAAACATCAATAAATCATGCGTTGCATATTTGCTACCTTGCCAACAAGCATGTGACTTACCTTGCCATGTAGTATCATTTTCAACAGTATATACGCTCGCACCATAATATCTAGCAACAACTTGTGTCTCATCAGTTGAACCATCATCCATAACAATTACTTCTATTTCTTGCTCTTTACTTATACTGTTAAGTAATTTAGGTAAGTTCTCCGCTTCATTTCTAGCAGGTACAATAACACTGACGGCTGTCTGACCTCTTTCTTTTCCGAAGTTATTTATAATCGCTCGACGCGCATACATACACATTCCACTTATTAGTGATAGTATCGTCAATACTATTGCTATTATATAAAGTATCATTCAGCCTCAACTACTTTCTCCATTAATAATAGCTTCTGCTACTTGCATACCACTCAAAGTAACCATAGGCATACCAGCGCCAGGATTTACAGAACCACCTACAAAGTACAAATTTTTGAAGTACTGACTTTTTTTAGGAAATTTAAAACCTTTATTTTTCTTCTTATTGGAGACTACGCCATAGATAGCTCCTTTATTAGAATTGTATGTATTTTCTATATCATGTGGTGTCCATACGTCTTCATATACAATGTGCTTTCTCAAATCTTTCAAGCCCATGGACTCTAATTTATCCAATATACGTTCTTGGAATTGCAGATATTCTGCTTCACTAAATGGTTTATGCTGAATGTAAGGTATGTGTGGCAATATTTTTATATTCTCGTGTCCCTCTGGCGCCTGTGTCTTATCTGTTTTATTTGTATTCACTACATAAATAGTCGGATCTTCAGGCAAAACATACTGGTGAAAAACTTGATCATAATTAACTTTAGAATTACTTGAAAAGAAAAAGTTATGATGTTGAAGCTCTGGATAACTTTTGTCCACACCAAGATGCATGACATAACCTGAACTAGCTGGCTCAAATTTACGTTCCAATTTGTTTATTTGGTTTGCATCAAAATTCAATAAATACTTATAAACAGGGATTACTTCCATATTAGATATAATGTAATCTGCATATATTTCCTTATTACTTTCTATTGTTATCCCTGTCACCTTATTTTGACTATTATAATTGATACGTTTTACAGGGGTGTTAAAATGTATGCCCACACCTAATTTTCTCGCTAATTGTTCCATCGCTTCCGCTAACTTATGAATGCCACCATCTACGTACCACAAACCTTCCTCATGTTGCATTTGAGGTAATAAACTCAATACAGCCGGAGCATCATAAGATGAGGAGCCTACATATTTTATGAAATAACCTAGCATTTCTCTTAAATATGGGTTATCCACCCTTTTATTAATGGCTTGTTGCATTGTATGAAAATAATCGAATTGCTTTAAAGCTGAAAACGGACCATGATAACGAATAATTGCAAACATCGTATCTAATCCCTTATCAAAGTAGCTTTTTTCAGCAACTTGATGTATCTTTTGTGCGTAACTAAAAAACGAAGAAAGTTGCTCTATATCTTTATTTGTTAACGATTCATTACTTGTTAACATATCTTCCATAGATTCATATAAATCTAAAATTTGGCCATCTGGATAAACGTTTCTAATCTGTAAACTTAACTTACGAATGCTAACATAATCTTCTAGCCTTTCATCACATCGTTGAAATAAGCGTTGAAATACTTTAGGCATGGTTAAAATTGATGGACCGAGATCAAATCCATAGTCATCTATGTCTAACCTATTTACCTTTCCACCGATATGCTTATTTTGTTCATATAAATCCACTTGATAGCCTGCTTGAGCCATACAAATTGCGCTAGCAATCCCTCCCAAGCCACCTCCTATGACAACCACTTTCTTATTTCCCATTTAATCACCTTTTCTTTTTTGTAATTTATTATAAATACGTATTAACTTAGGGCGATTATAGCGCTGAACAATCATACAAGGCACATTAGCTATAATGACATATATATAATTAATTATTTTAACACTTTTTGACGCTTTAAAAAACGCAATAACAGGAAATATGGATAGCAGATGAACCACCTCTGCACGTCTAGTTTCTAATATAAATCGCTGTATATCATTCATATTTTTAGATAAATCGAAAGTCGCTTTACTACTGATATTAGGGTTAAGATTTTGACCGTCTGGCAAATAATCTTTCCAATATTGCACTTTAACTAATTGTTGCCATAATTGACCCTCTTGTTCAAAATTCCAACTTCGAAAATACTTATTATCTTTTTCTAAGAACTTATAACTAATACGAGTACCAAGTTGAGCAATAATCATTTGAACTATAAACCAATATAGCGCAATATATATAATCTTTTTCATCAATTTAATGCTCAGATTTCGCTGTATAGCTTGGGTTATCTTTATTTAAATACCAATTACCAGCTGTTAAATAAGTAGCAAAAGCGCTCCAAATCATATATGGAACTAGTAAAATGCCAGCAACTTTTTTTACATTGAAAAACTTTACAGTTGTTGTAACTACTGCGCCCAGTAATACAACACTCTCTATCAACGCACTAAAGCGTAATTTATATTTGAAGTATAATATCGACCATAGATAATTCAGGCTTAATTGTGAGTAATAAGCACCTTTTAAATCCTTACTAGTAGATTTATTAGTCACTAATGCATAAGCTACGCCCATCGTTGTATAAAGTATTGGCCACACAATTGGAAAGACATAGCCGGGTGGTGAAAAAGGTGGTTTAACATTATTTTTATAATCTTTTCTCGCGTTTTTCACTGCAAATTCCCCGATAAATTTACCGCCTGTAATTGGTGTTATAACTTTTATAATTGTTTTAATTATCTCGTTTGCTTTCATAGTTGATCCCCTCTTTTTTTGTAAAAGTAACTAGCCTTTATTTTAGCCGTTACAATTCGGCATTGGACATGTTATTGTTTCTAGCTAAATACTTTTTCAATCCATATACTTTCAAAACAATTGCACCTGTAATAACAATTGGCAAAATAAACTTCTTCATATTAAAGTATTCTCCTTTATTAGTTTTTTGGCTATTAATCTTGAATTTAAAAAGATTCATTACACTTTTATGCACTTTTGCTTGGGTATACTTATATACCCACCAAGGTAACGTCGGTTCATATTCTTGTAACGCTATAATACATGCGTCACTATTAGGTAATCTTCTAAACTCTAATCTCGCATTACCACCATCTGAATCTAAAGCGAAATCTCCACCAACAATTCGATATAAAATTCTCTCCTTATTAGAAGCTTTAAAATCTTTACTTAATAATAGTAAGTCCTTATTTAAACACGGCACACTAATCGTAAAGTTATCTTCGTTAAAATCACTATTAACGACATTTAATGTAATTCTATTTAAAAAATTTGCATATGATTCTGCCAATTGAATCATATTTACATCTTTAGGTAAGACTACCCTTGATATTGCTCTAACATCTTTAATATCGCCCTTACGTGATGACTTCCCTTTCTTTTGTGTCTTAGTTTCTTCTTCCAAGGCATTACGCACACTTTCCTTATAATCAATCTTGCCTATAGAAATGTCTTTCACAATATTTTCATCATTTCTAATCATATCATGAATTAAACTATCCATTAACGGATAAACCATTTCTTTTGGTACCCCAGAAATAAGTTTCACCCAATATTTACTTAGCCAAATGGGAATAATAGGCAAATCTACCGTAGGTAATCGTTTATCTAGTACCTCTGCAGTTTGCTTGAACAGATCTTTATAAGTCATATGACTAGGTCCACCAATATCTATCGATTCATTCTTATTCGGCTGTCGCTCTACAATTTTATATAAACCGTCAATCACGTCGTCTATTGCGACTGGCAATGTTGTATTATAAGCCCATTTTGGCAGTAACAGGCCAGGTAATCTATCTACTAATTTTTTTAATATAGGGTAAGAACTTCCTTTAGATCCTATAATCAAACCAGCTCTTAAAGTACTTACTGGTACACCATATGATCCTAAAATCTGTTCGCACTCTAAACGGCTTCTTAAATGTGGTGATAATTCACTTGTATTAGGTATCAAACCACTCATAAATACAATATGCTGAACTTTGTTATAACTTGCAGCTTTAGCAAAATTATCAGCTAATAATGCATCCATATCTTCAAAGCTCGCCTGCGTCAACTTAGCTGAAGGCATCATAGAATGGACAAGATATATAGCGATATCAATGTCCTCCATTACCTCAGTGATTTCATTTAAATCAAACAAGTCAGCTGCCTTCCAAGTAACATTGTGCTCATTTGATTTATTTTCTATATTTCTAGAAATAGCTATAATTTCATAGTTATCTTTTAATTTATTCATTAAGTGACTACCGATATATCCCGAAGCGCCTGTTAATAATATTTTTTTCATATATTTAGCCTCCAAATAGAAAAAGATGAGCAGGTAAACTTTACCTCAGCTCATCTTTTACGTAACGAGCTCACTTGCTCATTATCTTAATTGACAAGAGCTCCAAGTCTCTTACTTAATGTTGTACCCTTTTTAAAACTTTTCAATCTTTATTAGTAATTATTGAGCAATCAATTTATCAAATCACAAAAATTTGTCTGAAAAGTGGTGATTTTACTCGCTTTATCAATATTACTGGTAAAAACCCTTTTCCTGTATAAGCTGGAATTAGCATCATATTTCCTTTGGCATTATATAATCTCACTATATTTAATATATCTTGATATTCTTGAAAAGTATTTTCTCAATTTTAAAATCACGAAAAATTCAACTGCTGATCCTTTTGAACCAGGTGACTTATACTAAATTTCATCAACTATATCTTGATTATAGTAGAACATCGTGTATGTATAATTTCGAATTAGAAGATTCATGCGATTAAATAATATATTTTGCCAATACTCGATTTCATGATTTTTTTCAAATCAAAAAATGAATCAGTTTTCTAATATAGAGTAATTAAATGGGAGCTGATCATGTAAAGCATTCATGTATGCAAATTCAATTGTATGATACTATTATTTATAAACTAATTTACACACCAAAATATTAAAAATATAAATCCTAATAAACTCATATATTCAAGCTTTTGCCATAAAAAATATCACAAAAGTAACAACAGACTTCACCTTTTATATAATGATCCTTATTTTTTTCATCGCTTTTTTATAATAGTGCAAGTAAATAAAGCAAACAAGACCAGACAATAAGAATGCGAAGCTATATCGAAAAAGTAAACCTAATTGTCCAATTCCAATATGAAATAGCTCAAAAAAATCTTCACTATAGTCAGTGAAATTTGCTACTTGAACATGTATAAAAACAACAAATATAACTGCCGAAAGCCATGGCTTTGAAAATTGAACTATCTCTTTAGGTTTAATCAATTTAATTAACCCTTCTAAGATTTTCCGGAAAATGTATAATAAATATTATTATTCATCATCTCTTCTTTAACTTTATTTATGATACGCTTCCCCTTATCAATGATATTACTAAAAAGCATTCAATGATTTATTCGTTAAGTGCTTTCGAGCATTTCAAATGGTATTGTTATTAATACTCTTCATTTTTTTCATTGTTAGTTATATATTCAGGGCATTACACCCATATTCAGCGATAATTGCGTCAAATCATATACTAATATTATGAATATAAAACACCCGGATTTTATTCCTCTAAATATACAAAATTCTAAAAGTTATTTTTCAAATTTTCATTATTAGTATATCATTTATTGTCGCGATGAGACTAATTGAAGATGATAATCTAATATAGAATACTTCATCAGTTCGTTCTTTTCAAAGTATATAAAATTTATTTCCATCACATCTTATACTTATAACTAAAATACTCTCTCTACTATAATAAACTAATTAAAATCTAACTTTTAATTCACGCCAATTTACTATGACACATTAAATTAGAAATAAGTGTTACATATTCAACAATATCCGAAAAATTACGACTGTACTTTATTTTTTATGATATATTTAAACTATACATAAGTAATCTAACAATACATACAGAATTACTTAATTATATTCATCAATATTTATACATATAAAGTCACACATATAGTATATAGTAGGAGTACAAATGACAAAAAAATAGATTGGCTCTACTGCTTTGAAATTTTTGAAAACTACATCATTAAAACTGTATGATATTGAACAATTGCATTTTGATTAGTTAATGTCATATATAACTCCTTTCCAATAAATTTTTCAAATAAAAAAATAATAAAAACATGTACCTTTTAATCCTATTATAGATTAAAAGATACACTTATATAAGTTTAAATATTCATATTATTAATAAATATACATTTTAGGCGATATCCACTTTTTTGTTATGCTTTAATATTGAGGTGATACATGGTTTTATTGTATACTGCGCTAATAAGAAAAATGGATTTCTAACATTTCCGGTAAGAATGCACTTTGTCAAGAAAAATATTCACATGGATATTAGTGTTACAGTTAAACATCGTGTCGTCATATTCAGTGAAAATAACAGAACTAAAAATTTTAATGTTCAAAATGTATAATATTTAAAATAACCCTATCCTAATATTGAAATATATGTATTGTCAAGTGGACAACGCCTTAACAAGTCTAATAAAAATTGGAACGGTATCAATATATATTATAATAGTTTTAAACAACTGATAAATAATTTATAGATTACTGAGTTTTGCACTTTGTGATCAAACCTCGTATAAAATGATTTAAATTACCCTTAGCAATAATTTTGAAAAATATAACAAATAAGCAAAAAAGAGCATTCTTCACTTTATAGTGAAGAATGCTCTAAATGTTATCTTTATACCAAATTTCAATACGCTATTCTATTAAGCTTATTCTATATTTTTAACAAACTTTTATAAAATAAGTAGTCAAATATCTCAGTAAATAATTTGTTACAACTTATTTAATATTCGTAATTTTGTTTGATCAGATGCAAATTTCAATGAATTTTTTACTGGCGCATTTTCTAAGGCACGGTTTAACTGCTCTAAAATTTTTTCCTCATATTTTTCTTCGAAATCAACAGGATGAAAAATTCCAGTTTTATCTTTTATATCCTGAAAATTATATCGAACACGTAAATTAAAATATTTCATTTCCTCTGGATATTTACTTTTTAATGCCAAAGTAGACATATTTTTCCAGTTTGTAACTGTGCCTATCACACTTTCATCATTTGGTAATTTTAGATTTTTTTGTATAATGGTTTGTTTTATTTCTTGTCGCACTTTTAATGAACTGACAACTAAATCACGGCTTAATCTAGTAAACGGGAAAAAGACCCAAAAAACTTTATTAAATTTCGTAGATTGTCTTAATCGCTTACTCCAAGCCCACTTGTTATCCCTTTCTCCATACCAGGCACCAATTAAATCTACTTCATTTTCATCAATTTTTCTCACAAGTTCATATAAATCCGGACTAATATAGACATCAGGTTCAATTAACCACATATAATCCCAACTATATTTCATCAAAAGATAATACGAATAATCTCCAGCTATCCAACCAATTTTAGGATCAGAATGATATAAATTCAATTCGTCTAATTTATCAGTTGTCATATATTCAACATTTAAATTATTAGGAAAATCATTCACTTGGTTTTTAGTGCTATCAACAATAAAATATATGGGATAGTTTGGAAAAATTGTTTTAATAATTTCGTATGTGTATTTAACTTGATCGTCATAATTTGTACATCTTATTCCAATTATTTTTTTCATAACTTAAATATCCTTTACTATATTAATAATATGTTAATCTACTTAAACAGTTTTCTATCAACTACCATTTTGAAAAGGCTCATCACGGATATCACTCTTTGTTTAAAACCGACCTTATGAAATTTTCTTTTCTAGATTTAAATTGATAATATGATGACTTAAAAAAACGTTTCAGATTTACATTTTAACTATTAACAATTTAATAAATTTGCCCATACAATAGCCATTAACTAATATTTCATGTATACAATAAGTTATCGTACTTTATTTGATATATAAAAGCATAATATACATACATATCATTCGACAATTCATCATGGGAAAAATATGTCTTTTATTGCTTTGCAATAGAACTACTATTCACATACTTTATGGTAGAACATAGATAACGCAAATTTATTATATTCATTTATATTAAATTGATGATTTGGTTGTACTTCACCATTTATAAATTGTTCTATCCCTATTCTTAAACCTTCAATTGAATTATCAACTAACAAACCATTAGTATTGTGTAATACGCTTCTATTTCCTGTTATGTCAGTTGCTATAATAGGCATGTGAAGTGCAAGAGCTTCCAATAATACCATAGGTTGACCTTCATGATTTGATGATAAAATGAAACAATCCGCTTCTTTCAGGTATTTATAAGGATTAGACACTTGACCAAGCATATCAATATAATTATCTAAACCTAACTGACTAATTTGTTTTTTTAGTTCATCTTCCATTACCCCTGAACCAATAACTTTCAAATTTATTTGTATATCCGGATAGTTCTCAATTACTTTTTTTAACGATAAGAATAATTTATGATGATCTTTTTCAGGTGACAACCTACCTATAGTCACCAAACTTATATCTTTTTTATTAACCATCACAGGCTCTACTAAAGAAACATTGTTTAGTTGTTTAATAACAGCAAAATTATTATTTTTATAATCTTTAATCTCTCTATTTTCAATTTCTTGAATTTTTGTTTGTATATCATTAAAATCAATCATATTATTAACATAATCGAACTTGTTATATGAAGCATACTTTTTAAGGTTTACTGAATTCAATTCCTTAGTTTGTAACGACACTGAAACAATTTTATCGAAAAATTTATAAAGTGAAAATACTCTTGGTAAAATATATTTATGCTTAAAGAGTCCATTTATTTGTTTCTCTGTCTCTGACTTCAAATCATTATGTTGATAAATGACCTTTTTCTTAGAATCAGAGAACGCAAAAAATGCTGTCCAAAATGGTACGTAGCCACTAAAATCAATCGCTATATCCATCTTTATGTCATTTACTAATCTTTTTTTTTCGCGATTATAAAATGACTTTAAATCTTTTCGTCCTAAAAATTTACGATAGCCTCTTCTTTGTATAACAACTTGGTTCTTTCTGTATTCATTTAACGTTGTGTTACTTTGCCCTATTCTATGAATTAAGTTGACGTTAGGGTGCAGTCTTTTCAAATTATTTTTTTCAACCTCACCTACGTTACCTTTTTCTAAAATAATTAAATTATATTTATTATAATCTATTGCATGCGACAAATTTATAGCCGAAGATGTAATACCATTATTTAAAAAACCGCCACAATACATAAAAATATTCTTCTTATTGTTACAAACTTGAATAAAATTTTCTTCATTTCCCTCTATAATTTTTTCAATAATATTTTGTCCTGAAGAAAAATTTTGTTTATCATAAGCATTCATTTCTATTTTAAAATTACAAGATTGTAAAAGATAATTGTTTTCTCCGATTAAGTCACTTATATTATCACTTATAATTTTACTAAAAGGCAGATTTAAATCCTCTTTAGTTATCTTAGGATCTATTAAAAGGTACTCTAATTCTTCAAAAGCGTTATAATATTCTTGTAAATCTTGGGGGACAAATACAAAGAAATTTGAAAGAATAAGAGAAGCTTTATCTAATATTTCAACTAACTCTTTTTTAGTATATTTTTTAGAAATTATTACAATTTCATTATCAAATAAATTTTCAAATTTATTTGTAGAGTTGTAAATATTCACTTCTTCATAAATTTTCCCCTTATATATACCTCTCAAATTAAATAAATCTATATATGTTTTAGCTTCTTCTTTATTTTTAAATAAAATATGTGAAGTTTGGAAGAGTGTTCTTTGGACTGAAATTTTATAAGCATCATATCGGTTTTGATTCGAAAATTTACCAGAGATATAATCAGTTAACTGTATAACAAGTTGGTTTGCTTTTTTTATAAAGTAATTAGGTAATAGACTATCATTAATTATAATATGTGCTTTGGCCAAAATTTTTATAAATTCATCACTATTTTTATTTATAACAGTTATATTAGAATCAAAGTATTGATTTTTAGTACTTGAAGTTAAAACAATTTTTTTTTCACTAAATCCTTTTCTTATTGCTGAAATTAAGGATTGAATATTGCCTGAAAACTCATCTGACGTAATTATTAAAACGATATTTTGGTTAACTTTTTCATTATCATAATAATTTGTATATTTTACAACGTTTTTAAAACCTTTATTTTCTTTATATAACACTATAGGTTTTTCATATTCCACTTTTTGTTTATTTATTAAATCTTTCACAGATTTAAGTTTATTCAAAATTCAGCACCCCATCTTTCATTTCATCAAATATTATAGAATTAATATTAATTTTTTCTAAGATTGATATAAACGTCGCCCATTCATGTATACTAAGGTAATCCTCAAACATTAATCCTAAAAGATTCCTTTTATCAGTGACAAATAAATTCACTTTATTTTGATTTAAGTAATATACCTTGTCAATAGAATATTTAAAGTCCTCTAATATAAATACATATTTTGCAAATTTCATTAAATACAACAAATCGGCATGATTTTTAAGAAGTGGCATTATATAAACATTATTTGGTACCATTTCCATTAATTCACTCGCATAATATTCAATTGTATTAATATTTACTCCATGAATGATCACAGCATAATCTGATAAAAAATTATATGTATTTAATAAATTATAAAAATCAATAATATCTTCAAAGTGTATATTAGAGCCATCTATTAACAAATATTCTTTATCCATATTAAAATTTTCTAATAGAACAAAGCGTTCTAAATCGTTATCATCTTTGACAGGTATTAATACGGTATCATTTCTTAGTTTCTTTAATTCTCTAGTTTCTTGCCAATCAATAGTGTTTATATGCAAAAATTGAATATTTAGTTCATTCATTATATTTGTATTTTTTTGCGATTCTATATCAAAAGAAATATAGCTATCGAACTTTTGAATAAAAGAACATCGTAAGAAAGAGGGGGTAGAGGCAATTTGGTTTATTTTTTTTTCGTTTATTAACTGCACCTTATCCTCTATTACATCCGGATAGTAACCAAGTATTAATTCCCAAAATGTATTATTACTTAAATTATATATTTGATGTATATCTATAGGACCTAAAAGTCTTCTTATTTCTTTTTCAGACACTGACTCCAGCAAACTCTCATTATTTTTTATTTTACCAATCTCCATTGCTATCATATATTCTATCCACTTTGCTTTGTCTACATTTAAAGAACCAAATCTAAAAAATAGTTTAATATCTTTCAGTTTTCTTAATTGTCTTTCATCATAAAAATCGAGATTACTTTTAACAAGAACAATTACGTTAAATTTTTCTCTATTAAAAAATTCATTAATGAATGTTATTTTTTTTTCGCTGTCATCACTTTTTAAGTCATCTATAAAGAATAGAATATTTTTTTTCTTATTTCTAAATTTTATAACATCATTAGATATCGTATCGTTAATAATTATATTTGTTACGTATTTACTTACATTACCATTTTGCAAATTTATAAATGAATCGACCTGACAGCCTTTTAATAATTTAACATTACTTATCAGATCATTTAGAGAGCTTTCATCTTCTGCAATATAGCAATTAAGATCTTCAAAGTCTAAATAAGTACCTCGATCAGAAAGATATTCTTCTTTATCATAAATGTATAAAATTATTGGCTTGTTTTTTACATAGTAATCAAAAAGCACACTGGAATAATCAGTAATTAATAAGTCCACAATAGATAGCGTCTCACACATATCTATAGAGTCAGGAATAAACATGTCTAAAATATCTTTATCATTTTTAAAATATTTATATAAAAGCGGATGAACTTTTAATAAAAGTTGGTAATCATCATCTAAATTTTTCTGCATATTAACAATTATATTTTTTATTTCATCTTTAATATCCGTTTCTTTCCCAACATTACCTCTCCATGTTGGCGCATACAATGCAATTTTTTTATTTTCATTTAGATTTACATGTTTTTTAAGCTTATCTAATATTTCAAAAGAGCTAGTTTTTTCTACCAAGTCTATTCGTGGGTACCCTGATTCTATAACTTTTCCTGGATATATCCCGTTTAAATTATGAGAATTAATTAATTTTTTAGTTGTAAATTTATTTGGCGATAATATAAAATCAGCCTGAATAAAGTTTCTTTGAAGATTTTTTAGTTGTTCAATTGGTCCATTCATATCTTTACCTAATGTTTTTAAAGGAGTCCCATGCCATGTATTAGTATAAATTTGTTCTTCTCTTTTACAAAAATATGGAGGAAATGATGTGTTATTTATTAAATATTTCGCTTTCGCAAGGTAATATAAATAATCATCGGAATGTACTCTAACAAAAAGTATGTTTTTATATTTTTTGTATTTTCCTATCTCAAACGTCTCTGTGTTGATAGCCCAGACATGTAAAAAATCTTTATATTCAGGATCCTCTAACATATATTTAAAAAGTGCATAAGGATTATCTGACATATTCTTCCCATGAAAACTTTCATATAGTATTACTTTATCTTCAATCGGTTCTTTACTATATTTGTTGTAATTTTCTATTATTTGCTGATTTTTATTTTTCTCTAAAATTCTTTCATATTTTTCGTTATAATAGATTTCTTTATTTTGTTTTTTCTTATTAAATACTATAGATCTATCCATATGTACCTCCACATAAAACATAAATTCAATTTTTTATTATCCTTCTATAGATTTTTTAAGGATTGATTGATTTAATAAAATTTTTAATATCTTCTGACATCTCTTTGTCATCCAAAGCAAATTGTATTGTAGTCTTAACAAACCCTATTTTCTCTCCAACATCATATCGCTCACCTTTAAAATCATATGCATAGACACAATCGTCAGAATTTAAATGTTCAATTGCATCTGTTAATTGTATTTCTCCACCTGCGCCAATTTCTTGTCGATTTAAATAATCAAAAATCTGTGGTGTTAAAACATATCGCCCCATTATTGCTAAATTTGAAGGTGCTGTTCCTGGTTTTGGTTTCTCAACAAAGCTATTGACACTAAACAGTCTTTCACTAGAATCTAGTGGATCAACAATACCGTATCTATGTGTTTCATTTTCACTTACTTGTTGCACTCCTATAATTGATTTACCTGTCGTTTCATACTGATTCATCAATTGTTTTATAGCTGGAGTATCTGCTTGTACAATGTCATCTCCTAATAAAACAGCGAATGGTTCATTCCCTATAAATTGTCTAGCGGTCCATATAGCATGACCTAAACCTTTTTGTTCTTTTTGTCTTACATAAAACATATTTGCTAGGTTGCTTGAGTATTTTACTGATTGAAGTAAATCAGACTTATCTTTTTCTTCCAGTGTCATTTCCAATTCTTTTTGATTGTCAAAATGATCTTCGATTGCTCTTTTATGCTTACCTGTAACTATAATAATATCTTCAATTCCCGCTGCTACTGCTTCTTCTACTATATATTGGATAGTAGGCTTATCTAAAATAGGTAACATTTCTTTAGGCATCGCCTTAGTTGCTGGTAAAAACCTGGTCCCTAAACCTGCTGCTGGTATTATAGCCTTCTTAATTTTCATAAATTACATCCTCCCTCTAATATTTCAAATCATTGATAAAGCTCCCATACTTTTATCAATAGAATTTTAGAATACTACTAAATAAAGCACACTTTAAAATGTGCTAGTATAAAATCACATTTGTTCTAGTATAGCAAAATTTAATAGTAAAAATATAGAGTGTTTTAATATATTTTAAATACTTTTTAATAGCAAAATAATATAACGGAGCATGCTATATGCGTCACTCTTTTATATTATCCAATGAATCTCATTTTTAGTTATAATGCTTTCTTTATATTTTTTACAGCTGCTTTAGTTTAATGTAATTTTTTGTTCTTCAATTTTTTTATTCATCAAACCGTCCCAAATTTGAACTGTTCCATCTTGCTCTATAATAAAGATATATGACCTGTGTCCACTTTTATTATTTGCTGCTATTCTCCATAAGCCATCATCTTGTGCTGAAAATTCTGGTTGTCGAAATTTTATAAGAGAAACGTCTCCGCCATCAGTTTGATTAACAGCTGCTATAACGTAATCAAACACATTCTCTCTATTCACTGTCAAATCAGAAAATTCATCTTTATCCGCAGTTCTTTCACTACTTCCTTCGTGAACTTTTACTGTTTGACTAACATCATTCTCTTGCTCTTGACTATTATTTTGACTTTCATTCGATTGACTCTCATTATTAACTGTTTCACTAGAACTTTGAGAATTACTTGCATCGTTTTATTTTTGTTTAGCCTGTGATATATTTTTCTCTAACTCTACTTCTTGATACTTGTTGTATCCAAAAAATCCAACTGCTGCTAATGTGCCAACAATAGCAATTATTGTTATTAGACAGAACTGACTTTTTTCTATACATTGTTTTCTGAATTCATTCTTTATTTTTGAAACAATTACAATAGTATAGCGGTTACAATTAATTGAACAACTTTTCTTCTACATACGTTTTAGAAATATTTAAATCATTTGATTTATTCTCTTTAATTATTGCTGATTCTCCAATGGAAACAAAAACTAGGTGGTACCTTTAGAATGATTATTAATTTTTTCACATAATTTTTAAATATTTGCAACTTTACGCTATAATAAATATCTCGACACCTACTTTTTGTAACATCTTACATCCTCTTTTCCAGATTTTTTATAGAATTCTACTATTTTTTTATCTAAAAAATTATTTTTTCGCGCCTAGATTAAATAATCAATATGCTATAATTACTATGTAATTTCAATCTTTTTTGGAGGAAACGTTTTGAAGTATAAAAAGGTTAAATCTTATAAATGATATAGGAGTAAAAAATGAAAATTATAAAAAATGACAAAAAGAATACTAAAATTAAAGTTAGCGTACTAATAAGTACTTATAACAAAGAAAAGTTTATTAAAAAAACACTAGATAGTATATTAAATCAAACAATGGATAAAAGTGATTTTGAAATAATAGTTGTAGATGATTGTTCCACGGATAGTACACCTGATATTGTATCTAAACAAGTCGAAAACTTTGTTAATTATCAATTTGTACAATTAGATGAAAATTCAGGCACGCCGGCAGAACCTCGTAACCTATCAATTGATTTAAGTAAAGGGAAATATATAATGTTTATAGATGGCGATGATTGGTTACCTTCAGATGCAATTGAAAAATTATATACACTTTTAAAATCAAATAAAACAGACTATGCTACAGGTCTTACAAAGTATGTATATACTGATCATATTGCACGTAGTGGTGTTGCTTTATCTAAAATTGCACATAAAAAAGTTGATTTAAAAAATTTCAGAAAGTCATTTTATCATTTAGCACCTGCTGGTAGAATGATTAAGTCTTCGGTGATCAAAAAGAATAAAATCCGTTTTCCAGAAATGATTTATGGAGAAGATTTACAATTTTTTGCTGAAGTATTTTTTAACACTAAAAATATCAGTACCACGCAAGATGTTGTCTATTGTGCTAATCGTTATGATGAAAATATTTCTTTAGTAAAATCAGAAGAATCTACTGTAGTCAATCGTATGAAGTGGCAAAATGAAGCCTATCGTTATTTAATAAATAAATATAAAAACAATAGAATTTTTACTAGTTTGTTATATCGAATCATAAACAAAGATATTTTAGAAGGTAAATTTTATAAGAAACAATTTATTAAAGAAATTGATATGCTACTGCCTGTTTTCCAAGATATTTTAAACATCATAGATAAAGATTTCAATTCACTAGACTACGTCGATGATGAATTAAATCAACAGGCTATAAAACTTATAAAAAATGGAAATAAACAAGAGATTATAGATTTTGTTAACTTTTATTTGAAGAAAGACGATAAACAACTACATGTTTTAAACGATAAATATTATTACTCATATAATGGAAATAGCTATAAAAAGAGAATGCATGTTACGTTACAAAAAATATTCCAAAAAGATGAAAATATTTTTTTAAAACTACATTCTAAAAACTCAGAATTAAAATATCTTGAAATAAAAAGCAGAAAGGACCCAACAAACTATACAGTTTTAAAAATCAAAAAAAATCTTTTCAAATCTGGTGAATACACAGTTCAATTTCAAACAAATGAACTGCCAAAAGGAAAATTAGCTCTGACAGTTCTTGATGAAAATTTAAATGGGTCTGTTATTAAATCAGGAATGCAATTCAATTTTTATGAAACTGTTAATGGTAATCTGGGCTATGTAAAAAAAGAGTAACTTTTTGCTAATATTACTAACTATATAACAAGAAGAGAGTTTAGCAACAATTTAAGAAACTATAAATAAGAAGTATTTCGAATCAAATTTTGTATAATTTTTAATAGTTTTGAGGAGTTATTTGAATACAAACAATATTTACATTGACCAACCAAGTAGGAAAATTGAAATTTATTTAAATAAAAAATAAGCATACTTATTCATCAAAATACCCACCTAACATTATAGATGGGTATTTTTAAATTTTGCTATATAATTGATTTAAAGCTGTAAGTAATTCATTTTCAAATTCGCTATTTAGCTTCTCAACTTTTGTATATAGCTCTTTATTAGTCGTACTTAAGTCAATAGTCACAGATTCACTTTCATTCTTATACATGCTTTCGTAACTGTAATTTAATTCAATTGAAGAATCATAGTCTGCTGATAAAACGATACAAGTAGCAGATTGATTGGGCATATATGTCTTCTCTTTTTGAGCTTCAAAAAACTTCTTTAGATAATTTGGTAAATCTTTTTCTTTTATATTTATTTCATCAATTTTTGCCGGGGAATTACCATAATTTTTAATTACAATTTTTTTGACAAAATTCCCTATATGATATCCTTCATAGTATATACCTATATATCCTTTATTTTGAGTTATATATGACTTTTTTGTATAACTAGCAGTTACAATTGTAGCTATACAAGCAAAAATAGCAATGATTACTGAACATATTGAAACTATTAAACTAGCCGCCTCAATCTCCAATTTCAAATCCTCCTTCTACATATAATTATTTTTCATTAAAAGTATACACAACTTATTTTTTAGTTTTATTTGTGATACGCTTCTGCGTATCGGCTAATGATGCGGTTTATTTTTAGTCTTTTATATCCAAATGATTTTTTAACAGATGACTCTCATAGTCTCTTCTAAACGCTCCACGTTCTTGAAGAATTGGTATCACTAAATGAATAAATTTTTCAAATGATTCTGGATACGTCGGCGCCATCAACATAAAACCATCGCATGCTTCTTTTTCAAACCATTCAATCATTTCATCCGCCACTTGTTCTGGCGTTCCAACTATTGTCTTATGCCCTACCCAAGTACCAAAACGATCTAATAAATCTCTTAATGTAAGATGTTCATTCTTAACGGCACGTTGTACGGCTTCATATACTGATTTTACGACCTTTTTCGATAATGTTTCATAAGGTGGTAAGGGTGGCACAACCTCATCTAATTTCCATTCACTTATATCTAGACCAATGGCTTTAGATAATTGTTTCTTGCGTTTTTCAAGTGGAATCATATCATCTAATTGTTGCTTAAGTTTATAAGCATCCTCTTCATTCTCATCAACATAAATAGTGAGACCTGGTAATACAAGAGGGGGTTGACGATTTGCTTCCATGGCACGTTGATGAATGTCTTGTCTGAACTGTTGGCCATCTTGTAAATTCCATGCAATTGAAAAAATAGCATCCACGTGTCGTACTGCTAAGTCACGACCTGGAATGGAAGTTCCTGCTTGAAATAAACGTGGTCGACCATATTTTGGTGTTGGAATGTTAATAGCTCCGGCAACTTGAAAATACTTTCCATGATAATGAAGTGGATGAATATACTGATGATTTAAGCCAATCCCTGAGTCTTTGTGATTAACGATAGCCTCTACAGTAAATGACTCCCATAATTTTTTCATTACATTAATAAATTCATCTGCTCGTTCATATCGTTTTTCAAGATGCGGTAAAGCTTGCATCGAATAGTTTTGTGCTTCTAAATCAAATTGAGATGTTACAATATTTGCCCCAATACGCCCATGAGATATTTGATGTAAACTTGAAAGCATACGTGCTGCAAGATAAGGTTCATAAAAAGAAGAAGAAATGGTACCTATCAAACCAATTGAATGTGTTTCACGTGAAATTGCGGCAAGTGCCGTTAGTGGTTCAAAGTAGTATGAAATATGACCGGTTTCTTCTCCAGAAATATATTGACCGTCTCCTAGAAAGAAAGCATCAAGTTTACCTTTTTCTGCTAATTTCGCTAACTTAATTTGAAAATCAATATCTCCAACTTCTTCAACGTATGAATGTGGGAGTCTCCAAGACGCAGGATGTAAACCTGTACTATAAGCTAAAACGGATAAATGCATATGTTTCATTATTATTAATCCCTTCATTACAAAATAAAAAATAACATTTTAATTTGTATTTATCATAAATAACTTAATGAAATTTTACAATATTTATTGCATATTTTATACTCTCATTTTCCGAAATGCTCCTTCTAATAAATAAAGGCAAGATGCTTATAGCAGCTTGCCTCAAAATAATTTTCAAGTTATTAATATTAATTATATTTTCTTATCTATAAACTAATCCACCATCAGTTAAAATAGATTGTCCAGTGATATAGTCAGAATCACTTGAT
>NZ_JAFEQJ010000014.1:0-121502 GCF_016890655.1 Staphylococcus sp. GDY8P72P | reverse complement strand
TCTATAAGTTTCACCATTTCGATACCATCGCCACCAAGTTTTTACCTGTGTGCTATTTTTGATATTTAATGCTTCCATAATTTCTTTTACAGTATATCAAGCTTCTTTCATTTCAATCGTTTTATATTTTGTTTCTATTGAATAAGACATTATTTTCATAGAAAAAACACCTCCGTATGATTCATTTTAAATGAATTCAACGAAAGTGTTTTTATTTTATTCCCACTAATTGGGGTCAGTTCAATTATCACTTAAGGTTTGATCACATGCTTGCACTTATTATTTAGATAAATGTTTGAATTATACAGTCTTTTATCATTGTTGATGAAAACGATAATGTAATTGTCTTACTTCTTCAGCTAAATCTTCTACTGGTCCTTCAACTTCAGTATCAGCAATGACATCTTGAATGCGTAAATTACGAACTTTAGCAGGCGGGACGTCTAACTCTTTTAGCCACTGAGCCAATTGAACCGATGAACTTGCGTAGACAATGCGGTTAAGACCTACCCAACCATGTGCAGCTGCACACATTGGACAATGTTCTCCAGAAGTATAAACCGTAGCTGTAGCACGTTCAGTTTCAGATAAGTGATTTGCTGCCCAACGCGCTATCGCAAATTCAGGGTGTTGTGTATGATCACCACCAGAGACATGGTTAAAATCCTCAAATAATATTTCCCCATCTGCTGCAACAAGTATAGAGCCAAAGGGTTCGTCATTCGTTTGCAATGCAGTTTCAGCCAATGTAATACAGCGTCGTAAGTACTTTAAATCTTGTTCATTTATCATTGTACTACTCCTCCCCCTCAATCAATTAACTTTTAAATATAACTTTAATATAGCGTAGTCGAGATAGCTAATATTTCATCATAATGCATACTTAATTCTGATGAAATATGTTTAAAAGCCTACCTGATGAGAGAATTAGTAATGTAAGGAGGTCACGCATATGAATGAATTAACAGACAACCAAATTAGTACTTATCAATTTACCGATGATGGCACAATTCCGAATAACCCCACATATCCATTAGTTATATATAAAGATATACTCACTAGCACTGATAACCCCGAACAGATTTTAGCACATAATAATTGGCTAGGCAGTTGGCGTGGTGGCATATTCAACCAACACCATTATCACAGTAATACCCATGAAGTACTTGCAGTTGTAACTGGAGAAGCTTTTCTCCAACTTGGCGGTGCTTCAGGTAAACAATTAGCTGTCGCATCTGGTGATGTCCTCATTTTACCAGCAGGCACTGGTCATAAATTAGTCGATAGTAGTCCCGATTTTACTGTTGTTGGCGCCTATCCTAATGGTATAAGTTATGATTTCTGTACAGGACAACCACAAGAACGTCCTCAAAATGTCGATAACATCGCAACGGTAACACTACCTGCAAAAGACCCTTTATTTGGTAGCCAAGGTCCTTTATTCAATTATTGGCAATAAACAAATAAGCTAGAAAAGTTGAATTATACTTTTCTAGCTTACTTTATGTGTATTAACTTTTTTATTATGTGATGTTATTAATAAAAGTACTGCCTAGTACATCTCTGACATCATGTATCACTAAAAATGCTTTATCATCTTCTAAATATACTAAATTTTTAGTTTTTGTCACTTGCGATTGAGGCACTACTACATAAAGCATACCTGAGTCATTTTTTGAGTAACCACCCTTACTCGGTAAAATCGTTGAACCTCTACCAGTGAAACTATTAATTTTGTCAGCAATTTGTTCATTATGTTCTGAAATAATCGTTACCGCTTTTTTAGGGTTAAAACCTTCAATGACAAACGATGTTGCGCGTTCCGTAATAAACAACATAATTATCGTAAATAGTACGTTTTTTAAAGGTAATACCATTAAAAATGATAACACGATTAAACTATCTAGTAAGAAAATAGATTTAGCAGTTTTAAATCCAAAATATTTATTTAATATTCTAGCAATAACAGCAGGTCCTCCTACCGTACTGCCTGTCGACAAAACGATACCCACACTAATACCAATAATCGCTCCACCAAATACTGAGTTGATAACAAAATCATCAATCCCTAAATTTATATCTTTAGTAAGTCCTAAAAATAATGAAAGTGCAGTATTGGATATAACAGTATAAATAGCTACTTTTTTACTTAAAAATTTCCAACCTATAATAATAAGAACTACATTTATTAGTAATGTGGTGATTGCTGGTGAAAAACCAAAAGCATATTTTAATGCTAATGAAATACCGACCGTTCCGCCATCTCCCAAATTAGATCCTAATAAAAAACCATTTACGCCGATAGCATTTATCAAAGTACCAATTAAACAAAGAATGATATTTTTATAATGATTGTTGAACATTGCTACCATCTTCTCACCTTCCCTTACTTTTAATTAACCCGTACATACTACCATATAGCTAGCTAAAAATGATACGCATTTTTTTAATTTTCACTAAATAAACGCTACCACTTAAACTCCATTGTTCAGATACAGCGTTGCATGTTAAATTAGCACTAAAGTAGTTAACCTACCCAGCATAGGAGGTGATAAAATGACCACGATCTTGTACATACATCACGTAATTAATCTTATATTCATGATTATTTTATTTATATTGAATTTCACTAATTTTGGTGGCACACCAGCCTTAATTGTATTAGCCATACTCTTTATCATTAATACCATCTTATTAATAAGAGCAAACAGCAAACAAGTGAAGAATAGCGACACTAAACCAGAAGATTTCAAATAGAAGTGACAGTGTCACAATGGGCGTGTATTATAATTTCTAACAAATCCGAACCATCTAGTAATAACATTAAAGCAATATTTTGGGCTACCTTGCCAATATACATGTACTTTATTATCTTATCGATACATACGATATTAACGAAAGAAAGTACCACTGCAGCCTTCCTAGCTACTTCGAGTTTAATAACTTTTGCACCAATGCTCACACTAGTAACTAGTAAATATTTGAATACGAGAAAACCTAAAAGGATAAGATATTATAAAAATGAGCAAAATTAAATATGATTATAACTACTTACTAATGGCGATTCCTCTATTAATCCTAGCTAAATTGGCCCCAGTCACTTTTGTCGTAGCTATAATCTGTTTATGCTGTGGCTTTGAGACTCGCAAATAAAGCAATTTAGTATTAATAGTAAGCAAACTTATCCAATATTAAACTAGAGGAGCAATGAACTTAAATGTCCATTGCTCCTTTTAATATAACTTTTTTCAATGAATAACAAACTAAATCTATAACTTCACTGTTATCTAAAAAATAAAAACTAGAGTAGTGACTAAAAATACTAAATCTTCTCATTATCAATATCAAATATTAAATGACTATACTTTTTACAATATCTTGAAAAGTCCTCATCCTTATTAAAAGCTAACCAAAGACCTCTATCATCATATAAATGATATATTAAATTTTTGGTGTTATTTATTATATATATTTCAGAGTAATTATAATCTTGCTTAATATTTGGAATTAACCCTTTAAAATCTTGATTGGATATAGCTTTTAATAACCGTTTATATTTAATGTTACTTACAAAACAATGGTATGTGAACTCATCACACAAAACATCATTGTCGTCCACTTTTCGATATTCTTTAAAATAGAATAACTCTTCAAGACTCAGCGTTGTAAATTTTTTAATCATATTCGTTTTTTTATAAGGTTTATTATAAGTATATACAACGTGAACTAAATTTATAAAATCAGAAGACCAAAATAAGTCTTCAAAAATATTTATAGCATTTTTATAAACAGTTGAAAAATAATCTTGATTTATAGTGTCACCACCATCTAATAACTGGTATTGACCCTCACTTAAACTTAAATGACATGTGCTTTCTAAATTCCGAAAATTTAATGTTTTAATATCTATATTGTCTTTATCAAAATACATAATATTCACACCTTATCCCCTTTATTTTTGAGTGAATTTTTGCAATATCAACGTCACTTTGCTTCAATAACCATTTATTCAATTGTACCAAGTTTTAGTTACCTTTTTATTACTATCACACATCGAAAAATCACCTAAAATCTTCAATTTTTAGACGTCACCTATTCCTATTAAAGGCAAAATAAAAAGAGCTAGAAACTGCATGATAACAAAATTTCTAACCCTTTATAGATTTATCCATTTTCTAAATTCTTTATTTTCTGTTTATATTGTACTAAGGTATCATATTTTTCCTTAGGTGCAGTTTTAGATAATAATACATCATATGACTCGTCATAAATTCTTTTAGCTTCAGATTTCTTTTCTTTGTTTACTGTTCTATATATATCGTCAATTTCTTCAAATATGCTTTCATTTTTATTTAAATAAATAAGTTTTTCTTTATTAGCATCTCGATCAATCAAACCATCTCTTATACCATATTTAATCGCATAATAAAGTAAAATAGCAGATAAAATTATGTATACGAAAACCAATTAACCACATCCTTAATATTTTATATTAGCGAGAATTTTAATAATTACCTTCTCTCTTTTCTTTTAACTCTTTAATCATGTAGTAAAGGTTTACTAAGGAACATATGAATGCTCCAACACCTAATGCAATAGAATTATCATAAAATGAGTATATAGCAAAAATGAATGCAACTAAAAAGATAATAAAAGATACGCTTATCTCGATATTCTTCCACATATAAATATTCCTCTTTACTGTCATTGTTTAATTTTCAAATTTATGCACATAACATTATCTATAAAATAAGTATACCACCACTATTATAATAATTTTTGACGCATAATGTTATTTACTGTATTCAATTTTACTTGCTAATTCAGCTATTGTTTTGTTATCTGTAGGCTTAACATCAACAGTTTCGATATTTTCTTCAATTGCTTTCTTTGTCACTTCATCCATGTTGCTGTAATCACTCATTTGTGAATCTGCCCACCGGTAAGGAACTTTATTATACACATTTATCGTCCCATCGCCATTACTACTATAGGTCACTGAGCCACCAGCCTTTATAGGTGCTTCTAATTTCACAACATCTTCCTGATACACAGCGCTATTTTCAGCCTGTGGATTTACTTTTGATCCTTTTGGTATTTCTTTCACATATAACGTATCCATACCTTTCATATTATTTTTCATAGGTCCTAATTGTTCCCAGATTCTAGCATATTCTATTTCTTTAGAACTAAAATCAGCTAAATAACTTTCTTTATTATTTTTGGTTTGTTTTTCTTCTGACTCATTTTTATTAGTGTTGTTTTTAGTGTTGTCTTCTCTACTTGCTTCAGTTTTATCATCGTTAGTAACTTCATTATTTTTACTTTCTTCTATCGCTGCATCATCTTTATTCTTTTCTTCAGTCTTTGCTTGATTGTCTGTGTTATCACTTTGTGTATTGTTTGAGCCTTCTGAAGTATCACTATTACAACCTACAAGTATTAATGATAATGTAATTGTAACACTAGCTAAAGTTAACTTTTTCATACAATATAACTCCTTTCAACGTATTATTTTAAGCGTAACACAACATTAATAAACAACAAATAGTTAGCAAATTTTTTATGTTCTTAAAACACATATAACTTTAAACACATTAAAAACCCCTTAGGCTTATACCTAAGGGGTTGCATCATTCTATTATTCCCACTCGATTGTGCTTGGTGGCTTAGAAGTAATATCGTAGACTACGCGGTTCACGCGATCTACTTCGTTAACGATACGACTTGAAATCTTTTGTAAGACTTCCCAATCGATACGGGCAAAGTCACTTGTCATACCATCAATCGATGTTACAGCACGGATTCCGACCGTATGATCGTATGTACGGTAGTCTCCCATGACACCTACAGATTGAATGCCTGGTAATACTGTAAAGTATTGCCAGATTTCACGTTCTAACCCTTCTTCACGAATGACTTGGCGTAAAATAGCATCTGATTCACGTACAATTTCTAATTTGTCTTCAGTAATTTCACCTAACACGCGGATTCCTAGTCCTGGACCCGGGAAAGGTTGTCTCCATACTAAATGCTCTGGAATACCTAATTCGATACCTAATGCACGGACTTCATCTTTGAATAGTGTATTGATTGGTTCGATTAATTGGAATTCCATGTCTTCTGGTAATCCACCAACGTTATGGTGTGATTTAATTGTTTGTGCAGTTTTAGTACCTGATTCAATGACGTCAGTGTACAACGTACCTTGTGCTAAGAAATCGACACCTTTTAGTTTTGAAGCTTCATCGTCAAAGACATAAACAAATTCGTTACCAATAATTTTACGTTTTTGTTCAGGGTCAGATACGCCTGCTAACTTATTCATAAAACGTTCTTGGGCATCTACACGAATAATATTCATATTGAAGCCTTCACCAAACTGTTCCATAACCATGTCGCCTTCACCTTTACGTAATAAACCATGGTCTACAAAAATACATGTCAATTGGTCACCAATCGCTTTGTGTAACAGCACTGCTACTACTGATGAATCTACACCGCCACTCATCGCACATAAGACACGACGGTCACCAACTTGTTCGCGAATTTTGTCAATTTCAATTTCGATAAAGTTTTCCATTGACCATTCGCCTGTACATTCACAAACACGGCGTACAAAGTTACGTAATAAGTCATTACCAAATTCAGTATGACGTACTTCTGGGTGGAATTGCACACCGTAAATACGGCGTGCTTTATCTTCAATTGCAGCGTAATTTGTGCTAGGGCTATCTGCAATTACTTCGAAACCTTCTGGAATTTCAATTACTTTATCTGAATGACTCATCCAAACATTTTGCTCTTCAGGTAAACCAAAGAACAATTCATCTGTTTTAGCATTAATCACAGCTTTACCATATTCACGCTCGTTTGCACGCTCTACTTTACCACCTAATAATTTAGTAGTTAGTTGCATACCGTAGCAAATACCTAAAATAGGAATACCTAAATCATAAATTGCTGAATCAATTGTAAATGAGCCTTCTTCATATACTGAATTCGGTCCACCTGATAATATGATTCCTTTTGGATTCATACGTTTAATTTCTTCTATTGAAATTTCATGGTCGTGTAATTCACTGTAGACGCCCATCTCACGAATGCGTCGTGTAATCAATTGATTGTATTGGCTACCAAAGTCTAGTACAAGGATTAATTCTTGCTCTTTCGCCATTTCCATAATTGTTTATCTCCTTTGACTTAGAATGAATAGTTTGGTGATTCTTTAGTAATTTGAATGTCGTGTGGATGACTTTCTGCTAAACCAGCAGGTCCCATGCGTGTAAATTGAGCTTCTTCTCTTAACGCTTCTAAGTTTCTTGAACCTGTGTAACCCATTCCTGATCTTACGCCACCCATTAATTGATAAACTGTATCTTGTAATGAGCCTTTGAAAGCAATACGTCCTTCAATGCCTTCTGGGACGAATTTTTTAGGCGTTTTATCTTGTTGGAAGTAACGATCATTTGAACCACTTTCCATAGCTCCTAGAGAGCCCATGCCACGGTATACTTTATATTGTCTACCTTGGAAAATCTCAGTTTCGCCAGGACTTTCTTCAGTACCTGCAAGTAAGCTACCTAACATTACGGCATGTCCTCCAGCAGCTAATCCTTTAATGATGTCACCAGAGAATTTAATACCGCCGTCAGCAATAATCGCTTTACCATGTTTGCGTGCTTCAGACGCACAATCATAAATTGCTGTAATTTGTGGCACACCTACGCCTGCAACGACGCGAGTCGTACAGATTGAACCTGGACCAATACCAACTTTTACAACATCTGCGCCTGCTTCGAATAATGCTTTTGTAGCTGGACCTGTCGCAACATTACCTGCAACTAATGTTACTTCTGGGAATGTTTCTTTAATATGTCTCACTTGTTCAATTACACCTTTGGAATGACCATGTGCTGTGTCAATAACTAAAGCATCAACGCCTGCTTCAACTAATTTTTCAGCACGAATATCTGTATCTTTTGCGATACCGATTGCCGCGGCAACAAGTAATCTACCGTGACTGTCTTTCGCTGATTGTGGGAATTCTAATACTTTTTCAATATCTTTAATTGTAATTAAACCTTCTAAACGACCATTTTCGACAAGTGGTAATTTTTCGATTTTATGTTCTTGTAGCAGTTCTTCTGCTTCATCAAGTGTTGTACCTACTGGTGCTGTGACTAAATCTTCTTTTGTCATAACATCTGAAATTTTAATTGAAAAATCTTCAATAAAGCGTAGATCACGATTTGTGATGATACCGACAAATTGACGCTCTTCATTATTATTAACAATTGGGACACCTGAAATACGATATTTACCCATTAATGCTTCTGCTTCATATACACTTTCTTCTGGTGTTAAATAAAATGGATCCGTAATAACACCATTTTCTGAGCGTTTTACTTTTTGTACTTCATCAGCTTGATCTTCAATGTTCATATTTTTATGGATAACACCAAGTCCACCTTGACGTGCCATAGCAATTGCCATTTTAGATTCAGTAACTGTATCCATACCAGCAGAAATCAATGGAATATTTAATTTGATTCTATCCGATAATTGCACGCTTAAATCCACGTCTTTCGGCAAGATATCTGATTCCGCTGGTAACAATAATACATCATCAAAAGTTAAAGATTCTTTTTCAAACTTATTTTCCCACATTTAGTACAGCCTCCAATTTTTATTTATAGTTACATTATTTCATAACTTCTGTCGTTTGTTGATACTTTATACCATTAAAAAAGAAATTCAGAATAATTGCTGATAATGCGCCTAGAACAATACCATTTTGCGTTAACCAAGCAAATTGCTCACCTAATGATTCAAACGCTTGAGGTACTGCACTTATACCCGTTCCTAGTCCAACTGATACCGCAATAATCAACAAATTATTTTGATTTTTAAAATCGATATTACCTAATATACTAACACCATATGCCATAACCATGCCAAACATAGCAATCATGGCACCGCCTAATACTGGTAATGGAATCATGTTAGCCAAAGCACCCAATTTAGGGATACAACCACATATCAATAACAAAATGACCATGCCATAGATAACATTGTTTTTCTTAGCACCTGACAATGAAACCAAGCCCACATTTTGTGAATATGCCGTATACGGAAAAGCATTAAACACAGCACCTAACATAATCGCAAGACCTTCGGCAGTATAACCTTTACGAAAATCTTTACGGTCAAGTTGTTTTCCTGTAATTTGACTTAGCGCATGATAGACACCAGTAGATTCGATTAAACTCACTAAAGCTACAATAAAGAATACGAGTGTTGCTCCAAAATCAAAACTAAACATTGAAAAGCGAAATGGCTGTGGTAAAGCAAACCAATGTGCTTCTCCTACTTGCTTCACATCAACACTACCGAATGTAGAAGCCAGTATTGTCCCAACAAGCAAGCCAATCAAAATTGCGATGGATTTAAAAAATCCAGTTGTCAATCGTTGAATAATTAAGATAACCAACAGTGTAACAACGCCTAACACAATATTATTGCCATTGCCGTAATCTTTAGCACCTTCACCACCAGCTAAATAATTCATAGCCACTGGCATTAAATTAATCCCAATAATTGTAACGACACTACCTGTTACAACAGGCGGGAAAAATCTAACGAGTTGCGAGAAAAACGGTGCAATGATGACGACTAAAATACCTGATAAGAATAATGAGCCATATAATACATCTATACCTTTAGTCTGTCCTATTAAAATCATTGGAGCTACGGCTGTAAATGTACAACCTAGAACTATAGGTAAACCTGTCCCCGTCCCTTTCCATACTTGTAAAAATGTCGCGACACCACACATAAAAATATCTATCGTAACTAAAAATGCAATTTGTTCAGGCGTAAAGTCTAAACTAGTCCCTACAATAATAGGTACGAGAATGGCTCCCGCGTACATAGCTAATAAATGTTGAACACTTAAAATAAACGTCTTCATATTTGTGTGCCTACTTCTTCGCTGGCAAATGTCACTTTATTACCTTGCAATGAAGCTACTTTACATAATGAAGAAACACGTAATCCTGCGTCCTCTAATCGTTGTCTGCCAGGTTGGAAACTTTTTTCGATAACAATGCCTACTCCCGCTGTTGAAGCTTGGGCTTGTTTAACAATTTCATTCAATCCTAATGAGGCATCTCCATTAGCTAAAAAGTCATCAATAATAAGTACTCGGTCATCTTTGGCTAAAAATTCATTTGAGACAATAACCGTACTCGTTGTATTTTTAGTAAATGAATGAATATCAGCATGATAGACATCTTGTGTTAAAGTGCTTGGTTTTGCTTTTTTCGCAAACAAACACGGTACATTAAACTGTAATGCTGCCATTATTGCAGGCGCGATACCTGAAGCTTCGATCGTTAATATTTTAGTAATGCCTTCATCCTTAAATTGCTCATAAAACGTTTGTCCCACTTGTTGCATCAGGCCTGCATCGATTTGATGATTTAAAAAACCATCTACTTTTAAAATCTTTTCATCAATTACAATACCGTCCTCTTTTACTTTGCGTTCCAACAAATCCACTCGAAAAAACCTCCTCAATTTGTATACAAAAAAAACCCTAAACCAACAAAGTTTCAGGATCTACGAGTGAACAAGCCATACAACTATGTAACTAGCATTTAAAAGCCAGATAATTGCTTATCTAAGTGCTAAAGTTGAATAAACATTTCCCGTTGCTATTCTGCGCAAGCACTTTATGTATGATAAGCCCTATTGTTTTTAATATCATGTGAATAATAAAAGCAATAGTTTTACATTGTTTTGTATTGGGGTGTTACTCATAGTCATATCGTTAATGGCGACATGGTAGAAACTTCTAAAGCCGTATTCTTCAGATTATATGAGTTAGATAAATTATTATACGATAATACCAAATTCCACCTTTTTTTTCAATATATACATTGTCCGCAATATTATTTCGAGCACGATTACACTGCACGTTGCAATCGTTTTCTATAGTGTTTTCATGGTGTTTGTCAAGATACGAGAAACATTATATAATTTAATAAATTCGTTTTATTTTCATGCTTCAAGGGTAAACATGCAATAAGTGAAAACAACAAGTGGAGGGGTAACCATGACAGAATTTACTGTAGTCGATAATGCAGAGAGTTTATATCAAGCAATTGATAGTAAGAGAGCAGAGGGGTATAAAGATTACGAACTATCAGTGCTAAGTAAATCTAAATTACATTTAGATGAATTACATGATTCAGAAATCAATCTAACATCTACTGGTGGCACATTTAGTGATAAAGTGGCTAAAATCATGACTGGCGAAGATACTGAAAGTGTAGTACTTGCAAACTACAACCTTTCTGATGAAGCGTCTGAACGTTATAAAAAAGAACTTATGGACAATAAATTTATTTTAGTTGCTGCTAAAGATACAAGTTCCCATGAAGAAGTGAATCACTTAAATGCCGCATATGATGAAAAGATTCTCGGTAAACATTTTTCTGAAGAAACACGTGGACCAAAATCTTAAAGCTACAAACAGTAAAAGACTGGACTATTATTAATAATAGTCCAGTCTTTTTATATTGTCTGTAGTTACACTTTAGGTATCAGTTCTGCTACTACTTTTCATAAATATGGGTATGGGCAAAATCCTGCGAAATAACTCTCAGCGAAGACTACCAGCTGAGGCAAAGCCCGCGGAAAGCGTGCACAAAAACTGTCAACAAAGTCATAGATTATGTCGATAAGCTATGGTGGTATGAGACGATTCAATAATATTCCATTCTTACTTTAGAACATAGACTACTTCAGGTAATAGTTCGTCTAAATCTGGCATGAAATATGGGCAGTTTTGGGCCGACTCCTGTGGGAATAGCACTGGCCGAAGACTACAGGCTGAGGCAAAGCCCGCGGAAAGCGTGCACAAAAACTGCCAACATAGCAGGAAGCTATGTTGCATTCCTTTTCATAATAAAAAAATATTTCATCCATACATAGAAAAAGCCATATGCTATAATGGGCAAAACAACAAACGTGGAGGTTTAAGTATGGAATTTAAAGTAGTGAAATCCGTCAATGATCCATTATTTAAAGAAGCAATCCAGCTCTATGATGCTAAATTAGACGTATCTTTAGCTGAAGGAGAAAAGATATTCCGTCAATCTTTAGAAAATAAATATACGAAAGATGATTATATCTTTCTCGTAGGTCTAGAAGATTGCCAAGCAGTAAGTCTGGCAACAGCACATTACGAAGCTACAACCAACTCATCTTTTTTAATTTATCTTATTGCCAAAGACAACCCCAACCACGACGAAGTTATCGCTTTAACATTAGAAGAAATTCAAAAAGAGATTAACCATTTATCCAATCAATTACATTCACGAGATGTTAACTTTATTATGCTAGAAGTGAAACAAGAGCCTGAAGACACAGAACAACTTGAAGACCAATCAACTATTTTAAGTAATCGTCGCCGCTTTCTGTTTGAACATGGCTTTGAAAAACAAAACGACATTGACTATATCGCACCGCAACGTAAAGGGGAAAGTCTAGAGTCACCTATGGATTTATTTATTAAACCAAATATCGAATTAACAAAAGATATTTATGGCGCTAGTATCAAATCAAATTATATCTTAAAATACGTTTTCGCTAACAAAATACCTCGCAGTGAAATCTACCCCCTTTTAGAGGAAATGGACCTACGTAAGCAGTCTTAATTTTACAAGGAACACTTGAAATGAAGACTTAAAGGGGTTAAACTAACATAGAAGTAAGACTGACGTTTCACTAACCGAAGACAAACGTCCGTATACATAATCACATATTAAGAAAGGGATTATCTCTATGTTAACGAAAGAATTTGCTCAACGTGTTGAACTAAGTGAAAAACAAGTACGTAAAATAGTACAACATTTAGAAGAACGTGGTTATCAACTTAGTAAAACTGAATACCGTGGCCGTGAAGCTACTGATTTCCATGAAGAAGATATTGAATTATTCCAAGATATCGCAGAAAAAGTCAAACAAACAAATAGTTACGATTTAGCCTTTGACGAACTAGAAAAAGAAAAAGACTTCTTACAAGTATTAGTCAAAGACACAGACGAACAATTACCAGCTGACCAAAATGTTGCTAATGTCATTGAAGACTTACGTACAGAATTGGAAAAAATGCGTGAAGAGCGCCACATGCTTGGTCAAATGATTAGCCAAGTACATAATCAACAAAACGAATTACGTGAGTTACAAAATCAAATCACTACAAAAATAGACGCAAATACGGAATCACTGACTGCATTACAAACATCTACTGAAGAAATTAAAACAACTCAGTCTGATATTCAAAGTGCGCAAAAAGAGCAATCTGAATTAGTAAAATCCAGTGTGGCAAATGAAACAATTGCAGCTAAACCTAAGCAGGAAGCTCAGACGGCAACATCTGAAGCTAATACTGAAACTGCTACGTCAACGAACGACAGTCAATCAGAAACAGCGTCAGCTAAATTAACTGAAGACGAGATTACATCTACTTCAACTAATTCTGAAAACCATGCAGCAAAAACACCACAAACTGCAAGTACGACTGAAGCAACTTCAGCTAAAACAACTACAGATGAAATTACTGAATCAACTGCGGAAAGTACTTCATCAACAAATGTTGCTGAATCTGAATCATCATCTGAAGAATCAACGACAAAATCTGAAGATCACAGTGAGACAACTAATACATTCAGCATAAATGACTCAGCTCAATCCGAACCAGCAAGTGAATCTGCACAATACAATTCACAATCACAAGGTGAGAAAAAAGGCTTCTTTGCACGTCTGTTTAATTTATAATATAAAGCTATTTTTATAGTCTAGACTCCGGTCTAGACTTTTTTTAATGCTCTAAAGATTGTAATAATATTCTGACTATAATTTTTATAGTAATATTTGAGTTTTTCCTCTTGAATAAATATTGTTTTGCTACTATCCTTATTAGGTATGTCGGATTAAATTATATTAAAAGAAAGTGTAGGTCTTTACTATGTTATTTACTATTATTAACATAATTGTATTTGTGGCCTTCATCATCGGATTATATATTATGGCTAAAAGACACGTATCTTTCCCTAAACGTGTATTCACTGCATTAGGTGTAGGGATTTTATACGGGGTAGCCATCCATCTTATCTATGATGTCGATAGTAGTATAACTAAACAAACAACTGATTGGTTTAGTGTTGTCGGAGACGGTTATATTGCCTTGTTACAAATGATTGTTATTCCATTAATTTTTATTTCTATTGTTTCAGCGTTCACCAAAATACAAATCGGTGAAAAATTTGCGAAGATAGGCGTTTGGATCTTCGTATTCTTAATTGGTACAGTAGCTATTGCAGCTATTGTTGGTATTATTTCAGCATTAATATTTGGATTAGATGCTTCAACAATTGACTTAGGTAATGCTGAAAGCTCACGTGGTAGTGAAATTGCTAGCCAAGCAAAAGATATGACAGCACAAACATTACCTCAACAAATTTTAGAGTTACTACCAAGTAACCCATTCTTAGACTTCACAGGACAACGTACTACATCAACAATTGCAGTCGTTATCTTTGCAGCCTTTATAGGTTTTGCATTTTTACGTGTTATGCGTAAACAACCTGAAAGTGGCAATGTTTTAAAACGTGGTATCGATGCATTATACGCGTTAGTTATGTCTATTGTAACGTTCGTATTACGCTTAACACCTTATGGTATTTTAGCAATTATGACTAATACTATTGCTACAAGTGACTTTGCGGCAATTTGGACACTTGGTAAATTTGTAATTGCATCTTATGCAGCACTTATTACTATGTATATTATCCATTTAATTATTATTGGTGGTATTGGGTTAAATCCTATTACCTTCGTGAAAAAAACGGGAGAAGTATTACTTTTCGCTTTTACATCACGTTCAAGCGCTGGTACATTACCACTTAATGTGCAAACACAAAAAACACGTTTAGGTGTACCTGATGGTATTGCTAACTTCTCCGCATCATTCGGTTTGTCTATAGGACAAAACGGTTGTGCCGGTATTTATCCCGCAATGTTAGCTGTGATGGTTGCGCCAGCAGCTGGCGTTGAAGTGAATTTACAATTCATTTTATCCGTTATCGGTGTTGTTATTATAAGTTCATTCGGTGTAGCCGGTGTTGGTGGCGGTGCAACTTTCGCCTCTATACTCGTATTATCAACATTAAATCTTCCTGTCGCATTAGCAGGTGTCTTAATCTCAGTAGAACCATTAATCGATATGGGTCGTACGGCATTAAACGTCAACGATTCTATGCTTGCTGGTGCAGGTACTGCTAAACTTACAGATAACTTAGATAAAGATACGTACAACGATAGTACTTACGGTGAACTTACTGCCAATAATTAAACACCTAGTTACTATGTAATATTTATCTAACAAAAAACACTTCGTTAAATTCATCACAGCATGAATTTTAACGAAGTGATTTTTTATATAGATTGCTTACTTTTTTAGTAACAAGTCTCCCTATGCCCTTCCTATTATTCACCAATTTAAAAACAACGACTTAACCCTTTTCGTTAGAGGAATAAGTCGTTGTTCATCTTGCTACAGCTTTTGTCTTTATTTGTATGTTTTCACCAGACACTCAAATTGCTAGCTTCTTTATGCTATAGGTTTGAAAGGGCCCCAAGTAATCTTCTTCTTACTATCTAATGGCGTTTGCTTAATCTCATGAGAGACGTCATCAAACCACTTTAAAAATGCTGCATATTTATCAAGTTGGGCTTCCATACTTTCTTCCGAAATGTCATGTAAATACCAGGTTTTACTTTCAAATTCGAATTGAATTTGTGTGTAAGCCATTCGCGTTAAGTGTGCACGATCATATAAACAATGTGCTTGTTTTACAATATTATCCACTTGCGGCAATAGATTGTGTGCAATGATGTTTTTGTGCTGTGTATTATCCAAATCATTCCACATTCTTACCTGACCATTCATTTGAAAGAAAATGTCCATAGTTGGATCTTTTTCATCAAAGGAAATTAATATAAATATACGTTCTGCCGTATGATCTACGCAGTTTAATGTACTTACAATGATTTTACTCGCTATTTTCGCCCAATATTGTTGTGCTTCTTCTGGAGTAAGTTGGTTGTTATCTATATGTGTATCACGCTTTTTTTCACTTGGACCCACTGCATCTGTGTTTTCATTCTTCTTAAATAATCTATCAAACATGCTCAACACAACCAACCCCTCTCTATAGTTACACAAAACTAAAAAACTTTTCGACACTAACACCATGTCATGGTATAGCTTGCTTACTGCTTAATAAAACCTGACTTATTCAGTTGTTCCAACATTTCAAGTCTTTGTTTACTACTCATAAAGCCAGCAATTTGATCTGACCATGTTTCTGAATGTTCTCCATTCGTACGATTACGATAATATTCACTTACTGTTTGGTCAAAAGCTTCAATTTTTTGTCGTTGACGTTCTTTGTCGCTATTATATTTGTTTTGATGGAAGATGTGTTCTAAAGGTAGACGTGGCTTAGGTTCGCCATTTTCATCGTCTGCAGGTTCGCCGAGAGCCATACCAAATAGTGGGAAAGTATGTTCAGGTAAACCAAGAATATCTTTAACACGTGCTACGTCGTTACGTAAAGATCCTAAATAAACCATGCCATAACCTTTATCTTCAGCAGTAACGGCAATATTTTGTGCTACTAAAGCCACATCAATTGCACCGACTAATAGACCTTCAGCAGATTCAAAAGACACGCTCATGTCTACTTTTTTATCGTCGTTAATCGTAGCATGTCTGTAATAATCCATAACGAACACTAATAAATATCCATTTTCAACAACGTAAGGCTGTCCTGACACTTCTTTTAATTGCTCTTTAATAGTAGGATCATTAATTCCGATAATCGAATACGTTTGTAGGTAACTAGATGTAGAAGCATTTTGACCTGCTTCTATTAATTCTTTTATCGTTTCCTCGGGAATGTCATTAGGCTTGAATTTTCTTACTGAATGATGTTGTTTCAATAAGTTATATACATAATCTGTCACATTAATCGCTCCTTATTTGTAAATTTCATACTTCACTTTAACAAATAAAATCGATTAACCCTTATTATAATGCTTACCCGTTTTCTCAACTTTTAAATATATTGAAAGTAAAATCATTTCTCGTTATGATAATTATAATGATAATAGTAACAATTTTCTGAAAATTTAAGGAGAGATTATATGTCAAAGGATACTAAAGTTATTGCAGATTCACTTTTCACTGCTTTCAAGGCGCATGAACCTATTGATTTTGTGAGCAACACATATAATATAACTGAAGCTGACGCATATCATACGCAATCATTATTAATAGAACAATTGCAAACTGTTGATAACTCTAATATCGCTGGCTATCGTGTTAATATGACTAATGACGCTACTCAAATACTTGCGAATACTAATGAACCTGCATACGGGACTATTTTATCCAGTAAAATTGTTCAATCCAATGAATCTATCTCATTATCGAGCCTATTTAATCCTCTCATAGAACCTGAAATTATGTTTATCGTAACAGACGACATTCCTATGGATGCTGATGATGCTACTATTTTGTCATGTGTTGATATCGCACCAGGTTTAGGAATTGCCGACGCCCGCTATAAAAATTGGTTCCCCAACTTTACTTTAAGTGATTTTATCTCAGATAATTCAGCCACAGGACTTGTTGTCGTTGGAGAAATTGTTCCAGCATCAACAATTTCCGCATTAGCGAATGTAGAAATGACATTAACACACAATAGTATAGAGGTTGCTGAAGGTTCCGCCGAAATCGTCTTGGGAAACCCCTTCAAATCATTAACATGGTTAGTTTCTAAATTACAACAGCACAACAAACAATTAACGAAAGGTCAACTTGTGGCTTCCGGTACGTTTATAAGAGCCTTACCAATAACTCATGGTACGTACCACGCTACTTTTACTGATATTGGTGAAATTAGCGTAACCTTTGTTGATTAAGCTACCATACATGCCTGATAAAACGAGACTGGGACAATATTGATTGTCCTAGTCTTTTTTCATATTGGCAGTAGCTGACTGCATTGAAAATACGCTTCAAATCAAGCTTGTTTCAATGCTAGTCATCCTTTCCGGGGTGGGACGACGAAATCATTTTTTCAAAATCAGATTTCTGTCCCACTCCCTTTTTATTATTTTAGGGTATTTTCATCTTCTAAATGATGTTTAGTTGAGAATAAAAGTGGCTAATTGATATTAGTAGATTGCTAAATAAGTTATTACTACCTAACAAAATACACTTTACCGAATACGATGTCAGAGTGACACTGGTAGTTATAGAAACTAGGTCGTAATAAACATTTATTATGCAATGTTGTTTGTTGACTATTTCACAATGTCATGTGATAATGAATATCGGAGATTAGAATAATTATCATCAAACAATTGAAATAATCAATTGTTACAATCTTCGTGTCAATAAAAGTAACATACAATTTAGGAGGATGTTTTTCATGTCTTTAATCAATAAAGAAATTTTACCATTCACAGCGAATGCTTATGATCCACAACAAGATGAGTTCATCGAAGTATCAGAGGAAAATCTTAAAGGTTCTTGGAGTGTAGTATGCTTCTATCCTGCAGATTTCTCATTCGTATGTCCAACTGAATTAGAAGACCTACAAGGTCAATATGATAAATTACAAGAGCTTGGTGTAAATGTATTCTCAGTATCAACTGACACACATTTCGTACACAAAGCTTGGCACGATCATTCAGAAGCAATCAACAAAATCAAATACACTATGATCGGAGACCCTTCTCAAACAATCACTCGTAACTTCGATGTGTTAGACGAAGATCTTGGTCTTGCACAACGTGGTACTTTCATTGTTGACCCTGATGGTGTAGTTCAAGCAGCTGAAGTAAATGCTGATGGTATTGGCCGTGATGCTAGTACGTTAGTACACAAACTTAAAGCAGCTCAATATGTACGTCAACACCCAGGTGAAGTATGCCCAGCTAAATGGGAAGAAGGTTCAGAAACATTACAACCTGGTCTTGATTTAGTAGGTAAAATTTAAGGAGGCATTGATTCGAATGCTTAATGATGAGTTAAAATCACAACTTAAACAACTACTGGAACTTATGGAAGGCGATGTAGTACTTCAAGCAAGTATCGGTTCTGATGATAAATCTAAAGAATTAGAAACATTATTAGACGAAGTTGCAAGTATGTCATCTCATATCTCAGTAGAAAATGCTGACCTTAAACGTACACCTAGCTTTTCAGTCAACCGTCCTAATGAACAGACTGGTATTACTTTTGCTGGTTTACCAATGGGTCACGAATTTAACTCACTTGTTCTTGCCTTATTACAAGTAAGTGGTCGAGCACCAAAAGAAGAACAAGCGGTTATCGATCAAATTTCAGCTTTAGATCGTCCACTACATTTTGAAACATATATTAGTTTAACATGTCAAAAATGTCCGGATGTAGTACAAGCCCTAAACTTAATGAGTTTATTAAATCCTAATATCACTCATACTATGATTGACGGTGCTATTTTCAGAGAAGAAGCTGAAAACATTATGGCCGTACCTGCCATTTTCCTTAACGGAGAAGAATTTGGTAATGGTCGTATGACAGTACAAGATATCTTAACAAGTTTAGGTAGTACAGCTGATCCAGCTGAGTTTGATAACAAAGAGCCATACGATGTATTAATCATTGGTGGCGGTCCTGCAAGTGGTAGTGCTGGTATTTACACTGCACGTAAAGGATTACGTACAGGTATTGTTGCTGACCGTATTGGTGGTCAAGTTAATGATACAGCAGCTATCGAAAACTTCATTACCGTTAAAGAAACTGACGGACCTAAGTTCTCTTCAGCACTTGAGGACCATATTAACCATTATGATATCGACGTTATGACTGGTGTGCGTGCGGATGATATCGAAAAAACTGACAGTGGTATTTTTGTAACTTTAGATAATGGTGCTAAGTTACAAAGTAAAACAGTTATTCTTGCTACTGGTGCACGTTGGCGTAAACTGCAAGTGCCTGGTGAAGAAGCCTTAATTAATAAAGGTGTTGCTTTCTGCCCTCACTGCGATGGTCCATTATTCGAAAATAAAGATGTTGCAGTTGTAGGTGGCGGTAATTCTGGTGTTGAGGCAGCAATAGACTTAGCTGGTATAGCAAGCCACGTAACCTTATTAGAACGTAATGCTGAATTACGTGCTGACGATGTATTACAACAGCGTTTAACTTCACTATCAAATGTAACAATAATCAAAAACGCTCAAACAACTGAAGTATTGGGCGACAATGCTGTAACTGGTATTGCCTATGAAGATTTAGCAACTGGTGCCAAACATGACATTACTCTTGACGGTATCTTTGTTCAAATCGGTCTATTACCAAATACAGAATGGTTAGATGACGCTGTTGAATTAAATGAAGCACATGAAATTAAAATTGATCGTCGTAATGCGACAAGTATGCCAGGCGTATTCGCTGCTGGTGATGTAACAGATGATCGCAATAAACAAATTATTATTTCTATGGGTGCAGGCGCAAATGCAGCACTTAATGCATTTGATTATATTATTCGTAATAGCGCTGAACCTGTACATCAATAAATTGACGATAACACACAAAGTAGACAACCCCTTTCGCATTAATTTGCGAAGGGGTTTTTATTTTCTATATATAATTTTTTGTCTGTAAGGACCTTAAATATTAGTTCTCCTAAAATCTTTTATAGATTGACAGTGTTTTATGCCGACTTCTGTGGGAATAACATTAGCCAAAGACTACAGGCTAATGCAAGGGCCCGCGCAAAGCGTGCATAAATAAACTGCCTACATAGGTATAATTTGTCGACAGTCTGAAGAGAGTCTTTTTGACTCTCCTTTTTATGTTATAATCGGCTCTAAAGTACTAGAAATTAGGTGTTTTTATGTTTTTACTTATTGTTGCCAGCATCCATCTCTACTTAATGAAACGTTTGAAAACTACATCTCCAACAAATAATTCAAGTCATAACGGCACAGCTTACCAATCAAAGCGCGCCATGTTAGGTCCCCTTTATTGGAAAACAGCACAGCATATGTACCAACGATTAACTACATATATATTTCGCAAAGTTTTTGTCATCGCCTTGCCTTTAACACTCATCGATATATGGTTATTCATAAGTTATCGCAATGGTATCATTTTAATTATTGAGGTCATTATCTATTTATTACTACTTATAATTATCTATAGATTAATAGAACGTAAATTAAAACAACTTCAGTAAATATCTTTTCTTGTTATCTCAGTTAGCAATGCCTATAATATTAAGAGGTTATTATATATTGCTCTATATACTGAACAAATTACCGTCGTTAATTAAATAACACGATTAAACAATATAAAGGAGTTTAATTACTGAATGAAGAAATTTAGAATTTTGTTATTATTATTTGCTACGCTATTCATGCTTGCTGCATGTTCTAATAACGAGGATGATGATAATAAACACAGTCAAAAAAATGCACCTAAAAATGTCCAGAATATTTCTGAAGATGACATATTTTCATCCTCAAAAACTGGAGAAAAAATAAGTACAGCAGAAATGAATAAAGCTATTAAAAAATACCTTGATGTTAACTCTGACATTATCGATAACAAATATCTTATGCAATACAAATTAGATAGACAAACTGGTACCGATACTAAAATCACTGATAAACAAGCACAACGCTTATCTAAATTATCTCAAAACGCTGTTAAAAACGATGTTCGTTTCAAAAAATTCATCGAATCTAACGACTTGCCAGAAGGATATAAACCCCATGCTGAACGAATCTTAAAATATTTCACTGCCTTAAACTCTACAATCAAAAATGTCGATAAAGATATTGAAGAATTAGATTATCAACCACAAAATAAACTAAATGTTGTTGATGTATCAGCCAAACATGCTGGTGACGTTAATGGTAAGCAACAAAAGAAAATTAAGCAATTTTTAGAAAAACATGATATTAACAGCGATGCTATCGATAAATAAAGTACAAATTATAAATTCACAAGAAAAATTGCACAATCATTAAGTTATTTCATTAACACCTATCAACAAAATAATACAATCATTACAAAATGATGACAACGTCCAATAACACCGCTACTAACCGTTTAAAGCAATGTTACACATCATGCATGTTCTTTAATAGCATACTTTTCGTAAAAAACCTTACATAATTGTAAGGTTTTTTATTGTTATTTAACTTTTGACACTAAGTTCTATTTGTTAAACTGAGTTTGTATTAGCACAGAGTATAAACTCAGACTGGAGGCACACATGGTTCTTACAATTTTAATTGGAGCAATGGCTGCTGTCTTCATCGCACTAGGTCTCGTAGATAAACAAGAAAAATATGGCTTTATTTCTGCTAAACACATTCTTTTAAGCATTACTTATGTAGTGATTGCAGTTGTAGTTGGCAGTGTCTTAGATAACATCGATGTCTTTTTCGAAGGCTTTCACAATAGTATAACAGCAGCCAAAAAATATTAACCTGACCATGTTGAATTTAACATGATCAGATTTTTTATATGCTTTAAGTTTCCGACAATTTTGCTGTACCCCGTTTAGTTTAATGTTATTCATTTTATAATTTTTAAAAATGATTTTTTATGATATTAAGATACAAAAAATGTAAATTGTTCTTTACTATACATTTAAGTTATGTGACAATATAAACAATATTATAAACATTGGGGTGTCAGGAAAAAATGAAATATCGTGTTCCTATGCTATTTTTAGCTATTATATTTATTTCGCTGTCAATCCTTACTATCGCATCTAACAATCCATCAGGGGGAAGTGGTGTCACTGTTGATCAACCACAAGATATATGGATGGTTGTTGCTTTCGCTGTAAGTATCTTTTTGCCAGCGCTAATACTAGGAATTTTTAATTCCACAGCTACTCGTGTCATTTCTAGCATTTATCAAATTTTGTTTGCGATACCTGCATTTATATTAACTTTAGGTATCATCTTTACAACCGCAGTACCGATACTTGTTTTTGTCTTATTTTTATCGACAATAGTGATTACTGCCAGTGCGGTTACCACTTTATGCGTCACTTCATAACGATACATACTTAAGCCTTATTACAATTCAACGTAATAAGGCTTACAATTTTCTATTTTTTTATCTATCACTTGTGCTTTAGTTTCGTATCCTAAATATACAAAAATACAACGAATAACCACTTGATGCGCTACAATAGCAATACTATCGAGTGATTTATCGACTTCCTGTTCAAAAAAGTGTTGCACGCGTGCTAAAACATCTTCATAACTTTCGCCTTCAGGTGCCTTTTGAGTGAAACTATGTCTAAATTCACGATAATTGTCATCATTAAAGAAATGTGTATATTCGCTTTGCTGTTCTACATCCTCAACATGTAATCCTTCAAAAATACCTAGTGAACGTTCTCTTAGTAATGCTGTTGTCTCAGCGGGTATATCTTTATCAAAAATTGCATTATATGTTTGTCTTGTACGTTGCAAATCAGATAAATAAATTTGCTGTACACGATGCTTATCAAAATATGATTGTAAAAACTGCGCATCTCGAGTCCCTTTTTCAGTTAATGGAACATCCAATTGGCCACAAAAGTAATTATTTCCTTGTTTTTTATCATAATTAGACTGGGATTCTCCATGTCGGATTAAATAGATTTTCATTACACTCGCCTCTTTTCTTTCACGTTTCTAATACATTCATTTTAGCTTAAGCTAACAATGCTGTCACATCGTACAATACAACTATGGTAATGACACACAATTTGTTATGCTGTGAATTGAGGTGATGACTATGAATAATCAAACGCACGCTCAAGACATACAAGGTGGACGTGTGCTCGCTGCTATAAGTTATTTTAGTATCTTTTTTGCCCCGTTGATATTACCACTGATCGTGTGGATTTTTGCTTATAAGCCAGCGTCTACTCACGCTATGAAAGCATTAATTTATCATATTATTACATTAATTTGTCCATTTTTCTTAATTTTTAGTGGCGGATTAAGTCTAGCTACTTTGCAAGACAATACGTCAAATTGGGTTTCTGTAGTAGGCATAATGATTACGCTATTGTTCATTATTTTAACTATATGGTATACGATCAAAAATGTTTATCGTGGCGTAAAAGTGCTCATTTCTAAAACAGCTTATTTTTATCCATAAAAAGGTTGGGTTGCTTAGTGTTAACACTCACACTTCGACAACTCAACCTTTAATTAATTTGCTTTACTCAACAATAAATTGATAGACAAACCAACTAAGATGAAGCCAACAGCGTAATCAAATAATGCTTTAATTTTACGATTAGCAAATAGTTTTTTGATATATTGAAAAATAAACACACAAAAAAATAAACCAAATTAAAATGACTGAAGTCACTATAGCTGATAGGATCGCTATTTGAGATGTCACTGCGCCACCAGTAGAAAGAAACTGAGGTAGAATACTAATATAGTATAGTAACGCTTTAGGGTTTAATAAAGTACTTACAATACCTTGTCTATAAGAATTCAAATAACTAACTTGTGCTATTTTCATTGTTTCTGGAGTGAAATTTAAACCTTGGCGTGCACTAATAATACTGCGAATACCTAAGTAAATTAAATAACATGCTCCTAATATTTTAATTACTAAAAACACATAATACATTTGCGCTAAAATAAAAATAATACCAAAAATTGCTAATAATGAATAAATGACATGCCCTGATGTAATACCTAAAGCTGCCATTGTCCCGTTAACACGACCTGAAGAAATAGAATTTTTCATTACAATAAAAAAGTCAGGTCCAGGCACAATAATAATCATTAGCGTGATGGTAATAAACGTAAGTAATCCTTCCAACACAGCTTCCCCCTTTATTTTTTATTGTTAGCTTATCAATCTAGCATCAACTGCGCAATTACCTACGCTAAATTTATAGAGTCGCTCCCTACTCTATATAGCTATACATTTTATTATATTATTATGTTATTTTTACTATTATATTGTTTGATTTCATTGATTATTGACTCGTATATATGATATATTAATGGTGTAGTTGGAATCCGACTACTAGTCTTTTATATTCATGAACATATTACTCTTGGAGGCAACTATGTGTTGCCTCTTTTTTTATATTTTAACTCAATAACTTTAACCCCACTGTGCTTGCTAAAATCACTGCAATACATATAATCCGTTTAATGTCTTTAGATTCTTTGAAAAACAACATCCCTATCAAGGCACCACCTACTGCACCTATTCCAGTCCATACAGCATAAGCAGTACTCATCGGTAAATTTTGCATAGCATAAGTTAACGCTACAAAACTCAAGGCAAACAATATTAACATGCCTAACAAGTCCTTACTACGTTTATGATGTGTGTATGCGTTTAATGCTGTAATTGCTAACATTTCAAATATACCTGCTAAAATTAAAATTGACCAAACCATTATTTTTTACCTCCTTCACTTGGCGTTACAAGTTTCAAGCCAATAACACCGGCTAACAAAGCAAAAATCAAGACGATTTTCCCTATTATTACGGGTTGCCCAAATACTACAAAATCAAGAATCGTTACGCCAGTCGTGCCTAATCCAACGAAAACTGCATATGATGTACCTACCGGCAAATATTGTGATGCATTAATTAGTAAATAGAAACTAACAATAATAGCAATGATAGTTAATAACCATTCTAATGTAGTACTTGCATGCGTTAATCCGACAGCCCATCCTACTTCAAAAATAGCTGCAATAATAATTTTCAACCAGTTCATTTTTTAAACCTCCTATAAAATAAAAAGCCTGAGAAATAGTGCTATCACTATCTCCCAGGCTTTTATCCTTCCGTGTCACATGAATACATGTGGCTTTCTCTCGGACCAGACTAACGACTGTTACGGAACCCTAGAAAGCTTTTATTTAATTACTTTTAGCTTATCAAATAGTCCATACTCGGTCAATAAAACTTTTCATTTTTCACTTTATTTTACTTTTGATTCTATAAATACGTTTTCATTATATCAAAAATTAAGCCAAAACTCTCCACATTTTAATCGTTTTAATGTATAATGAAATCACATTAGAATTATTCTAATGTGAAATTGAGAATAATAAAGTATCACAAGATTTATTTCGTAATAGTAAGTTGTCACTTTGATTTTTCGTAGTATACCAAACTAACACAATCACGTAAGACACACTAGCTAAATGGATTAAAACTTGTTTTAAGCACATATTAGAGATTTAAAATTTGATGAAAGGTGAGATCGTTATGCAATTACTTGATTATAAAATGGAACAAGACAAACTCGTTGCAACTGTACGTTCAGATAAACAGCATTTATTCAAATATACTTTCGATATTCACACACCAGAATATGAAATTTTAGCTGTATTAGAAGAAATTAATCAACATGTTGATAATGGCTTCCATCCTTTAGGTTGTGCTATTATTAAAAACTTTGATTATAAGGACGTGCATGAATATTCTTTATAAAGTAGTCACATTCAAACCACTATGAGTACGCAATTGTTGAAAACATCAGTTGTGTACTTTTTTTATGCATTTTTCATATAAATCAATAGCATTATAAATTACAACTTATCACAAAAACTGTAGCTGTATTAACACCCCTATCAAAACTCGCTTGGCGAAAATACTGTACTTTGTACTACACTTGTCCATTATAAAAAGAGGTTTGAAGTGACACTCATTCCAAACCTCTTTCCTCTTATTTACCAAATAAGTATTGCCTATATTATTTTATTGTGCCGTAACCTCTATTTGCACATCAATATTTCCTTTAGTTGCTTTAGAGTATGGACAAAATGCATGGGCTTGATTAACATAGTCTTCCGCAACTTCTTGAGACATATTATTTAGTGTGACATTTATCGTACCACCTAATTTAAAGCCATTGTCTTCCTCATCGGTCAATAAATCAATCGTCACCTCAACTTCAGGTTGTGCATCTGTCACTTTGTTACGTTGTAATATGAGAGAAAGCGCACTATTAAAACAAGCACTATAACCAGCTGCAAATAATTGTTCTGGGTTGGTTTCAGTTACAGCATTACCACCCATAGCTTTCGGTGTGGCTAAGTTATGGGTAAATGTATTATCAGGGCTAAAGACACGTCCGTCTCTACCACCATTGCTGATCATACTAGTTGTATAAACTACTTTTGACATATAAAGCACCTCTTTTAAATTTTAAATTATCATTCTATAATATTAAAATACATTCAATTGTACTTAATCCAATAGAACTTAATCAAAATTATACTGTCACTCAAGTAGTGCTACAACTATTTTGCTTCGATACGCATTTGACAATAGGACGTTGACTTCCCCATTTATTGTTGAAAAGCTAATTGTTGTTGTCTAATAGCTTCGGCCATACCTTCATATGGTGCTTCTGCAATAACCTGTTCATTATTAACACCAGGTGTACCAACATATGTAATTGTTGCAAATTCTGGAACTACATATTTAGGATAGGTATCATATTTTTCGCGAGAAGCTTCCATTACATCGATATAATCATTTTGATAACATACTGTAATTTCTGGATGTTCATGCACCCATTTAGGAAAGAAAATCACCCCATGCATTAAATGTTGTTCAGGCACAAAATTTAATGATACGTCTGTTCTAGTAGGCTCTGTCCATGATATTTTATAAACTCCAGCTATAATTTCAACGATATCTGCTTTTTGGTCTTTCACCCATCTACCACCTACCATACCTGAATGAATTCGATAATCAATCGTTTCCTCATTTTTCACATACATTTCATATTCCCAGCCGTTATCATAAGTATAAATCATATGTTTTCCAATAAAATCTTGAAGTGTTGCCATTATTATCCTCCTATATATATGTAATTATTTACATGTTTACTTTTACATACTACTCTCGTATAATTATTCTGTCAAAATACCAGGAGTGAAAAAGTGAAAAATGTACTGCAATATACTATATTAGGACTACTCAATAACCAATCACTAACAGGCTATGAAATTTATAAGTCTTTTAGTGAAGCAATTGGCGAAATTTGGAATGCTAAACATAGTCAAATTTATAATGAATTAAAAAAGCTCGTACAATCTGAGCACATTTATATTTCGAACATTGATGAATCTAGCAAAATAGCCAAAAAAATTTACAGTATTACCCCTATTGGTAAAACCGCTCTGTACCACTGGATTGAAACAGCAGATGAAGAAGAAAACACCAAAGATCCATTTGCGATAAAAGTGTACTTTTATGATGCATTGTCAACTGAAGCAAAGCAGGAATTATTGCGAACTAAAAAAGTTGCTAAACAAGATAAGTTAACTCAATTAAATGCCATCTTTCAACAATTAGACCCTCACAAAGACGCACAACACATTCGTATATTAAAAAAAGCTCTTTTGCGTGAACAAGCTTATGTTGATTGGTTAGATTTTTGTTTATCCGAACAATAACTCACTATCTTAATTGACCAATCAAACTCAACTAAATAAACTTACTTTAGCAAGCAATCATAGGTTATAACTATAAAAATGGCTAATCCATTCAATTACTGGATTAGCCATTTTACTGTTGAGACACCTGACACGTGTCTACTGTGTTATTGATTATTATATTTTGCTATTTCCGCTTCTCTTAACTCTACACGACGTATTTTACCTGAATTTGTTTTCGGTAAATCAGTGACAAATTCAATTTCACGTGGGTATTTGTATGGTGCTACGTCCTGTTTCACATAATTTTGTAAGTCTTTTACTAATGCATCATCTGCCGAGTAATTATCTTGTAAAATTACAAAGGCTTTTACGATATTACCACGAATATCATGTGGCTTCGCAACTACTGCACATTCTTTGACTGCTGGATGCCCAATTAATGAATCCTCAACTTCAAATGGCCCAATAGTATAGCCTGAGCTTATGATAATGTCATCGCGTCGACCTTCAAACCAAAAATAACCATCCTCATCGACACGTGCTCTGTCACCTGTCACATAATAGTTACCACGTTTAGAGTCAGCAGTACGTTGTTCATCTTTATAGTAACCTTTAAATAATGCTGGAGAATCTAACGCAACAGCAATATCTCCAGTTGTACCATCTTCTATACGATTGCCATCTTCATCAATAATAGCCACTTGATCTCCTAAAATTGCGCGTCCCATAGAACCAATACGTGTTTCCGTACCTTTCAACGAACCAATTAATAACGTATTTTCAGTTTGACCGTAGCCATCTCTAACAGTAAGGTCAAAGTTTTTACGAAATTGTTCAATGACTTCTTGGTTTAATGGTTCACCTGCAGATACTGCACTGTGTAACTGTGATAAGTCATAGTCACTCAAGTTAGGTAACTTCGCCATTAATCGATATTCTGTCGGTGTACAACATAAGACATTAACTTCATGCTTTTGTAGTAACTCTAAATACTTCTCAGCATTAAACTTACCATTATAAACAAATGCCTTACCACCTGATCCCATGATAGATAAAAATGGACTCCACACCCATTTTTGCCAACCTGGTGCAGCCGTAGCCCACGCAGTGTCACCTTCTTCGATACTTAACCAATATTTAGGCGCAGTTTGCATATGTGCATAACCCCAGCCATGTGAATGAATTACTGCTTTCGGCTTAGCCGTCGTTCCTGATGTATAAGACAACAGTGCAATATCATCTCTAGATGTCTCTACCATTGCAAATTCCGTTGATGCCTGTTGTTTTTCTGCCGTTAAATCATGCCAATGCTCAGCTTGACCTCCAACAACAAACTTAATTAATTCATCATATTCTGCAATTTGAGTGAATTCATCCAGATGCTCAGCAATAGCAACTACTGCACTGACTTCACCATGCGAAATTCTATGTTGTAAATCTTTTGTCCGTAACATTTCGGAGCTTGGAATAATCACCAAACCTAATTTTAGTGCTGCTAAGTAAATTTCATACGTTTCAATGGCACGAGGCATCAAAATTAATACTTTGTCACCTTTAGTTAGCCCATGATTTAAAAAAACGTGCCCAACACGATTCGCATTTTTAATTAGATTTGCATAAGTAATTGTTTGCGTTTCTCCCGCTTCATTTTCAAATAAAATTGCTTCTTTCGCAGGATTTTCCGCGTACTTTTCAATTTCTGAAACTATATTATATGTTTGTGGGGCAATTAAGTCTTCTTTTTTCATAATTTTCTCCTTCAAAATACATCGTTATACTAAATAAAGCATTCTAACATTTCATAAGCTATATGCTCAATCCTAGCATATATATTACGCCTATACCGTCGATTTGATAAGTAAAAAGTCAGAAAATTTACAATTTACATCATCTACTAATCCATATATCAACTTAGGCGCTTACTCCCTTCTTCAATAAATACCATTATTACATAATAACGCTATTATCCATGTAGCGTAATATAAATGCTCAGTATAATATAATTGTTTTATGTTCTATGACTATGTAGCAATGCTCTTTCATTTATCCTTTGACGCTGTATAATGTATGTTAAAATAGTTGACGTACTAACGCAGAATAAAAACGACACACTTAATTGAATATAACATATGGGGTAATTAACGATGGACAATAACTTAACTTTAAATATTACTATGAACGAAAAACGTGTGTTAAGAGAAATCTTTAATCATAATAATATTTCACGTACTCAAATATCCAAAAATTTAGAAATTAACAAAGCTACCATTTCAAGCATTTTAAATAGTTTAAAAGCAAAATCTTTAGTATTAGAAGTTGGTGAAGGTGACAGTACTAAAAGCGGTGGCCGTAAACCAATATTATTAAAGGTCAATGACCAATATGGTTATTTTATCTCATTAGATTTAACATATAATTCTGTTGAAATTTTGTATACTTATTTTGATGGAACAATCATTACGCACAATTCACACCCTTTAACAGATAAAAAAGTAAGTTCAATCTTGCACATCTTACAGCAAAAAGTCAATATTACAGATAAACAAAGTACATTGTATGGGTTATTAGGAATTTCAGTATCTATTCACGGTATTGTGGATGATCATCATAACATTATCCACTTACCCTTTCATGAAACAGATGTCAGCGATATCACCACCGCGTTACAACAATTTGCGGCAGTACCTGTAGTCATTGAAAATGAAGCTAACCTTTCCGCACTCTATGAACACAATACTAATGGCAACCGCGATATAAATAATCTAATAGCTTTAAGTATTAATAAAGGTATTGGAGCTGGTCTAATCATTAATCAACAACTCTATAGAGGAGCTAATGGTGAAGCAGGTGAAATTGGTAAAACTTTAGTATCTAAGCCAACCGAAGTGGGTCCGACATTTTATAAAATCGAAGACATTTGTTCACAAGAAGCATTAATTCACCTTCTTACTACTAAGTTAAATAAAAATATTACGTTACAAGACTTAATTCATCTTTATAATGAACAACAGCCTGAAGTTATTGCTGCAGTTAATCAATTTATCCAACATGTAGCAGTGCTTGTCCATAATTTAAATACTCAGTTTAATCCCAATGCCATTTATATTAACTGCCCATTAATTAATGCTTTGCCTACAATATTGGAAGATATTAAGCAACAATTTTCACAGTATTCTAGAAATGCTATCAGCATCGAACTCACTTCTAATGTGAACTATGCAACACTATTAGGAGGTACATTAGCTATTACTCAAACTATTGTTGATATCGATAATTTACAAATAAATATTTAAACTCAAGCACTTTCTAATCTTAATTGTAGAAAGTGCTATATTTCTTCTTTTTTAGAAAGCGTTTACAAAATATTGTAATTGTGCTATATTCTCTTTAACGTTAGTTTGTTTAATAAACTAACCAACTAAATGAGGGGGCTAAACATGACTTATTTCAATATAGATCCAGTAACATACGAGGGACCTAAATCAAACAACATATATAGCTTTAAATATTATAATCCAGAAGAGAAAATTGGTAACAAAACTATGGCTGAACATTTGCGTTTTGGTGTTGCTTATTGGCACACTTTCACCGCTGATTTATCCGATCCTTTTGGAGTTGGAACTGCACAGCGTGATTGGAACAACTTAGAACCTATGGAACAAGCTAAAGCTAGAGTAGATGCTATTTTTGAATTTATGCAAAAAACACAAATTGAATATTTTTGTTTCCACGATGTAGACATCGCACCTGAAGGCTCAACATTACAAGAATCAAATGAAAATTTAGATGTTATAGTAGACCGCATTAAAGAAAAAATGGAAGAAACTGGAAAAAAATTATTATGGAATACTACAAATAATTTTACACATGAACGTTTCGTACACGGGGCTGCAACTTCATCTAATGCAGATGTCTATGCATATGCTGCAGCAAAAGTTAAAAAATCGTTGGAAATAGCTAAAAAATTAGGTTCAGAAAACTTTGTTTTCTGGGGTGGTCGTGAAGGCTACGAAAGTTTGCTTAATACTGATATGAAATTAGAATTAACAAACCTTGCAAACTTCTTTAAAATGGCTAAAAATTATGCCAATGAAATTGGATATACAGGGCAATTTTTAATTGAACCTAAACCAAAAGAACCAACGTCCCATCAATATGATACTGATGTGGCAACAGCATATGCCTTTTTACAAAAATATGATTTAGATGACATTTTTAAATTCAACATTGAAGCTAACCATGCAACACTTGCAGGTCATACGTTCCAACACGAATTACGTTATGCACGCGATAATGACATGTTAGGTTCAGTTGATGCAAACCAAGGACATCCCCTTTTAGGATGGGATACTGATGAATTCCCTACTGATGTTTTCGACACAACTTTAGCAATGTATGAAATTTTGAAAAATGGTGGTCTTGCGCCAGGTGGATTAAACTTTGATGCCAAACCTCGTAGAACATCATTTAAACAAGAAGATTTAGTGCTAACACATATTACCGGTATGGATACTTTTGCATTAGGTTTAAGAGTGGCACATAAAATGATTGAAGATAACTTTTTCGAATCAATAATGGACACTAAATATCAAACTTTCAAAGAAGGTATTGGGAAAAAAATTGTTGATGGTACAACATCTTTTGCTGAATTAGAAACGTATGCACATAATCTTACAAGCATCGATAATGCCTCAGATCATTTAGAAGTAATTAAATCACAGATAAATCAATACATTTTAAATATTAATAATAAGGACTGATGACATTGACTTATGTAATAGGTATGGACATTGGCACTAGCGCCTTAAAATCTATTGTCGTTAATAAACAAGGGGACGTTGTGACTTCACACAGCGTCTCTTATGATACACAACATCCACAATCTGGTTACAGCGAAATAGACCCTGACATCTGGTATAATGCTGCGCTTGATAGCTTGAAATATATTCTAACACAATACGAACCAACGGAAATTACAGGTCTCAGTTTTTCCGGTCAAATGCATGGTTTAGTAATTATTGATGCGAATGGAGCAGTCATTAGACCAGCCATATTGTGGAATGATACACGTACATCGACTGAAGTGGAAAATATAAAAAATACTGTGGGTCTAGACACCCTGCTTAACCAAACACAAAATACTGTACTCGAAGGCTTCACCTTACCGAAATTATTATGGGTCAAGAACAATGAACCACATAATTACAGTAAAATTAGTAAATTCATGTTACCGAAAGATTACGTAGTATATAAATTAACAGGTAATATATTTACCGAACCGTCTGACGCCGCAGGTACAATTATGTTCAACGTCAAAACTGAAACATGGGCAACATCATTGTTACAACAACTCAATATTGATGTTAATATCTGCCCATCAATTATAGAATCACATGGATATAGTGGATCATTAACATCTGAAATCACCCATCAACTTAACATCACCTCGAATATTAAGGTTTATCAAGGTGGTGCAGATAACGCTTGTGGTGCTTTAGGGTCTGGTATTACAGATAACAGCAAACAATTAGTCAGCATAGGAACTTCTGGAGTAGCGTTATCTATCGAAAACAATTCAAAGTTCGAAAATGATGGGAACGTCCATTATTTCAATCACTGTGTGCCTAATCAAAAATACATTATGGGTGTCACTTTATCTGCAGGCTATAGCCTAGAATGGTTACGTCAATTATTAGCTCCGAAAGACGATTTCACAACATTTTTAACTAATATTAATGATTCAGTTGTCGGAGGGCATGGCTTGGTGTACACCCCTTATTTATTAGGTGAACGGACACCACATAATGATGCTACAGTACGTGGCAGCTTTATAGGATTAGATGCTAATACAACATCTTTAGATATGAAACGCGCTGTCTTAGAAGGTATTACATTTTCCATTCAAGACAGCATTACAATCATGCGTAATAACAGAATAGCAGTCAATGACATAGTATCTATAGGTGGTGGTGCTAAAAACAAAACTTGGTTACAAATACAAGCAGATATTTTCAATGCATCTATTACAACACGTACAGAAGAACAAGGTCCTGCCTTTGGTGCCGCAATGTTAGCAGCTATGGGTGCACAGTGGTTTGAATCATTTGAAACTATTAACCAAGCGTGGATTCAATTCCACCAACCAATTAAACCTATTACCTCTAATCGTCGATCTTATAGTCAATTGTTTGATATTTATCAATCTGTTTACCAAGCAACACAACCAATTACTCATGCACTAAGTCAATTTAAGTAATGAATCAAGGGGATGGGGACATGTCTAATTATGATAATAAAAAATTCATCTTTAAAATCGCTTTAATAGCAACACTTGGAGGTTTACTATTCGGTTATGATACTGCTGTTATTTCCGGAGCAGAACAATCACTACAAAAATATTTAACTCAACAATATGGTAGTTTTATTCACGGTATAACAGTTTCAAGTGCGCTCATAGGTTGTATTATCGGTGGCCTACTGTCATCAAGTTTTTCAAGTTATTTAGGGCGTAAAAAATCGTTACAAGTTGCAGCAATACTTTTTATCATTTCATCATTATTATCGGGTTATCCAGAATTTTTATTTTTTGATCCGGGAAACTCTAGTGTCGGTTTGTTAATTATGTTTAATTTATATCGTATTTTAGGAGGTATCGGAGTTGGATTGGCTTCTGCCATTTCACCAATGTATATTAGTGAAATATCACCATCTGCGATAAGAGGAACTTTAGTTTCGTGGAACCAATTTGCTATTATTTTTGGTATGTTGGTAGTTTACTTTGTAAACTTTGGTATTACACACGGAGAGACACAACAATGGATTGATGCTGTCGGTTGGCGCTATATGTTTATGACAGCTGCCATTCCTTCTGTAATCTTTTTCTTGTTATTGTTCTTTGTACCTGAAACACCACGCTATTTAACATTAGTCAATAAACAGCAAGAAGCACTAACTGTGTTAAATAAAATTTATTCATCAAAGCAACATGCACAAAATGTACTAAATCAGATTTTATCTACTAAAAGTAATACTAAAGACGTTAAAGCTCCACTTTTTAGTTTCGGTAAAACCGTTGTGATTGTCGGTATATTACTGTCAGTTTTCCAACAATTTATCGGTATTAACGTAGCTTTATATTATGCACCACGTATATTCGAAAATTTAGGTGCTGGAAGTAATGCTTCAATGATTCAAACTGTCGTAATGGGATTAGTTAATGTAATTTTCACTTTAATTGCTATAATATATGTCGATAAATTTGGACGTAAACCTTTATTAATTATCGGTTCTACAGGAATGACTATTGGTATGTTAGGCATGAGCATTTTAGCTGCAAATGGAGCTTTCGGTGTCATCACTTTAGTCTTCATGGTCATTTATACAGCATCATTTATGATGAGTTGGGGACCTATTATTTGGGTTTTACTTTCAGAAATTTTCCCTAATCGTATCCGTAGTAGTGCAATGGCAATTGCAGTAGCAGTTCAATGGTTAGCTAACTTTACAATCACTTCTACATATCCTTCAATGATGGATATTAGTGGAACTATGACTTATGGGTTCTATGGTTTAATGAGTTTATTGTCTTGCTTATTCGTGTGGAAATTTGTACCTGAAACCAAAGGTAAAACACTCGAAGAGTTGGAAAATGTTTGGCGTAAAGATAATACATTATCAGAACAACAATATAATCATACAAGTTCTACGCATTAATACAACAGCACCGTTCACAACTCTGAGAACGGTGCTGATTTTTTTATATTAGGTTAATTCTAACATTCGATTTAAAGCTTGTTTGGCACTATGTGCCACGTTACTATCGACTGCGATACGGTTCGATAAATCACCTTGTTGAATTTTATCCAGACACCATGCGAGATGTGGTAAATCTATGCGATTCATCGTCAAACACGCACACATCAACGGATTCAATGAACGAATATTTAATTCAGGGTGTTGCTTTTTCAAACGCTCTACTAAATTCATTTCTGTACCGATGACCCATTCACTCCCTTGTGGTGCATCATTTAATTTATCAATGATATATTTAGTCGAACCAGCATAATCTGCTGCTTGGACCACATCGAATGTACATTCTGGATGTACTAAAACATTCACGTGTGGGTTACGTTGACGTGCTTGTTTAATATGACTAACATGAAACTTTTCATGTACGGAACAATGACCTTTCCACAAAATAACTCTAATATTGTCACTATCGCCATCGTATTCTAATTTCTTAGTCAAAGGATTCCATACGGCCATTTCGGTTAAATCCACACCAAGCTGATAGGCAGTATTACGACCTAAATGTTGATCTGGCAAAAATAAAATACGCTGCCCTTGATCCAAAGCCCATTGTATGACTGTAGCTGCATTGCCACTGGTCACACATGACCCTCCATGTTCACCCACAAACTGTTTGATCGTTGCTGTAGAATTAACATATGTTAACGGTAAAATATTATCTCCTAACATTTCTGTTAAATAATGATAGCCATACTGTGCCTGTGTAATGTTTGCCATATCTGCCATCGAGCATCCAGCTGACAAGTCAGGCAAATATATATGTTGATCCTCAGACGTCAAAATATCTGCAGTTTCCGCCATAAAATGTACACCATTAAACACAAAATAACGCGCTTCAGTATTCGTGCGGCAAATTCTTGCCAATTCTAATGAGTCTCCCATAACATCTGCAAATTGTGCAACTTCATCCTTTTGGTAGTGATGGGTTGGCATAAACAACTGTGACCCTAATTGTTCCTTAATACGCCAAATTTTTTCTTCTAATTCTTGATTTGAAAGTTGTAAATAGTATTCTGGTAACGCTTGTGCATCCGTTAATATTGGATTAAACATTATAAAACCACCTTTGCTGAAATATCGAGTGCGTGTGTCGCATAAAAGAGTGAACCTACAGAAATATAATCCACACCTGTTTCGGCATAAGCTACAATATTATGTTGTTGAATATTACCAGAAGCTTCTGTTTTGATATGTTTTGGCACATGTGACAGTTGTTCCGCAATCCATGCTGGTTGTCGATTATCAAACATAATCACATCAACTTCTGCTGCTATTGCTGCTTGTAGCATCGTTTCATCTTCTATTTCTACTTCGATTTTATCCATCGGTCCTTGCAATTGACGTGCCATAGCCACTGCTGTACTTAATGATTGTTGTGCTGCGATATGATTATCTTTCAACATAATTCCATCATTAAGTGTGCGACGATGGTTTACCCCACCCCCAACGCGTACCGCATATTTTTCAAACATGCCCAATCCGGGAGTAGTTTTACGAGTGTCAACTAATTGTGCTGATGTATGCTGAATAAGCTCAACCATCTGGTGTGTCTTAGTTGCTATACCGGACATGCGTTGAATTAAATTCAAGACAATTCTTTCCATAGTGAGTAACGTTTGTATTTTGCCGCTAATCTTAGCAATATGTTGTCCATGTTGTATTTGATCGCCATCGTCAATATATAACTCAATAGCTATTTCTGGTTCTAACAATGTAAAACTATTGTGTAATATGACCTCACCACAAAATATTCCGCTTTCTTTGGCAATTAGATTCATAGTGCCACGTTGTGTTGTGTCAAAAATACTCGTTGCTAAGTCACCATAATGATTATCTTCCAGGTAAAACTGTTTGATTTTCTCTTGTACGCTTAATATGTTGAGCATGCATGTCTTCCCCCTTTACAATTTCAATGTCTATTTGTTGTAATGCTGTTTGCATCTTTGGTTTATCTAACCGATAATGTGCACCTCGAGATTCTGTACGATGTAAGGCAGCTTCACAGATGATTTCTAACATTTTTACTCTGACATAGCGTTGCCACAATGTGGGTGTAAGTTGAGTTAGAGTGATATGCTCAGCTTGCTCTAAAGCCTGATGTAAACGTGTTAAATAACCTGTCATACACGCTCCATGTCGTTCAATCCCAAGTATAGCCTCGCTTTCTGCTTGTAGTGGTTTTAACACAGCCTCAGAAATTTTAGGTATCTGCACTAACGACGGTTGAGGATCTACGAGTGGACGGCTGGGCTGTTGATTAATCACTGCAGCACAATGTTGCCCCATTACAATAGCTTCCAATAAAGAATTACTTGCCAAACGGTTCGCACCATGAAAGTTAGTATTGCTTGCTTCACCAATACAATAAAAATGAGGTAAATTTGTACGGCCTGCTAGGTCTGTTTTAATACCCCCCATTGTATAATGTGCACCAACAGTTACTGGTAGGTATCCTTGCGAATAATCATCTGAGCAATAGCGTTGTGCTTGTTGATATATCCCGGGAAATCTTTGCTTAAAACCCCGTACCTGACGAATATCTATATAGCATTGTTGGTGCTGTTCGAAGATCGCCCTACTTGTAATGTCTCTAGGTGCCAAGCTACCCAAAGGATGATAATCATCCATAAAGCGAACGCCTTGTGCATTCTTTAAAATACCGCCTTCTCCTCGAACCGCTTCAGAAATCAAGCCATAATTGTTGGTTGGCGTACCTAATAATGTAGGATGAAATTGAATCATCTCCATATGCCGTAATGGCACCCCATGATGAAAAGCAATAATATGACCCGAGCTGACTGTCGATGCAGCATGAGAATTATGACGAAAAATATTACTATATCCTCCGGTTGCACATACAACTTCATGTCCTAATATTTGTTGCAATTCGTTATTCTGATCAAACATATAGACACCACATATCTTGCCGTCTCTATCATGCACTAAATCAATGACTTCAGCTTGCTCATAAGTAGTGATGTGCGAATGTCGAGTCAGGCATGCTGTTAGATGTTGCATTAAGCCGTACCCTGTACGATCTCCTCCTATATGTAAAATGCGTGGTACCGTATGTGCCCCTTCTAAAGCCCAGTCAAAATCGTGAGTGTCTACTTGTCGATCAAAGTTGATACCTTGATTTATGTATTTTTGAATAGCTTCATAACTGGCGCAAATCATCGACGTAATCACACGCTGGTCACCTAAAAGATGACCAGCTTCATATGTGTCTTGCGCATGTGATGCACCAGAGTCATGTTCGTATTTTGAAAAACAAATACCTCCTTGAGCTAAATAACTGTTGTTTGTAGTTTTACTGTCTTTAGTAAGACAAATAACGTGTACATATTCTTCTAATGCTTCAATAAAAGATAGCGCAGCAAGACCACTGCCAATTAAAATAATTCTTTTCATGTTTACACCTAACTTTACACTTATGTTACATTTAGTATACACATATATTTACATATTTCCGATTATAATACAAGTGAGGTAAGCCTATGATTTATTTAGACAATGCATCAACTACACAACCTGATTCTCAAATATTAACGATTTTCAACGATACACAAACCAACGCTTTTTATAATAGCGAAAGTTTACATGTGGGTGGTTTACATGTCTCACAGCTTTTACAATCATGTCGTTACTATATTCAAAAATACTTTCATACTGATAAAGAAGTTATTTTCTCGCGCAGTGGCTCTCATGCTAATGACATTGCTATCCGCAGTTATTTGGAGCATACAACTAAAACCCAAATTTTAGTATCGCCTTATGAACATCCATCAATCGCTGCAGCATTAGCACCTTACGAAGATGTTTTTAATATCGTGACGCTACCTTTAACAGCAGACGGTGCTATTGATGTCAGTGCAACACAACATCTATTAACAGATGATGTTGCCTTGATTATCATGCAGCATGTTAATTCAGAAACAGGATATATTTTACCAGTTAGTGAAATTGCAACTTTAGCGCACCAATTTGCTATTCCGGTCCATGTCGATGGCGTACAAGCAATTACCAAAGTACCGAACCTCGCATTAGATGTTATTACCTCTTATGTAGGTTCAGGTCATAAATTTCACAGTACGAAAGGTGCAGGATTTTTATTGATAGACCATAGTTACATTCAACCATTAAACAGCCATTACTTACATGAATCTGCGACACAAAATGGCACAATAGATACACCAAGTATAGTTGCGATGACTAAAGCACTATCTATAGATACACATAGCGATTATCTTAGTCAAATCAAATCTTTTGCACTACAACAAGCGATAGCCTCAGGTTTCACTCCTATTGAGTACGATCAAACTGCGCCACATATTTTAGCGCTCCTCTCACCGCAATTCGAAGGGCAATATGTCATGCAGTATCTCGCCAGTAAAAACATCTGTGTATCTACCGGTACCGCTTGTGGTCATGGTATGTTGTTAAGTCACGGTTTACAGGTTAAAATAAAGACAATACCTAATCATGTACACGACCAATATTTACGTTTATCATTTTCAAAATATACGACTCAACAAGATATTGCGACGTGTTTCCAACATTTACACACACTTATTCAAGGAGACGAAAGCTATGGATACACCTAATAAGCGTAGAGCTCAAATCTTACATTTACTTGAATCAGCTACTACACCGCTGAGTGGCAAACAACTTAGCGAACACTTTGCTGTTTCTCGCCAAATTATCGTCAAAGATATTTCGGTACTAAAATCACAAGATTATACTATACATGCCACAAGTAAAGGTTATATTCTCAATCAAGAACCTCAAGGTAAATCATTCAAACGTGTCATCGCCTGCCAACATACACGCGATAGGATGGCTCAAGAATTACAAATCATTTTAGATAACGGGGCAATGATAGATGATGTAGCTATAGACCATCCTGTTTATGGCACCATCAAAGCAAAATTAATGATTGAAACTAACGAAGATTTACAACAATTTTTAACACAAATGACGAAATACCAAGGTCAAATGCTCGCTAATCTTACGCAAGGCGTGCATTTACATACCATTTCTGCACACACCGAAAAAATTTTAGACAATGCGATCACTGATTTAAAACAGCACGCCTTTATCGTTGACTAAAATTACTATTGCACTAAAAAACTGTGTTAGCGTTACCATATACTGGCCCGTCAACACAGTTCTTTTAGTGTTTTAATTTTGTTAAATTTAATTACGCAAAGTTGTTGACCCCTGTAAACTAAAAATGTATTATATACAAGGTGCACAACTATTTAAAGGAGACGTGAACAGTTATGTTTGCAGATTTAAAATACTTAAAACAACACCCTTTCCAACTCGTTTCTATGATTGCCATAGCTTTAATACCGTTAATCTATAGTGCTGTCTTTATCGGGTCGATGTGGAATCCATATAATGAAACAGGGTCTTTAACTGTAGATATTGTCAATAAAGATGACGGAGCCAAAATCAATGGAGAACATATTAATATTGGTAATAAACTCGAAGATAAATTGAAAAAAAATGATAAATTTAATTGGCAATTTCATAAAGATAGTAAAGCAGCGAAACAAAATATCGATAAAGGGAAATCCTTTGCTTATATAGAGATACCAGCAAACACTTCTAAAAAAGCAAGCACACTATTAGATGAACAACCCGAAAAAGCTAATATCACAGTGAAAACTAATCCTGGATATAATTATATCGGTGCTAATATCGGTGGCCAATCAGCAACAGGTATCCAACAAAAATTAAGCGATGAAATTCGTAGCACTTATACTAAGGAAGTATTCAGCAATATGAAAAAGTTAATCGCAGGTAATGAACAAACAATCCAAGCCTTAGATGACATGAATAATGCTGAACAACAGTTGATAGATGGTAACCAACAAGTGCAAGCTGGTTTAGAACAACTGAAACCTTTAAACCCAAATGCAGTAGGTCAAATTGCACAAGGCAATACCCAAGTGACTGACGGTTTAGCTTCATTACAAGAAAACAATGAAAAATTAAATAATAACCTTAAAGCAAATATGCAACAGTCTTCAGATACACATTTTGAAGAAAAAAATGCAGAGTATGTTGCAGATCCAATAAATATGAAGCAACAAGATGTTACTGAAGTTGAAAACTATGGTCAAAGTTTCGCACCATACATTATTGCTGTGAGCTTATTTGTCGGCGCTATAACTTTCAGTGCTGTATACCCAGTGGGCAAAAATATGCTAACACGCAATTCTGTCGTGCAAACGTTTATCAGTAAATTTTTACTCTTCCTAATTCAAAGTATTGTGACTAGTGCAATCCTAACGCTGTTCCTTGTCTTTGTCTTCCAAATCGAAATCGACGATATTGTAAGATTCACATTTTTAATTGTGTTATGGGGCTTAGCCTCAATGTTCCTTGTCACTACATTAACAACACTATTAGGTAATGTCGGTAAGTTTTTAGCCTTGATGTTATTAATCTTACAATTAGGTTCAAGTGAAGGTACATTCCCAATTGAAACGTCAAATGGTTTCTTCCAATTCCTGAACCCTATCTTACCTATGACTTATGTGATTAAAGGAATTAGAGAAAGTATCTTCGGCTTCACAGGAGCAATACCATATCATGATGCAGTGATATATCTTATTATTTTAATTGTTATATCATTGATCGTGCTATTCTTTAGCTGGATGATGAAATACAAATTCCCTAAAACTCAAACATTAGATTAATTAAAAAAAGCCTAGCAATCCACGATGAACTGACCCCAATTTGTGGGAATAAAATAAAAACACTTTCGTTGAATTCATATAAAATGAATTTATACGGAGGTGTTTTTTCTATGAAAAGAGTTGCTTATTCATTAGAAATCAAAAATAAGGCAGTAGAAATGAAAATTGAAGGTTATAGTACTAAAGAAATTATGGATACACTTAATATTAGAAACTGTTCCCAAGTGAAAACATGGTGGAAGTGGTATAGAAATGGTGAAACTCATAGGTTTCATCAACAAGTTGGTAAACAGTATTCATATGGCAAAGGTATTGAACAATTGAATAATGAAGAAAAATTAAGAATAGAAAACAAGAGACAACAAGCTGAAATTGATGTTTTAAAAAAGTACAAGGAATTGGAAAGGAAGTAGTCCCTGAAGTAGTTATTGAATTGGTAAAAGAATTGAAGTCTAAATATAACGTAAATCTAATTTTAGATGTTATAAATATTCCAAAATCTAATTATTATAGATGGAAAAATAAAGACTTTACAATGTCTGAGTCAGAACATGAAATTATACAATTATGTAAGAAGCATCGTTTTATATATGGGTATAGAAAAATAACTGCTCTTATAAACAGAAAATTTAATAAAACAATTAATCATAAAAAAGTACAAAGAATTATGCAGAAACACAATTTAAATTGTAAAGTACGAATGAAAAAATCTAAAAAACCAGGAAGTACATACTATAAAACGGAAAACCTCCTCAATAGAAATTTCAAAACAGAAAAGCCATTAGAGATACTTACTACAGATATTACTTATTTACCCTTCGGTAAAACGATGTTGTATTTATCTTCAATCATGGATTTATATAACGGAGAAATTATTGCTTGTACGATTGGAACTCAACAAAACCAAAAGTTAGTTAATGATACATTAAATCAAATAGAACTGCCTAGTGGATGTATACTTCATAGCGATCAAGGTAGTGTGTATACATCATATGAATATTATAAATTATGCGAAGAAAAAGGCATTACCAGAAGCATGTCCCGTAAGGGAACGCCAGCTGATAATGCCCCAATCGAATGTTTCCATTCCTCGCTAAAGTGTGAAACATTCTATTTAGACAGAGAGCTCAAGAGCTCTAATAACATTGTAATAGATATTGTCGAAAATTACATTGAAAATTATAATAAAGTAAGAATTCAACAAAAACTAGGCTACTTATCCCCTATAGAATATAGGGAATTAGCAGCCTAGAAAATAGTGTTTTTATTAAGCTCCCATTTTAAGGGTTCAGTACCACGACAGATTGCTAAGCTTTTTGTATTTATTTACAGTTGTGCTTGTGCTTTTACATAGTCAACAAAAGCTACTATATCCCCTTTTTCAATGTTAGAAATAGGAAAGGCACCGATATCAAAACGTAATTCTACTGAAGACTCATCATGTGAAATATGTTGTAATTCATCATAACGAATACTTCTATAATAAAATTGACCATCCATATCTACGTTTAAAATTAAACGTTCATTCGTTGCAATATATGCACCTTGGTATATATGTTCTGTACCTTGTATCGTATAAGGCATGTCACCTAGTACTGCTGGTCCTTTTGTTTCTGTAGGATATAAATCATCCGGATTTACATTATCTAAAATCATGCTCTCACCTCATCTATAGATTAATCTGCTTTTTCTAGATCTACGTCATTGATGTCTATACCCATTGCTTGTGCAACGCCTTGACCATATTGTACGTCTGCTTTATAACAATGTCTAATATGACGATGTTTCAACTCATCAGTAACGGGTGCCATTTCATTTGCGGTATTGTAAAATAATGCTTGTTGTTGTTCTGTTGATAATAAACGGAATAGTTTCCCAGGTTGTTCGAAATAATTATCATCATCTTCACGGAAATCATGTTCGTAAACACTGCCTTCCAGTTCTAATGCAGGTTTTTTGTGTTGTGGTTGATCTTGAAAGGCATCGTAACTGTTTGGATAATAATGTGTACTGCTACCTTGATTGCCATCCAAAATACGCATTTGACCATCGCGACTAAATGGACAAATATTTTCTACGCCAACACCTTTAGGTTGATTGACTGGTATTTGCCAATGGTTCACACCTAAACGATAACGTTGTGTATCACCATAAGAGAATAAACGACCTTGTAACATTTTATCTGGAGAAAAATCTAAACCAGGAATGATATTAGTTGGTGCAAACGCTGCTTGCTCTACATCTTGGAAGTAGTTTTCTGGGTTACGATTCAACTCAAATTCTCCTACTTCGATTAATGGGTATTCATCTTTATACCATACTTTAGTTAAATCAAATGGATTATCTTTATGGTTACGTGCTTGTTCTTCTGTCATAACTTGAATATACATTTTCCATTTAGGGAAATTCCCTTCTTCTATAGCATTAAACAAGTCACGTTGTGATGAATCTCTATCTTTTGCTATAACTTGTTCTGCTTCTTCTGCTGTAAAGTTTTCAATACCTTGTTGAGATCTATGGTGGAATTTAATCCAGAAGCGTTCGCCTTCAGCATTATACATTGAATATGTATGTGAGCCGAATCCATGCATATGTCTATAACCTTTTGGAATACCTCTATCAGTCATCAAAATAGTGATTTGGTGTAATGCTTCAGGTAACAATGTCCAAAAATCCCAATTACTTTGTGGGTTTTTCATATTTGTTTTTGGATCTCGTTTCACGACATGGTTTAAACTTGGAAATAGCTTAGGATCTCTAAAGAAAAAGACTGGCGTATTATTACCAACTAAGTCCCAGTTCCCTTCTTTAGTATAAAACTTCAAGGCAAAACCTCTGATATCACGTTCTGCATCACCAGCACCACGTTCACCAGCTACCGTTGAAAAGCGTGCAAACATTTCTGTTTGTTTACCAACTTCTGAAAAGATATCTGCACAAGTATATTGCGTAATATCATTTGTTACAGTAAACGTACCAAAAGCTCCAGATCCTTTAGCGTGCATACGACGTTCTGGAATAACTTCTCTATCAAAATGTGCCATTTGCTCTAAGAAATACCAATCTTGCATTACTAAAGGCCCTCTTGGACCAGCTGTCATACTATTTTCTCTATCTGAAACGGGTGTCCCGAATAAACCTGTTAATTTATTATTCATCTCTATACTCCTTCTCGATTCTATATATTGATGTCTCTATGATAACGATGTGTCGCGCGTACACTTTACGTGTAATCATATTTAAAGCTATAACTACGAGCTCCACTTTATGATTTAACCGTCACACATAATCGCTCATTAGTTATACACTTTATAACAATTACTTTTTTGTAATTATTATAATCTATTATATCAACTTTTCCTGTATTGTCGATAATTTTATATTATTTTGTTGATTAAATTGATAATCATTAGATATAACTGATAATTATAATTAACGTCTACACAAAAGGGAGTGGGACAGAAATCTGATTTTGAAAAAATGATTTCGTCGTCCCACCCCGGCAAGGATGACTAGCATTGAAAAAAGCTTGGTTTGAAGCGCATTTTCAATACAGTCAGCTACTGCCCATATGAAAATAGACTAGGACGAATCAATATTGTCCTAGCCTCTTGACAGTATAAAATATCATTTTTCAAATAATAGTAAAAAGAACAGTCAACATGGAGCTCCTCATTTTCACAAAATAGGTCATTTGCCCTTAATGTTGATGCTGCATTATCAATTCTGCCAAACATTGAATGGCTGGCTCCATATCTTGTTCAGCGATATAGGCGTAAGAAAAACGTAAATATAGTTTGGCTTCATTGTCATAAATTTCACCTGGATAAATAATTAATCCTTGCTCAAGCGCTTGGTTGAATAGTGTTTTCATATCTATAGGTACCGTCAGCTGAAACCAAATATAAAAAGAGCCTTGAGGTTGTTGCCATGTACCACAATCAGCTAGATATGTTTCTAAACATTGAATAAAATGTGCACTTTTACGCTGTAATCTCTGCCGTAATTGTATTAAATGATTATGATAATATTTAGGTTCTGTTAACCACTTTTGGGCGATAAATTGTGCTATAGAGCTGGCACCATAGTCATTTTGCATTTTCAAATCTGCTAAATGACTAATGACACGCTCATCACCGACAATCCAACCTACACGCAAACCAGGACTTACCGTTTTGGATAAACTTCCTAAATATAATACATTATCGTTATTGTCGAGCGCCTTCATTGGTAACGGTCTGTCACCCTCAAACCATAAATCACCATACACATCATCTTCAACGATAGGTATACCTTGTTGTTGGCATTGATTAATAATTTTTTGCTTTTGTGTCTTACTGTACGTATGTTGTGTAGGATTATGTAACGTTGGAATACAGTAAAATATACTATGCTTATACTCACTATTTGCACGAAAAATATGATTAATATGTTGTTCTATTGTTTCTATTTGTATCGGTAACATCTTTGCTTTCATACTATGCCACGTATGCACAGAATTAATATACGATGGGGTTTCAATTAATACTTTAGACTGTGGTACTAATAAACCATCGGCAATTAACTTCAACCCTTGTAACGCACCTGACACGATACAAATTTGCTCAACATTACAACTAATGCCTTTGCGTGCCAAATGCTCGACAACAGCATGACGTAAAGCTAATTTCCCTTTCGGTGGTTCGTAATTAGTTGTTAACGCGCCTTCCACATCTTGTGCGATTATCTCTTTAAACAAATCATTAGGGATTAATTCTGGTTCTAATTCACCAGTTCCCGTGCGTATTAAGTGTGTATCAAATTCTAACTCATTAATTTTGCGAATATAATATTGATTATTTTGTGACCTGCTATGGCCAAAATAATCATGCCACCGTATATTATCTTTAACATATTGATTCCATTTGTACTGCGAAACGTAGACACCACGTTTTTCGATGCGATCTATTGCACCGTAACTTTCCAAAATATCAAATGCTTCTATGATTGTAGAACGATTAACTCGATACTGTTGCGCAAGTACACGTTGACTAGGTAATTTATCTCCTGGCCGTAAGCTATTGTCAGTCATTTGCGCTAAAATATCATCAACAATATATTGGTACTTTGCTTGCTTCATTTTGCACTCTCCCTTGGTTGGGATTTTAATTCACAACTGGTTGGTTTATTTGAATAATAGTTATTGTATCATATAACCATATTAGCTATAATTCACATTCCATTATAGCTACAACCATCCAATCTGGTTGGTTTATATCGGTTTAAAATACTTCATGAAAGTAGAGGCATATTATGTTACAACCTATACTACACGGCTTTTTACTCGCTTTAGGGCTCATTTTACCCTTAGGTGCACAGAATGTCTTTGTCTTTAATCAGGGGGCAAACCATCGCAAATTAATACATGCCGTGCCTGTCATCGTCACTGCCGGTCTTTGTGATACGTTACTTATTATCTTAGCGATTTTGGGCGTTTCGTTAGTTTTAATGTCTTTACCTGCATTACAATTAGTTATCTATATTATCGGCTTGATATTTTTATTTTATATGGCTTGGTCACTTTGGCATGAACAACCAAATAATTTGGCTCAACAACACTCAATGTCAGCTAAAAAACAAATAGGGTTTGCGCTGTCCGTATCATTATTGAATCCACATGCCATCATGGATACTATTGGTGTAATTGGCACTAGCGCATCAGTCTATACTGGCTCAGATAAACTATTATTTAGTCTGGCTACTATTCTTGTATCGTGGTTATGGTTTATCTTACTAGCTATACTGGGAAAATTACTAGGCTCAATAGATAAGACTGGTAAATACATCTTACTGTTGAATAAAGTGTCGAGTATTATTGTGTTAATTGTTAGCATAATCATTATTAATAATATAATTCGTTTATTATCGTAATGACATCTATAACAAGATATATAAAGTCTCTGACTTTGTTGGCAATTTTTGTGCACGCATTCCGCGGGCACTGCCTTAGCCTGTAGTCTTCGGCTAGTGCTCTTCCCGCAGGAGTCGCCCCAAATCACTGCCAATATTATAATTTATGAATTGAAATCGATAGTGTTTATTATGTTATATAAATCAAATGACAATTATCACATAAAGTCGATGTGAAATTGAATTTAGACTTTGTTTAAGACTGTCTATAAAGTCTCTGACTTTGTTGGCAGTTTCTGTGCACGCATTCCGCGGGCACTGCCTTAGCCTGTATTCTCACACTATTTCCCTTCGGGCGTCAGCACGCTAAAAAATTAGTACAATAAGTTAACCAAGAACTTGGTTATTTCTTAATATCATTAAGTATACAAAATTTTATAAAACTAAAATAAACGTCAATTTCTATATTTTCTCAATAGAAATTGACGTTTATTTTTAGTCAGGTATATTTATGTCCGGAACACTTAATTATTGTTTGTCATTAAATTAAAAGTCCAGAATACAAGGCTATTCCACAGAAAAGTATTTCCTAGTACCTTACTTTTCTGTAAGTACGCCGTCCTCCATATGATAGACATGATCACAATACTCTGTTAAGCGCTCATCATGTGTCACAACAATACAAGTTTTATTCAGTGCTTTCACTTGTTGCTGTAAAATCTCCATGACAGCAATCGCATTTTCGGTATCTAAAGCTGCTGTTGGTTCGTCAGCTAAAATTACGGATGGTTTAGTGTACAAGGCTTTGGCTATAGCTACACGTTGTTTTTGACCACCTGAGATGTCGCTTGGTAATTTGTGTTGCACGCCTGTTAACCCCAACTGAGTCATCAGGTTGTTATATTCACTTTGAGACATAACCTCTTGTTTTTGTTTACGTAATAATTTGAACTGTTGACTCACATCTAAAAAGGGCACCAAATTCGTCGCTTGTAAAATAAATCCAATTTCTTGTAACCGTGTACGTGCAAGTTGTTTTTGATTCATCATAGAAATAGCTTGATTTTGAATAGTAACTTCTCCAGATGTCGGTGTTTGTAAAGCACCTACTATAGTTAAAAACGTACTTTTACCAGAACCAGATGGGCCAACAATGGCATTTAATTCTCCTTGTTGAAACGTAATACTAGTAGGTTTGACCGCTTCTATTATCTGATTGCCATCTTTAAATGATTTCGAGACATTCTCACAAATTAGCATACTGTATCCTCCTATTACCCAATCGCTTTTAATGGGTCAATTTTTCTAATAGATAAAATTGAAAACAAACTACCTAGTAATGATACTAAGATTAAGACGATGCCAAAAATGAGTAACGTTAAAACTTCAAACTTCACCGGTACCGCTTCAGGTAGAAAGAGACTCGTTAGTAACGTTAATCCTAAACCTATAACCGTGCCGATACAAGCTAATATAAACGTTTGTGCTACTACTACTTGTGCCAAGTAACTATTCGTAAATCCTTGTGCTTTTAAAACACCAAACAAATGCGTTTTTTGTAATGTAATAACATAAAGGAAAATGCCAATAACAGTAGCAGAAATAACAAATAAAAACGTAATCATAAAGTTTAATGTTAAGTTTTGTGCTTGATAGCCTGGCAATTGTTCAATGAAGTTATCTATAGACACCGCTTCTTTATCATTCTCTAGTTGCTGTGACGACCAGTTATCATCTTTAACGACGACTGCATTAGTTTGGTCATTTTGTAATTTCGGATTGATATTTGCTATTGTATTATTATTCGTAAATAGTACTGGTGAAGCATTGTATTTAGCACTTTCAGTAAAACCAACTATTTTCAATTTTTCGTCCGATTGCGATAACGTTAAAGTATCATCAATTTGAAAGCCTTTTGTTTTCAATGTTTCATCAGCAACAACCTCATTATCGGCTGTGGCTTGACGGCCATCAATCAAATCAGGCATTAGAAAACTATTTTTTGTCACACCAAAAAGCAATGCATTTTCTTCGACATCACCATTAGACGCAATAACACCTGTCTGTTTCAATGTCGTTTGTTTATCATACGTACCTTTCACATCATCTGCGTTAAACAACGATTGTTCCACTGTTTGATTTGCATCTTTATTTAAAATAATAGCGTCAGCATGCCATTTATCTATGCCTTCTCTATTCATATTCATTAAGCCATTGGCTAAACCCGATAATAAAAACAGTAAATAACTTATCATAATTAACACACCAATGATCAAACTGAATTTTAATTTATTGCGTTTGATTTCATTCCAAGCTAAAAACATAACTCACCTCTTCTACTTACTAATTGCTGCTTCTCCATCTTACACTTTCTACTAAAACATTTATAGTTACGCATCAGTATTACACGTCAACAACTTATCATTTATCAAGGTCTTCCAATAAATCATGTAATTCTTGAAGGTCTTGTTCATTTAATTCTTTTTGTTCAACGAAATTTAATACTAGGGATTTCACATCACCACCATAGAGTTGATTAACTAACGTTTTAGTTTTTTCATATTTCATATAATCTTCCTCCACTGTTGGTGTGTACTGATAAACGCCATCTTGTTTTTCCCTAGATAACAGTCCTTTTTTATATAAACGCGTAATTAATGTACGTATCGTCTTTTCATTCCACGCTTTAGACTGTTGTACTTGCTCAATAATATGATTCGCAGATAAGGGGGACTGTGTCCATAAGACATTAATAATTTCCCACTCTGCATTTGAAATATCAGGTGCTTTCTCAGTCATTAATTATTCCTCTCTCCTTCAAAATAGCCTTACTTATAGCTTTAGCTTGTGTTCCTGATGCATTTGCTGCTCCATGTACATGTGTTGAAAAGTAATATGTGTTATTAGCTGTTGTCACATATCCTGTATACCAACCATTTTGTAGTTTGCCATTTACTTTACCAGTACCTGTTTTCCCATAGAGTTGCGCTTTTTGATAGTCTTGTTCATGTAGCAATGTATCTAAATAAGCAACATCACTTGCGCGAAAGTCTAACTGTTGTTGTTTTACCGTTGCTAAAGTTTTCACTTGTTCTAAATTAGAAACTTTGAGGGCATCTTCTTGCCAGTATGCAGATGCATTACTCAACGTTTCATTACCATAATTTAACTTTTGTAGATAGTTACGCACCTCTTGGTTACCCAATTGTTTATTCAGTTGTTCAAAATACCAATTTACTGAATAGCTAATAGCACTCTGGACATCTTGATCACGTTCCCATTCAGCAAAAGGATATGATTCACCTTGCCACTGTTTTGTAGAGTGTTGTGCTGATATTTTCTTTTGATCTAATCCAAACAGAGCTAAATATATTTTAAAAGTCGAATCCGGTGCAAAGCGTTCTCTACTCCCTGCCTCATTATAAACAGCGTACTGTTGTCGTTGCTGGTCAAATAATACAAAAGAACCTTCTAATTGGCGAAAATGTTCATGTTCATCTATGTGTCTTAAATTATCTAATGCCTTTGTGTAACGTCCATTAGCATTTTCTTGTGCGCCTACTAAAGGTATTTGGACTATTAATAAACTAGAACATAGTACTACACCTATCATCAAAAGCAAACGGCGGTGTGTCTGTTTATGAAAATTTTTGATTTGCAATATTCTTTGTTTTAGTTCTACTTTTTTTCCACTGAATGACTGAACATAGATACTGTGCTCTTTTTGTACTCTAGACATTGTACTAGCAATAAGTGTCTGTCCATATAATTTATACTCTGCTGGTTGCAATTGAGTTAATACTTTTTGGTCTGCAATCAATTCACATTCTTTTTTCATATGGCGACGCACATAATAAAGTATGGGATTAAACCAAAAACATTTAGTTAATAAGTTAATAAACAATACATGTAAGGGATCTTTGCGTTGAATATGCGCTAGTTCATGTAGCATCATATATTTGCATACTTGTGCACTAAAGCGTTGATCCATATTGGTCGGTATAATAATCCAATAACCTCCCCACCAAAATGAAACAGGCGTTTCCACTAGAGGACTCTCTGCTACAGATATGCGTTTATGATCACTGTGTAACTTTACTATATTTAAACTTTCACCCTCGCTAATCGATACTGTTGAGCGCACCAAATTGCGCAGTTGTAAACAGCCACGCACAAAATACACAATCCCTACAAACACGCCTATAAGCCACAATATCGTTACAAGCCACGTAATAGCTTCCCAATTCATTTGCGTTGTATTTAAAGTATAATCTTTTGTTTGCGACCAAGCATTGGGTGTACTCGTTGCTCCTGTTGTAGTTGCAGATTGACCAACATCACCCTGTTTGTGCGAGCTCACTAATCCTCTAATCCATTGCTGAGGTAATAATGGTATAAACATCGCTACGTAAACTAAATACCACATTTTATAGCTTATAGTGCTATGCCAGTATTTCGTACATATCGCTTTAAATAAATATAAAAAAGCATAAACTATTACCGCACTTAATGTACTCAATATTACAAATTTCAACACTCGCACATTCACCTCTTTCATTATTTCCCATGATACTTGCTTGACTTAAATATTACAAGTGTAATATAATCATTCACGAAGATTACATTTGTAATATTTAGGAGGTAACTATGAAAAAGTTTTTTACTATCTTTGTCTTACTCTGTGTTTGCTTCGCTTACACAACTGCTACTGCTTCAGCGCAAGGTTTAACTAAATTAGAACATAAAAATGATGCCACAGTAGGTGTTTATGGCATTAATACTGCTACTGGACAAACTTATTCGCACAACGCTGATACCCGTTTTGCTTATGCATCAACTTTTAAAGCCATTACGAGTGGGTTATTATTACAGCAAAATTCTCCTGAAGCATTAAACAAAACTGTAACAATAAAAGAATCAGATATCGTGGCGTATTCACCTGTTACCGAACAATATGTCGGAAAAACAATGACCCTACGCCAATTAATTTCCGCTGCTATGTTACAGAGTGACAATACTGCTAGCAATATCATAATGGAACAACTCGGTGGTCTAGATCAGCTTTCGTCTCGCTTACAAGCACTCGGTGACACAACAACAAACCCACAACGTTATGAACCCGAATTAAATAACTATGATCCACAAAGTACGGCAGATACATCAACACCTCGTGCTACTGCCCATAATTTGCAAAATCTATTAACAACAGATGCCGTTGCACCACAACAGCGTAAGTTTTTACAAAATTTAATGTTGAACAATAAAACAGGTGAGAGTTTAATCAAAAAAGGTGTCCCTAACAGTTATAAAGTAGGTGACAAAAGTGGCCAAGGTACAACTTATGGCACGCGTAATGATGTTGCCGTCATCTATCCAAAACATCAAACAAAACCAATTATTTTAGTCGTCTTTACGAAACATCAGCAACAAGACGCACAACCACAAGATGAGTTAGTTGCACAAGCAGCACGTCATGCAATACATCAGCTCGATTAACTTTAAGAATTTACGCAGACAAATATTTATTAATTATGCACTACTGTATCGCAACTGATTATTTAAATATTTACACTAACCAACAGCACTTAGAGCTGGAACATGATTAATGTCCCAGCTCTATTTTCATACCTTGTTTTGATTATTAAGAACACATACCCACCAACATCATACTACAATGCTTCGACTAAGCAGCTGCCTATATTTATTAATATTTAACGATGCATTAAGGCCGTCACTTCACCTGCAAATACCTTCTGCTCATTTTGATTATAAGTATTTAACGCAACCGTCAGTCTCCCCGTAGTCTCTTTCATATGAGTTTTATCGATGACTTCCACTATGACATATAGGCGATCATCAGGATAAACAGGTTTCATAAATTTAACATTATTCATTTCAGTTCCTGCTATAACTTCTGAACCATACTTACCTTCTTCTACCCATAATTTAAAAGTCAATGCCAATGTATGGATGCCCGAAGCAATGATACCTTTAAAGCGCGTATCTGCTGCTTGGTTTTTATCAATATGCATATATTGCGGATCATACATTTGTGCAAATTCCATAATATCTGCTTCTGTTACTGTATAGCTTTGCGTAGTATATGTGTCACCTATGCCAAACGCATCTAAATTCATCCTCGTCTCTCCTTACGTTTAGTTATTACCTACAAGTGTATCAAAATTTCATTATATATAGAGAAGCCACTTATGTTATTAAGGGCAATAATAAAAAACCTATATTGTGTTTATATGTAATTATAAACACAATATAGGTTTTAAGACATTTGTTTATGCCCAACCACGGAAACGAGTTGCTTCTGCAGTACGTTTCACACCTATAACATAAGCCGCTAGACGCATATCAATGTTACGATCTTGCGCTAAATCATAAATCGTGTTAAACGCTTCTACCATCTTCACGCTTAGGCGCTCATTAACTTCTTCTTGAGACCAATATAAGCCTTGCTTATTTTGCACCCATTCGAAATAAGATACTGTAACACCGCCAGCACTAGCTAACACATCCGGTATTAATAACACATTTCGTTCAGTTAAAATACGTGTTGCTTCTTTAGTTGTTGGTCCATTCGCAGCTTCTGCAATGATACTTGCTTTAATTTTATGTGCATTATCAATTGTAATTTGATTCGCAATAGCTGCTGGAACTAAAATGTCACAATCTACTTCTAACAATTCATCATTAGAAATAGTATCATCAATCACATTAGTAAAGCGTCCATGTTCAGCACGCAATTCTATTAAACGATCAATGTCTAGTCCATTCGCATCATATACACCAGCTAAACTTTCAGAAACGCCGACAATTTTAGCACCTTTATCGTACAAAATCTTTGCAATAAAACTACCAGCATTACCAAAACCTTGCACTACAACTCGTGCACCTTTAATGTCACGTCCCAAACGTTTAATTGCTTCTTCTATAGTAATTACAGCACCTAATGCAGTAGCTTGTTCTCTTCCTTCAGAACCGCCAAGCGCAACTGGCTTACCAGTAATAAATCCAAATGCATTCGCTCGACTGATTTTACTATATTCATCCATCATCCACGACATTATTTGTGCATTTGTATAAACATCTGGTGCTGGAATATCACTATCTGGCCCCACAAACTGAGAAATTGCACGAACGTAACCACGAGATAAACGTTCTAATTCTAATTGACTTAATTGACGTGGATCACAAATAATTGCACCTTTACCACCGCCGTAAGGTAAATCGACAATACCACTTTTCAAAGTCATCCACATAGAAAGTGCTTTTACTTCCTCTTTAGTAACATCTGGATGGAAACGAATACCACCTTTCGTTGGTCCTACAGCATCATTATGTTGTGAACGGTAACCTGTAAATGTTTTTACAGTACCATCATCCATTTTCACTGGAATTCGTACCTCTAGAAATCTTAATGGTTCTTTTATTAAATCAAACATACCGTTATCAAAACCTAAATTATGTAAAGCTTCTTCTATAATTTCTTGTGTAGAAGATACTAAATTACTATTTTCTGTCATATTCACATCTCGCCTCTTTCTTAATTTATTACTTTACTTTTCATTCTCTTTTGAAATAACATTGCCTTTAACAATGAAATTTTGGCATTACTAAAATTAACTTAATAGTTAGAAAATTCAGTAAATAAAGCCGGAATCATCATTTTACTATTAAAATCGTCAAATGTAAACTAGACTACAAATAATCATAATAATTATATACAATAACATATATATCTTTAATAATTCATCAAAGAGCATAAAAATGCGTAACATCACTTTAATAAAGCTTAGTTACGCACGCTATATTTATATATTATACATAGTAGATAGTGGTGTTGTTAAGTCATTAGCTGCTTGTTGCATTACAGTTGCTTCATCTGTCGTAGCAGTATCTTGGGCACGCACAATATGCAAAGCATCAAATCCCATTATTTCTTCAAACATACCTTTCAAGTAATGATATGAAAATTCTAAAGCTGTATAACGATCATCATTAGTGTACACCGAACCACTTGCTTGAAGTAGCAATGCCTGATAGTCATCAGTCATTAAACCTACTGAACCCGTATCAGTATATTTAAAGGTTTGTCGCGGTACTAATATATTATCCATATAATCTTTCAACCGAGAAGTAATATTAAAATTGTGCATTGGTGTCACAATAACAATACGATGATGGGCTTTAAATTGCGCTATTAATGCTTTCGAGCGTTGCGCAATTTTTTGTTCATCACGTGTCATTTCTTGCTGCTGGCTTTCTTTTTCCCATATTTTTAATAGTTGCGTCGTTTCAATACGAGGAATTTCAGTTTGATATAAATTTAAGATCTCTACTTCTTCAGCTGGACAGATGGTTTGATAATGCTGCAAAAATAACTGTTGTAGCTTAGCAGAGAAAGTTGTTTCATTTTGATAATCGGGATGGGCATTAATAATTAACGTTTTCATTGAACATACTCCTTTAAACTTGATAAATTAAGTATATCGCTCAATGGTGTCAAATAACGAAACTTTTGAAAGGAGAAATTATGAAAAAATCTGAACGCTTAAATCAAGAGTTAATATACTTAAGTCAAAAACATAGTTTTCATCTAAAAGAACTAATGTCTGAATTTAATATTTCCAAAAGTACAGCCCTCAGAGATATCAATGATTTGGAAGCAATGGGCTTAAGTCTATATGTAGAAAATGGCCGTTATGGTGGTTATAAAATTTTATCTCAAAATTTATTAACTCCAATATACTTTAATAACAACGAAATGCTAGCCATTTTTTTCGCTTTAAAATCATTAGATTTGTTGTCTAGTACACCTTTCGAAAAATCATACAAACAAATTAGAGAAAAACTGTACCACACGATACCAACTCAATTAAAAAGTGAAATTTCTACTGTTCTAGATTTTATTCAATATTATAACGCTTCAACACAGCAACAAACGCTTTATCTGTCCGACATTTTAGACTCGATTATTCACGAATACACTTTGCATATTAGCTACAACCAACACCAATGTATAGAAACCGACATTCAAGTGTATGAGTTATTTTATCGTAACGGCGTCTGGTTTTGTAGTGCGTTAGATATACCAAGTGAAACGTGGGGAATCTATCGTTGCGATTGCATTTTAGAACTACAGGCTAACACCACTGATCACCCTAGTTATGCACGAAGTACTTTGGCCGAATTTCAAACACAATACGAAGATACATATCACGATATTCCATTCAAATGTAAACTCTCAACCTTTGGCGTCGAATTATTTACTAAAAACCACTACCCTAATATGGAATTACAATATATTGACGGTTCTCCCTACATCGTAGGCGGCTATAATATAGATGAATTAGACTACATGACTCATTATTTAATGTCTCTTGGTACACACGTCGACATTATCTATCCTGAGCAATTAAAAAAGAGTTATTTACACCAAATGCAGAGCATTATTGCGCGTTATCATTAACCTTCACTGTCACTTTTTAGCATAGTAACTTTGCACTTATATACAAATCGTCAAAATAATATATCTTACGCTTCAAACTGTTTATATATTAATTTAAGTTATTTATTATTTTTGGTAATATTATTTAATAATACTATATTAAAATCGAGGTTATTTCATCATGCGTAAAAATGTCATAGAATGGCTTATTGCAATTGTTATCGGCATTAGTATTGCTTGGATAGCTACGACATTTATTTTTAGCAAATATCACGTCAACGGCGATTCGATGTATCCAACATTTAAAAATAATGATCGCTTACTTATCAACAAATTCTCCATTTCTATGGATAGTTTTAGTCGTGGCGATGTTATTGTTTTCCATGCTACTAAAGACAAAGATTATATCAAACGATTAATCAGTATGCCTGGTGATAAAGTACGTTATAAAAACGATCGCTTATATATTAACAATCAGTATGTTAAAGAACCTTACCTCAACTATAATAAGCAACATAAAATTGGCAATCAACTTACTGAAGATTTTGATACTGCAGATATCGAACATGCTAAACAGCAACAAACTATTCCTAAAGGTAAGTATTTAGTGCTCGGTGACAATCGTGCAATTAGCAAAGATAGTCGTAGCTCATTAGGCTTAATTGAAAAAGAAGATGTCGTCGGCAAAGTCTCCATGCGATATGCTCCATTAGATCGTTTGGACTTTGGTTTTTATGCTGATTCTTTTGATAAAATTAATAAAATATCCGCGATAGAATAACTGCTTTATTAGCACTGATTGCCATTTAGCATAATAACATTGCATGATTTACACACTGTACTCCAACTGGATATAAAACAAAGGAGCGAATTCTCAAAATAAAAAGTTTACGATTTTGACCGTTGTGTATGCTTGCCTATAACTATAATTCAAACATATAGTTTCTCTAGCTGCTGCACGTTACAAAGTGACTTGTGTAAAAATACAACACAGCTCCTCTTACACTATCGAAGTAAATTGCTATTGTAATTCCGAATAAAGAAAACGCCAATTTCTAGTTTATCGCGCTAGAAATTGGCGTTAATTTTTTAGTCAGAGCTCTGAATGTCTCTAACTCTTTTTATTGTTCAATTAATTGAATTAAGTTGCCACATGTATCATCAAAAACTGCTAGATTAATACCCTCAACTTCTTTAGGCTCAGTAGTAAATTGCACACCTCTTGCTACTAATGCCTCATACTCTTCAGCTAGATTAGAAGTCGCAAACATCGTAACTGGAATGCCGTCATTAAACAAACCTAATTGGTAGTTTTTCGCGACAGGATGCGCATTAGGTTCTAAAACAATTTCTACTGGATTGTCACTATTGGGTTCAGTCACAGTTAACCATTTAGCATCGCCCATATCTATATCATGTTTCAATTCAAATCCTAATTTTTCGGTATAAAAATCACGTGCTCGTTCTTGGTCTTCTACAAAAATACTTGTTGCTACAATTTTCATGTTTAACTAACTCCTTTATTCTTACTGTAATACCGCTCTAATTTTAACGCCATGTTCTATATATGCTTTTAAGCAACTTAACATGTAAACCCATCCTTCCTTTTGCCCTAACATAACCTCTAGTTCATCCGAATCAAAACCATTTTCCGTAGTTGTTACTAATGTTGCACCATCTTGTTCGGTAAAAGTAATCGTTACAGTTTTGTCGCCCCAAGTAAATGTAATATATTGATTAGGTACTAACTCCTTAATATTGATAGTTACTTCAGCGTTATACTCTGCATATATTAACGTTATTTCTTTTCCTTCTGACCACGACTCTGAGCTAGAAGAAAACCAAAATCCTCCAATTTCATCCTTATCCACAAACGCTTCAAAAATACGTTCTGCAGGTGCAGCAATCGTCATTTTCGTTACAATATCCATAAAATTCCCCAATCTGTTAAGAGTTATTTACACAGTATAAGTTATTAACGTTTTTATCTTAACTCAAACATTACTCTGTATCAGTCTCATGAGTACCACAGAAAACTAATGGGTATACTTACATTGTATTAAAACAACATTATTAGAGGAGATGTTGCAATGATGAACCACGTAGCAGAAATAATGGTTTATGTTTACGATCATGATAAAGCGATACAATTTTGGACTGAACATTTAAATTTCAGCATAGTTGAAGATACAGAAGAAATGGAGATGCGTGTAGTCAAATTACGACCAAGCACACAAGCACAAACGCTCGTTGTCTTACAAGACAAAGCGAAAGTTGATGCCATGGATATGGGAGTCAGTACAACGACACCGTCATTAATTTTTTCTACAAATGACTTTGACCATCTCTATCAATCGCTAACAGAACAAGGGGTTAATGTAGGTGAAATAATGACATTACCTATGGGAAGAGTATTCAACTTCTCAGACTATGAAGATAACTATTTTGCTGTTAAAGATAATTAATAATTGAGCAAGCAATGCCACGAGTTAAATAATCATTGTACTTTTACTTAGCTACACAACTTAATCCCAACAATTGAACGCTCAGTAGTATAAAACACTTGAGCGTTCATTTATATATTAATAGTGCGCTTAAGAAAGAAAATTGACTCAAGGTCTTTTGCTATTCTGTCCATACAGTCCGAGTAAATGCCATAATTTCATTCACAAAAAGTTTAGGTACTTCCATTGCAGTGAAATGTCCACCTTGTGCTACTTCGTGTAAGTATGTCAAATTATAATGTTCTTTCACATAAGTCGTCGGCGGTAACATGACATCTTGTTCAAATAATGAAATACCGGTCGCCACAGTTAAGTTCGCTAATGGTAATAATTTAGTCGCATTTTCCAAATAAACATTGGCAGCTGTAGCAGCACAATTCGTCTCCCAATATAAATACACAAGGTGAATCATGTCTTCCGGTGAAAGTAAACTGTCTCCATTTTGATCTTTACCACTCCATGCCCAATATTTTTCACCTAACCAAGCCAACAAACCCACAGGAGAATCTGAAATACCAAATGATAGTGTTTGTGGTTTAGTCGCTTGAATTTCCATATAGCCTGTTTCAGTTTCAAAAAACGTTTGCGCACGTTCTTGGTAATCAGCCTCTTCTAATGAAAGACTATGTGTTTTCTTCAATAATGGTCGTATGATTCCTACATCAGTTAAATGTAGTCCTAACAACGCTTGTGGACTTTGTGAAGCCATATATCGTGCGACACTTGAACCTACATCCCCACCAGATATTATAAAAGGACGATCCCCCACTGCTTGTTTCATCAGTTGTACTAAAATTTCAGCAATCTCTTCATTGCTTACACCATGTTGGAATTTAGAAAAGCCAAACCCTGGTAATGAAGGGATAATGACATCATAAGATACTTTTTCACCATTAAGCGTAAAGCCTTGAGTCAAACTATCAATCACTTTCGTATAGCGTAAAATACTATCTGGCCAACCATGTAATAATAACAATGGAATACGACGTTCGGTTTTACCATGTTCATAAATAAAATGCAGATGCTGTCCTGCTACTTCTGTTTCATAATGATTAAACTGATTTAAATGACGCTCTAAACTCGACCAATCATATACATTCAACCAATAATCTGTGAGTTCCTTGACTTGCTCAATAGAAATACCATTATTAATGTCCTCATCTAACTGCACAGGCCATTTAGCATATTCTAGCTTAGCACGTAATAAATTCTTGTGAGCCTTAGAAAAATTAATGGAAATTCTTTTCATCTTTCATCCCACCCTCTTATCATTTTCGTAAGTACTATCACTTTATTCACTAGCAACAACATTTATATTTAATTATGTAACTGTTTAATTAGTTGCTTATTCCCTAATTATTGAATTATATTTATATTTTATTTATACCCCTTTAAGAACTAGAAATGGTAATAACTTGCTTGATATTGTAAAATACAGTTTGCATAGTGTAATAAACACTATGGGATTGTATGATTAAAGGAGTTAGTATGAAACACTTTAAGAAATTATATGGCAAATTGTATTATGTAATTCTATTTATTATTATTGTAGTATTTTTAAGTGGCTTATATTGGTTTTATATTACGAAACAACAAAACACTAATAATAACGATATTTATGATAACTTTGCAGCTTTAAAAGCTGACACAAAAGAAGGTAAAGATTGGCAAATCAATGTCAAAGACACAGATGACAATATTTTAATAACCGCTATTCATGGTGGCAGTATAGAACCAGGAACTTCAGAACTAGCGAAATTAATTGCCAAAAAAGGAAGCTTTGGACTCTACAGTTTTGAAGGATTACTACCTTCAAACAATCGAAGCTTACACATAACTTCTACGAATTTTGATGAACCCAAACTACTTGATATTATTGAAAAATCAGAAGAGGCTATATCTATTCACGGCGTTGATGAAAGTAAAGAAATTGTTTACGTTGGTGGCAAAGATACAAAAATGGCCAAAGCAATAAAGCAAGAATTAGAAGACAAAGGTTTTAATGCAACGCATAGTCCGGAGATGATAAATGGTAATTCCGGCGATAATATCATTAATAAAAATGAATCGAAATCTGGCGTGCAATTAGAAATTTCCAAAGGGTTGCGGGAATCTTTCTTTGAAGACGATGATACCGATTTAGAGTCTCGCGAAAACACTAACAATTATCGACAGGACATGTATGATTTTGCTGAAGCCGTAAGCCAAGGCATTAAAGCTGGCGAGCAAGCTAAAAAATAATTAACTATAAAAGAGCACAGGACATAAATCCCCATACTCAAAATAAGCGGACCAATCTATATTAAGGATTGGTCCGCTTATAGTTAATTTTATGATTTTAATTGTTCATGCTTGCCTAGTGTAAGGTTTATTTTATAATCAGAGCTATTTATATCCCGGACGCTTCATAATTCATACTACTTATCCAAAGTAACATTAATAATTTGTCCTACAAGTGCGAAAACACCAAGTACAATACAGACTACCCCAAAACTGATGAAACTTTGTTTTTTACCTGATCTTTGTTGAGAGGTTTTTTTACCTACGATTAATAAAATCAGCCCCACAATGATGAAAACTATTGCTGTTATCAACATATAATTCCTCTCCTTAATTTACATTTCTTAGTCAATCATACTATACCCGCTCACTTTTAATCATTAACTTTTCACCAAAATTAAAAAAAGACGCCATCGCGTCTGTCATTTCTATCCTCTAATTATGTTTGCTTTTATGTTTAGCTTCCACAATATTTGATATACAACTGGTAATCATTATTAGTATAGAAAAAATAGTAATACCTAGCCAATCCTCTATACCACAAATTACTATCATGAATAGAAAAATACATAATGCCAAAACTATACTTTTAAGAATACTATACATATAGCTCTTCATCTCAATCTACTCCTATAACTAAAAAGGCAAGCACTCTTGTACCTGCCCCAAGACTTACAATAGTTTGTTATTAGAATCAGTGAAAAGAGAGAGTATTCAAAAAACTGATTCTAACAATATTATATATATTGCAAACTTACTTTTGCAACGCTTTTTTTGATATATATACAATTATTTTTTGTTACAAATAAAAAAAGCCACCCGAAGGCGGCCAAAAGGGCGAAAATACAACTAATGTGTATCTTCAAAGTTAAGCATAGCAAAAATAACAACACAATACAATAACTCTATTTTTATATTTTGAGAAACTTTTCTGTTTTATAGCTAACATAGAAGAGGTAAGTATATAAAATTATATACTTACCCCGGTTGTTGTCTGAGCAGCGAGGCCTATTACACTTATAGACCTCTTGTTAATTATAAACTTACACTTATGAATTGTGCAACTTAATTTCTGATTCTTAATAAAATTCACACAATTTGTTCAATGATTAATACTATGTAGCACCACAAAATAACGATGACTATAACTATATCAAACTTAGTTCAATCATGCGTCTTTAGATAGTAATACGCATAAAAAAGGACGAGTACTAGATAGCACTCGCCCCAAAAATAGATAGAATTATTGTCTATATTTAATTTAATGTAAATTTAATGTAAAGTCAAGTAAATGATCAATTAAATTTAAAATTTTCCTAAATAAAATCATTAACTTAATTTTGTCATTAACCCTTTTATTATTTATATTCCGGGCGAATAAACCACATTTCACTTTCATAATCATGAACTACTCTATGTGCGACTTCTTCTTTTTCAGCACCTTTGCCTTCCCAGTTTTGATCTAAAGATTCAAACTTTTGATAGTTACCATCTTCATTACCATTTGTGACAATTGCCGTGTGACCAGCGCCCCCACCGTAATTTTCATTAAAAACTACGATATCGCCTTTTTGTGCTTTAAACCCTTCTGTACTTTTATGTACTGTTGCTTCACCATCAAAATTATTTTCCGTTGGGATGTCTTTAGCATAATCCCCTTCCAAGCCATGACCAAACAAATAATCCCATTGCATGTTTACTAAATCAAAACATTGCCAACCATATTCATTGTCATAGTCCCAGCCTTTTCCTTCTAATGATTCCGCATAGTCCATTGCTTCTGTATGTGTTACTTTTGCTGTTGCTTTTGCAGTATTACCATTACTTTGCACAACGACGTACACTAACATTACAGCAATCAATAGACATGTATATGTAACAACCTTAGTCATAATAGTTTCCTTTCAAATAAATAATTTTATAATTAATTGTTTATTTTTTTATTAACTAAATTCCTAATAAACCATAACACAGTGACATAAGCTACACTATTACATGAGTATAAAACTATATTACGTTTTTATACCTATATGTAATGAATTTAATACGTTACCAAATAAAATTTTATTAGCACTTTATTTTTTGTTTCTAGTAGTGATAGACAAAGCGTATTCTAATCACTTTTAAATTAAATGACCACACATTAAAGACGTAAAAGTAGTTCTCTTTTCCTTGTAATAGTGTCATTCAATCATATTGTTAAAACAAATAAATAGTTGTCTATTCAATTTTTAATATATCATATATGTTACAATGTTTTAATGTCACTTAGTTTTCATTTTCGTAAAGTTTTATTAAAAAGATTAATAAAATAAGAACACTCTTTTCAAGGTGGCTCACAGTCAATTTTCGACTTTGTTGTCAGTTTTTTGGTGCACGCTTTCCACGGGCACTGCCTTATCCTGTAGACTTCGGTGAGTGCTATTTCCGTAGGAGTCTGCCAAAAGTACTGCCCAGATTATTTATTCAAAGTTTATTCGCTATCAAATAAACCCTTCGCATTAATTAGCGAAGGGTTTGTTTACGTTTTGAGAGCATTCTCTTCAGAGTGCTCAGACTATTAAAAATACGTACAATATAAAAAAGAGAGACACACAATTGAACAGCACGCTGATCAATTGTAACTTTAAAAATACTGGATATTCTGTTGATTGTAAACGTTCCACCAATAAACAGTAATAATTAGTGTGCCAAAAGTAAAATGATGTCTGTTAATTTCACAGTAAAACTTTCATTCAAAATTGTTTACTATAGCTAGTACGTTCTTACTGTCGGCGATTTATAATTCGCAATAAAGTCTTCAATTTCATCAAAAGCATCAGAAAATAAAATCTTATCCCTATCTTTTTGTGTTAAAAATGCGTTCGTAACCATTTGATCGTAGAATTGTTGGATCAAATCGTAATAATTATCAGTGTTAAAGAAAATACAAGGATTGTTATTCTGGCCTACTCTTGTCCATGAAACGACTTCTGTAATTTCTTCTAATGTACCTGGGCCTCCGGGTAGGGCAATACAAACATCTCCTTTTGCTAACATCGTTTCTTTTCTTACTGACATACTGTCTACAATAATAAGTTCATCTAATTGATCATGTGCTAATTCTCGCTCTTGTAAAAATGTAGGCATAACTCCAATTGTCTTGCCGTGATGTTGTATTACTGTATTGGCTACAGTACCCATTAAGCCTGCATTGCCCCCTCCAAATACTAAAGTGTGATTATTTTTAGCTATCCATTCGCCTAATCGAACCGCACTGTCTTCATATTCTTGTTTGTTTCCTTTACTCGCACCACAATAAACGACGATATTCATGTTAATTCTCCCTCTCATTCTCAATTTTCTTAGCAACTATAAACACTTTAACTGCAGCTGGACTCGTTAAAATATGGACATTTTGCTGATTTACTGTTTGCTTTATTGTGTTTAAAATGTACGGTTTACGCTTTTTTGGATAATCCCAAATGTACTTAATAAACTCTAGATTAAATCTTTCTTTACATCCTTCACCCATATCTTTTCGTGTCTTACCTAAATTTTGCAATAATCTTTTAGCTATTCTAAAAAGGCAAATTTTACGAGGCAAATCTAAAAAAATAACAGTATCTGCTGCGCTTAGTCGCTCTGCTAAACAAGCACTATAACTACCATCTATAATCCATGATTGTTTGGGTATGATGTTTTGTAATATTTCTTCTTGTTCATCCTCACTTGTCATTATCCATTTAGGCTTCCAAAAAAGCACATCTAAGTGATATAGCGGTAATTGCAATTCGCTAGCTAATGTGCGACACAAAGTAGATTTTCCTGAACCAGAAGAACCCATAACAACAACTTTTTTCATTAACATCACCCTCTATGTATACTGGATTTGAAATTAATTGTACATGAGTACCTATATGTTCACAATTTTTAATTTATCCAAATTACACCTACTCCTGTTCACCACTATAGCAATTTAGTGTAAACTTAAACAATACAATGCAGATGAAATGAGGGGTACAATGTTCAAAACATATATTAATAAGCAATTAAGTTTAAAAATATTAGAAGAATCCGACACTCAAGCTTTATTTAATGTCGTCGATGAATCTCGTACATACTTGGCTGAATGGTTACCATTTGTTAATTTAACGAAAAGCAGTGATGATACGAAACAATTTATTAAATCAGCATTACAACAATTCGTTGCACATGATGGCTTTCATTGTGGCATTTGGTATAACGATAAATTAGTAGGTGTCATCGGTTTACATTATATAAATTGGTTAAATGAAACTACCTCAATTGGTTATTACCTACATCAAGACTACCAAAAGTTAGGTATCATGACTGAATGCACACAATTTTTAATAGATTATTGTTTTACAGAATTAAAGCTTAATCGTATTGAAATCAGTACTGCAACACGAAACACGAAAAGCCAAAACATTCCTAAAAAACTTGGTTTTACACAAGAAGGCATATTAAGACAAAATGAAAAATTAAACGGCTCATATTCAGATAGCTATGTTTTCAGTTTACTGCGTAGTGAATACAATCGCTAAAATGTCCCCTTCTGATATTGTGAGCACAAGCAGCTACACCTAGTTATAACACTATGCTTAGGTGTAGCTTTTGTTATTTCTTGGGAAATATTCTTTATTGTCTACACCTTATTTAAAAGCGACGCCATTATTTATATCGTGTTTTTTCACACAATCCACTTTTATCGTACAACTTGTCACCATTACATTTTAGCTACTCATATGTACGAACCTCATACTTTTAATTACGTACTATTGTTAACCACTACACAATGAATCAGAACTACATCACCATACCACTTAGCTTGTATAGTGCACCACTTGTTCAATTGCTATAGTAATTTTGTTATAAATTTGATTAACTTACTTTAAGGGGGAGACGGAATTGAAAATTCAAGTTGACTATAGTGAACAAATGACACACGATGAATTGCTCATTACATGTAATAAACACAACTATGATATCGATAAATTATTGACTCTCATTAATGATTTTTATAATCAGCCAAGTTACCAAGTTCGTGATCTCAACAATGATATTTATTTTATTGCGCAACACGATATATATAGTTTTCGTTTTGAAAATAGGTTACTAAAAATTTATACATTAAAAGGTACTTTTATTTTAAATGAACGACTTTATAAAGTTAAAGAACATTTAGCAAGTCATTTTTTACAAATATCTAAATCTGAAATTATCAATACAATGTTTATCGATCACTTAGTTTTAAATAAAAACGGCATTATCGAAATTATATTTACCAACAATGACTCTACGTATTCTTCCAGAAGATATTTAAAGTCTATTAAGGAGGCATTAAAATTATGAAACGTTTATTGATGGGAAGTACTATGGGCATTGCACTAGGGGTTTTAATCTCTATAATATTTTCACTGATCTTTGCTGATGGTAGCTATGACCCAGTCAATCCGCATTCTTTTATGGGGGAAATCTACAATGAACACTTAACTGAAATCCAAACATTTATTATAGCTGTAGTGATTTGGATATTGTTAGGTATTACTTTCAGCACGAGCAGTTTAGTCTTTTCACATTTGCGATATACACGAGTAAAAACCACCATGCTTCACTTTATCATCATGCTTTTTATCTTCTTTCCTTTAGCAATACTAGCTGGTTGGTTTCCTTTCAAAATCTCGGCAATCGTCATATTTATTATAATATTTGTGATTATTTATGTAGTGATTTGGAAAATACTTAATACTAAAAATCAAAAAGATATTGAAGCTATTAATAAACAACTAAAAAAAGCAAAGGACTGATTAGTATGAATAATGGTAGATACACTGTTTTACCTCATAAAGATGTAACTGTATTTCTTATAGGCATGCGTGTCAACAAATGGTTCGCAGTTCACAAATGGCTACCAGTCTTTTTAGCTATGCCACCAATGATGAAAGAATTAATGAGTGATAAATCACTGGGGTGCTTATCTTTCGAAATGTTTTTTAAATATCGTGGAAATATAGTAGTGCAATATTGGGAATCGAATGACAAGCTACTCGCCTATTCAAAAATGCCCAATCATCTTAAAGCTTGGAAAAAATTTATGAAACGTACTCAAAATAATGATGCTGTTGGATTTTATCATGAAACGTATAACGTCAAAGCTCAAGCATATGAAAATATTTATATTAATATGCCAGACTTTGGTTTAGGAAAAGTTGAACAGCCAGTAAAAGTAAATAAACACATACATTCAGCCAAACAAAGATTGAAATCATGATGCTATTTTAATTAAATATGCTAATGTTTGTAGTTTTAAAAATACGAATTTGATCTTTTCATATTTGATTACACCTCTCACATTATCTGAAACGTGAGAGGTGTAATACTATGTATAGATTTATTAAAGTGCCAGTACAAAATTTTTATTCTACTAATACATTGTAATAAATCATTTTTCTTTCTAGGGCTCTTCACATCAAGTGTTATAATAATTGCAGGTGTTGTTACTTTTTGTATAGTCCTATTTACATTGGGAGTATACTCTATAGTTAAATGTTAAGAGATAAGATAGGTGAAAACTATACTATATCTATTATATTTTTTTGTTTATAATTACATAGATAATTTACCTAATGATGCGGAATATATGAACCCTTTAGTATTAACACTAGCAACATTATTCTTTGGTACTTCAATGAAAGCTACATACGATATACTAATCAATATTTATTTTGGTTTTGAAGAAGATATTCCTAAGCATTATAAAAAAGGAAAAGTTCAAATACATAGTTTTATTGATTTTATATCTATTGGTTTTGTTTTGATAGTTATAGTTAAGTTTATTAATAACTTCACAATTGCACTTGCTATTACTATTTTCTTTGTAGCTTTTCTAATGTTAACTGCTTATATGTACTTATCAAAGAAAATCTTAACTAAGAAGAGTAATTGTAGTGAAAAAGAAACAAAATCATATTAGGTATAAGGCTAATTAAGAAATACAGAAATATCTCAGTTAACTATTTTTGCATTCCCATTCACTATGGTGTTATAATATGCGTAACGAAAATAAGTATTCACTTATACACCAATCCCCTCACTACTGTCATAGTGAGGGGATTTTTGTTGGTGTGGCTTAAGGTCGCCTAGTTTTTATTGCGTTTACTTAGCCAATAAGTAAAGTACGCGATGGCACAGCCACTAATGACTGGCCCTATGATGTGAACGAAAATAAGTATCACTTTATACACCTCCTCTCTACGTCAACTTGACGCCTGAGGAATAGGCGACTTCATTATTATATCACCTGTGAGTTGTTACGCATATGTACTCAAGAATGGTTTCCAAATTTTGGACAGTTCACTAATTGGAAATGATAATAAAGAAGATAATGATACCGTAGGGATATGATAAAGAAGTTAGAAAAGATTGATAGTTAGAATTGACTATATTTAAACTGGGATGTATTATATTTAGCATAAGGTCACGAATACAGACCTATAAAAATACTAAAATACCTGTAGCTCTGCCATTTAATATACTTGGGCAGGGCTTTTTTTATAAAAGGGGATAGTCATGAAAAAAGTAGCAATAATAGTTGATGGACAATTTTTATTACATAGAATAAGAGATGCACAATCTTCTACACAATATCCAAACCTAGAAGATCAATATAATTTTTTAACTAATCTTATTAATTCAAATGACGAAGAACTTTTTAGAATTTTTTATTATCAAGGTAGCCCAAATAAACAAACTGTAGACAAACCCATTTCAAAAGATAAAATAAATTTTTCAGAATCTCAAATTAATAAATATTCCAGTAACCTTATCACCGAATTATCAAACAAAGATTTTGTTGCTATGAGGCTTGGGGACACTTTCTTTAGAGGTTGGAAACTAAAAAATCCAGTTCTAGAAAAAATTAGAAAAGGTATAATTAAAGACACTTCAAAGTTAACTGATGATGATTTCACACCTGATTTCCAACAAAAAGGTGTAGATATAAAGATTGGTTTAGATGTTGCCTGGCTATCAAATAACAATATAGTAGATAGAATATATATGGTTACTGGAGATGCTGATTTTATCCCTGCATTAAAACAAGCAAGAAGAGATGGTATTCAAATTAAACTAGTTAAAATAGGCACCAAAAAAATAAATAACGATTTATTAAAACATTCGGATTTTATATTAGACTTATCCAACAATGATGTAATAGATAAAATCTCCAAATAAAACACAAAAAACCCTCTAGTCTGTTTACTAGAGGGTTTTGCAGATACAATATTTATTATTGTTCTTCTTTAACATATGGTAATAATGCCATATGACGAGCACGTTTGATAGCGATAGTCAACATACGTTGATATTTAGCTGAAGTGCCTGTTACACGACGAGGTAAAATTTTACCACGCTCAGAAATAAAACGTTTTAATAATTCTGTGTCTTTATAGTCGATGTGTGTAATACCATTTGCTGTGAAATAACAAACTTTTTTACGACGACGTCCGCCTCTTCTTGGTCCACCTGCCATGGTTAACTGCCTCCTTTTACGATAATTTGTTTTTTATACGCTCAATTATTAGAATGTTTATCAATCACTATGTGTGTGTTGTGATTGTTAGTTATCATTTCTATTATTATTAAAAGATTTTTTATAGATATGTGTGAAGTATCGGCAAAATCTTGTGTGTGTGTATATGTGCACTATCAATAATATAAAATAGCCTGTCATTTGTCAATACGTTGTATTGGAAAATATAAATGATAGTAGATTTTTATGGTAATTACATTTATCAATGCGAAGTTAATTAATAAGCGCTTTAATTTCCTCGCTCAGTTGATCATACGAATTATTAATAAAGAAGTGGTCCCCATGGAAAAATTTGTAATCTACTGCGGCTTCCGTCAATTCCGACCATTTATAGACAGTGTCAGTTGCTATATCATCGTTTTCACCGACAAATACAGACAATGTCGTCTCTACTTTGTCTTCATGTTGACTATTGTGGTAATTATCAATAGCTAAAAAGTCATTTTTTAGTGATGGCTTCACTAAATCCCATAACTCCTCATGATTTAGCACTTCTTCCGGTGTCCCACCTTTATTTTGGATGAAGCGTTTAAATTCTAGATCATTCATATGCTCAATGTTATTATTGCGCTCTGTATAACCTATTGGCTCACATGCACATAAAATCATATGTTGTGGTGCCGTATAACCTATTTCTGAAAGTTTAAAATATATTTCGTAAGCTAAAATTGTCCCTAAACTATAACCCAATATGATAAATTTTTCCGGTCGTTCTTGCATGATTTGTTTTACTAAATCATCCACCATATCTTCAATTTCTTCTAATGGTTCTTCTATTGACCGTTCACCTCGACCAGGTAATTCTAAGGGTTTTAAGATGATATCACTTGGGAGTTTATCCTTCAATGGATAATATAATGACTTATTGCCTCCTGCAAATGGAATACAAAATAATGTTGTTTTTACCATATACTCAACCCCTTAAAGTATAAAATCTTTGTTAAATGTTGGCGTGATATTTGTTATTTCGACATTTAAAGTGCTAGCTGTTGCTGTGTCCATAATGATAGACAACCTATAATCTCTATTAAATTGCCGAGAAAAGACTGATAGTTGATCAGGCCGAGTTGCCATATCATCTTTGATACTATAGTTGTTATGGCCTGGCACAATCGCAAATGAATCTAATGATTTATACAATCCTGTACCAATTAACTTTAAATAACATTCTTTTAATGTCCAGAGTTCATAAAATCGTAGTAATTGTTGCTCAATGCGACCTGCTCTAATATAGTGGGCTTCTTCTACAGCAAAATATTTATCTGGAATTGATAAATCAATGGGTGCTATTTTCTCGATATCTACACCAACATTATAATCACTCACAATACATACAGAATAACCACTAGTATGGGAAGTATTAAAGTAGTATTGGGATGGTGTAGTGATTAACGGTTTACCATATTCGCCTCGATGCAAAGTAATATCTTTCATATTACAACCTGTATGTTGAGCAATACAAAAGTGCTTAAATTGTTGAGAGTACCATCGCTGATATTGTTTATGTTGATACTCGGCATTACTCGTGTTCAATACGTAAATTGTTACGTCCATGCTGACACATCCCATTAAGTAAATTATGTAAATGCAAGAGCATCTCAGAATCCAACTGGTGAATTCCGGCATGCTCTTACATAAATGATTACAACGACACGTAACCCAAATCTTCAGTGTGATCATCGCATGTTAAATGGTACAACTATTAAACACTTACCTAACTGTTAAAAATTATTTTTAGGATGGTTAATCATTTTCTCTAATGTCTCTGTACTAGTTGGTTTCCATTGGAAATCTAATCGTTCTAACACGAAGTTTGTTTTATAATCTAAGATTTCAAAATGTGATTTGTTAAACAATGTATTATCTAAAATACCAGTGTGTAATAAGAAGTCATTGATTTCATCACTCATTACACCTTGTTCGATACACTGCATCAAGTAATCCATAAAGTCATTCCACTGAATATCATCGATACGATGATTGTTGTCGTTATAGACGTCCATCAATGTTTTCAATGATAATAATTGATTGTTATAAATATGGTGCGTTTCGTTGCGTAGTTGATTATTCAAAATCAACTTGTTGCACGCTTGTGCTGCTTGATCAACAGGTGTGAAATCAACATCATCATGTGCTAAGTTAGGGAATTTTTGTAACTTTTTAAATGATTTGATAATACTATAAAAGGCATTATTTTCTTCATTTTTTTGGAAAATACCTGTTTCAGAGTCACATTGTAAATTACCTAAACGGTAAATATTCGTTTCTACACCTTCGTCACGATATGCTACTAAGCGTTTTTCAGCTTCAATTTTCCCATCTAAATATACGTTATTCGGTTTTTGGCCTAAATCAATATCATCTTCCGAGAACGTCACTTGTTTTTTGTCTTCGATATGACCAGAAGCAATAGACATCGTTGACATATGATGGATTTCTTTTAGTTTTTGGTCTTTGGCAAAATCAACTATATTATTTATTGCATTAACATTCGTGTCATAAGACGAAGCTTCCGTGGCAAAGTGATTAACATTAGCTGCAGCATTAATAATAATATCGATGTTGTTTGCTAAATAATCATAAGTTTGCGTTGCAAAACCTAGGCCATCCGCTTCAATATTACCCTCCACTAAATGAATACGACTAGTATCTGCTGAATTCAATTGAGCATTGAAGTAATACTGCCAATTATTGTTAAGTTTTGATTCACCACTTAACTCATTACTATTACGCACCATGACATAAATAGTAAAATCTGTGCGCGCAAGTAAATCTTTTAAGACATGAATACCAAAGTACCCTGTAGCACCTGTTAACAATACTTTTTTATCTCGTTTAACCGCTGTTTTATCAATAGCTTGATATTGCTGAGCACTTTTCTCTTTGTAGTCATTTACTTCATTCATAAAGTCGCTACTGAAACGATGTTCATGCTCTACTGTTACTTCTTTTAAAGCACTCAATTTAGCCATAATATTAGTATCTGCACGTTCGATTAATGCTTTACTAATACTTTCAACGGTCTGTAATTCGAAAATATCTTTAATAGAAATATTATATGATTTAGAGAGTAGCGACGTTAATTTAATAGCTTTAATTGAATCTCCGCCAATTTCAAAGAAACTGTCCTGAATGCTCACGCGTTCTCTGTCCAATACTGTTTCAAACGCTTCAGCGACTGTAGTTTCCATATCATTGCTTGGTTCAATATAAGTAGCACTTTCGACTTCGATTTCTGGTAATGATTTCTTATTCAACTTACCATTTACTGTTACTGGTAGCGCATCTAATTGCATCATATAAGCTGGCACCATATATTCTGGTAATTGCTGATTTAATGCTACTTTAATAGCTTCAAAATCTAATGTTTCTTCGGCAACGAGATACGCACATAGTGCTAAATCAGAACCAGCCATTGGTTTAGCAACAACTGCAACATTAGTAATTGCACTCATTTTACCTAAGACACTTTCAATTTCTCCCAGTTCAATACGATAGCCACGGATTTTCACTTGTTCATCCATACGACCTAAGTATTCCACCATTCCGTCGCCACGCCATTTTGCTAAGTCACCAGTACGGTAAAGTTTACCGTCGCCAAATGGATTATCAATGAATTTTTCAGCAGTTAATTCAGGGCGATTTAAATAACCTCTTGTTACAGCGATACCGCTAATACACAGTTCTCCCGGAACACCAATCCCCATCAACTTATTATCTTCATTTATGACATGTGCGTGTACGTTTGCAATTGGATTACCAATTGGTATCACTTCATGTGTCTTACTATGAGGGACAGGATAGTGTAACATCTCAATCGATGCTTCTGTTGGTCCATACAAGTCGACGAGTAATGTATCATTTCTTTTTCCAATTACAGTGTTAAATTCATTTGCAAGTACAGGTTTAAGCGCTTCACCTGTTGCTAACAATGTTTCTAATGATGCTAAACTAGCCACATTGTCCGTCGATTTAATGTAATCGATAAAGCCACCTAACATTGAAGGCACAAAGTGAACCATCGTCACATGATGATCATGAATTAAGTTCATAATCTTCTCTGGATTCACTTCTTCACCACTCGGAAGTAGTACAGCTTGGCCACCAACCATTGCCCAACTGAAAATTTCCCACACTGATACGTCGAATGTAAATGGTGTTTTGAATAATATAATGTCACTTTCATCGAAATTATATTTATCAATCATCCAATTCAGGCGATTAAGGACACCTTCGTATGGAACAAGGACACCTTTAGGTTTACCTGTTGTACCAGATGTATAAATTACATACATAAGGTTCGACACATCTGTGACATGCGGTAAATTATCTTTCGGCAATGTAGTTAAATCTGTAGTTAATAGGTCAATAACAGTATTATCATAAGCTAATTCACTATTAAGTGTATGGTCTGTTATTAAGACGTCTGGTTGACTATCTTCTAACATGAATTCGATACGCTCAACCGGATAATTTGGATCGACTGGCACATAAGCGCCACCAGCTTTTAAAATACCGAAAATACCAACCATCATCTCTAAACGGCGATATGTCATAAGACCTACAAGGTCATCTGGCTGTACGCTTAATTCGCGTAAACGATATGCAAGTTGATTCGCTCTTGAGTTTAACTCACTATACGTTAAACTTTCTCCTTCATACGTAATTGCCGTCTGTTGTGGGGTTTGTGCCACTTGTGCTTCAAAGCGTTCTACAAACGTTTGCGAATTATTCAACGATTCAGCCGTATCATTAAAGACTTCAAAGATTTCAGTTTGTTCTGCTGCGGTAATAATTTCAATTTCTCCAATATTAAGTTGTGGATTTTGCGTAACATTTTTTAATATTTCCATGTAATGTCCGAGCATACGTTGCACTGTTTCAGCATCAAACAACTCTTTACCGTATTCTAATAATACTTTATACGTGTCGCCTTCTTCGATAGTCATATTCAAATCAAATTTCGCATTGGTGTTTGTTGCTTCTTTAGTTTCAATGTTCCAATCTTCAATGTCTATGCTCTGTTTGTCATTATTTTGTAGTGTGAATAGTACGTCGAATAATGGATTACGTGTTAAGTCACGGTTTTCCACAATTTCATCTACCAACGCTTCAAGTGGATACTCTTGATTATCAAATGCTTGTAACGACGTTTCTTTGAGTTCGGCCAATAATTGATTAAATGTTTTTTGTCGTGTTGGATAGCCACGCATTGCTAACGTATTAACGAACATTCCTAACATACTTTCAGTATCCTTATGTGTCCGTCCTGAAATTGGACTACCGATGACGATATCTTCTTGACGACTATATTTGTGTAATAACACCATAAACGATGATAATAAAATCATGTAATCAGTACTACCTGTTTCTTGTGCTAATTGATGGATGTCTTGAGTGATTTTCGCTGGCACATCCACTGAGACTGTCCCACCAATAAAGCTTTGTTTATTTGGACGCGCACGATCATAAGGCAAATCAAGTACTGGTGCTTCTTCTTCAAATTGAGCTAACCAGAAAGCACGTTGTGCACTCATATCGCGATTGTGCATCCACTCACTATAATCTTTATATTGTACTGTCAATGGTGTTAATGCTTGGTTTTGATATAATGCAGAGAATTCTTTCATAATTAAATTAATAGAAAAACCATCTGAAATAATATGGTGCATATCAAAGAGTAAAATATAATGCTGCTCTGCTTGTTTCACAATTTTCACGCGTAACAATGGTACTTGCGCTAAATCAAATGGTTTTACAAAATCCTCTAATAAAGCATCATAATCAGGATTAGCATTTTCTTCATAATCCACTGCGATTTCTGCTTGCTCATTAATAATTTGTACTGGCTCGCCATCAATCGCTTCGAAATGTGTGCGTAATGATTCATGACGGTCAATTAACGCTTGGAATGCCTCTTGTACACGCTCTACATCAACGTTCCCATGAATTTCTAAAATGCTCGGCATATTGTATGCTGTTTGACCAGATACCATTTCATTTAACACATATAAACGTTTTTGTGGTGATGATGCATAGTAATGTGCTTTATGTTCAGCCGGAGCAATCGCTTGAGTATGGGCTTTGTCACTACTATTGAGTACTACTTTTGCAAGTTGGGCTGCAGTAGGATTCTCAAAAATTGCTTTAAGTGGCAGTCTTACCCCTAGATGACTTTCAATTTCATTGACTACACTTATTGCTTTTAATGAATGTCCGCCAATTTCAAAGAAATCATCATATACACTGACTTGTTCTAAATGTAAAACAGTTTCAAAAGCCTGAGTGATACTTGCTTCTTCTGGTGTTGTTGGTGCAACATAAGCCTTTGTTTCTACTTTAATATCTGGTAATGCTTTTTTATTTAATTTACCATTGGCTGTTACAGGCAATTGTTCAAGTTGCGTCATAAAAGTCGGTACCATATAACTTGGTAGCTTTTGTCCAAGTGTTGCTTTAATCGTTTCTATATCAATCGCATCATCTGACACTAGATATGCACAAATTGATAATTCGTCACCAACGACTGCTTTGGCGATGACAGCCACATCCGAAATCCCATCGACTTGACCTAAAGTACTTTCGATTTCACCAAGTTCAATACGATACCCACGGATTTTTACTTGTTCGTCAATACGTCCAAGATATTCAACATTACCTTCTGCACTCCACTTCGCTAAATCACCGGTACGGTACAATTTACCTTCACCAAATGGATTATCTATAAATTTTTCTTGCGTTAAATCAGGTCTATTTAAATAACCATCTGTGACACCTACACCACCGATACATAACTCGCCGGGAACACCGATCCCCATTAAGTTATTATCTTCATTCATAATATATGCTTGAATGTTAGCAATTGGCTTACCGATTGGAATAGTGTCATACGTTTGTCCAGCATGACATGGGTAATAAATAACCTCAATTGATGCTTCTGTCGGACCATATAAATCAAGTAACAAAGTATTATTTGGTGTACCAATAATCGTGTTAAATTGATTTACTTGTTCTGGTTTTAACGCTTCACCACTTGCGAGTACGTGATTAACTGAAGCGATAGCTTGTTGCTTATTCGTATTTTTAATAAAGTCGATAAAGACCCCAAGCATTGACGGTACAAAGTGCACCATTGTAATGAGATGATGTTCTAAGAGTGCGGCAATTTTTTCCGGATTACTTTCTTCACCTGAAGGTAGTAGTACAGCTTGACCGCCAACCATTGCCCATCCAAAGATTTCCCATACCGACACATCAAACGTAAATGGTGTTTTAAATAACACAGTATCATGCGCACTGAAGTGATATTTATCTATCATCCAATTCAGGCGATTCATAACACCTTTGTATGGTACCATTACACCTTTCGGCTTACCTGTTGTGCCCGACGTATAAATGACATACATTAAGTCTGTCACATCAGTGGCATGTGGTAGATTTGTTTTGGCTTGGTTCTCATATACGGCTGAATCTGTTAAATTAATAACTTGTTGGTCATAATCAATCGAAGCGTCTAAATTATGATCTGTTAATAAGACGTCCGGTTGGCTATCTCCTAAAATATAATTCACACGATCACTAGGATAGTTAGGATCTACTGGTACATAAGCACCACCAGCTTTCAAAATACCGTATATACCAATCATCATTTCTAAACGACGGTTTGTCATTAAACCAACTAAATGATTTGCTACTACACCTTGTGCTCGTAACACACGCGCTAATTGATTCGCACGTTCGTTTAATTCACGATACGTTAAGCTTGCGCCTTCATACATAATTGCAGTTTGTTCAGGTGTTTTCGCCACTTGTGCTTCAAAGCGTTCGACAAATGTTTGTGTATTATTTAAGTTAACTTGTGTGTCGTTAAAATCATTAAAAATTGTCGTTTTTTCTGACTCTGTAACTATGTCAATGTCACTAATTTTTTGTTCAGGATTTGTCGTGATATTAACTAAAATTTCGAAGAAGTGACCAAGCATACGTTGAATCGTTGCCTCTTCAAATAATTCACTCGCATATTCTAATGACACATCATAGTGTTCACCATCTTCTATAGTCATACTCAAATCAAACTTCGCATCAGTATGTGTAGCCGCCTTAGGTTCAATCGCCCAATTATTGATTTCTAATTTTTGTTGTTCATTATTTTGTAGCGTAAATAAGACATCAAACAACGGATTTCGCGTTAAATCACGTTTTTCTACAATTTCATCTACTAAAGCTTCAAGTGGATATTCCTGATTATCAAACGCTTTTATAGATGCATCTTTCGTTTCAGACAACAATTGGTTAAAGGATTTATTACGTTCAGGATAACCACGCATAGCTAATGTATTAACAAACATCCCTAACATATTTTCAGTATCTTTGTGTGTACGTCCGGAAATTGGACTACCGATCACAACATCTTCTTGGCGACTATATTTGTGTAATAATACCATGAATGACGTTAGTAAAATCATATAATCTGTACTGCCTGTTGTTTGCGCTAACTGACTAATAGCACTACGTGTTTCATCAGGCATACGCACTGTAATAGAACGCCCATCAAAATTTTGTTTATTCGGTCTAGCATGGTCATAAGGTAAATCTAAAAAGGGTGCTTCCTCTTTAAATTGTTCTAACCAATAAGTACGTTGACTCGTTAGATCACGTGTGTGCATCCATTCACTATAATCTTTGTATTGCACTTTTAATTCTTCTAATGCATAACCTTGATAAAGTGCTGAGAATTCTTTGATGATAATATTAATTGATAAACCATCGGAAATAATATGATGCATATCAAATAATAAAATAAAACGCTGTTCTGCACATTTAACGATTTTCACTCTCAGTAACGGGGCTTGTGCTAAATTAAATGGACGTACAAAAGCCGTCAACAAACTATCATAATCTTCAGTATGTGCTACTTCGTAATCTACGCTAATCGTCGCTTGTTCTTCAATGACTTGTACTGGTTCACCATCAATCGTCTCAAAATGTGTTCTTAACGCTTCATGTCTATTAACCAATGTTTGGAAAACCTCTTGTACACGTGTGATATCGACATCCCCACGTATTTCTAGCATACTTGGCATATTATAAGCCGTTGGACTATCCGTCATCTCATGTAACACATAAAGTCGTTTTTGTGGTGATGACGTCAGATAATAAGGTTTGTCTGTAGCTTGTGGAATGTCATGTCCTACTGCCTCTTTGGCTTGCGCTTCAACGACTGTGGCTAATTGCGCTACACTTGGATGTTCAAAGATAGCTTTTAATGGTAATCGTATACCCATACGACTTTCTATATCATTAATTACACTAATAGCTCTTAAAGAATGTCCACCAATTTCAAAGAAACTATCTTGTACACTAACTTGAGGTACATTCAACACTTGAGCAAAAGTTTTGGCTATTTCAACCTCCATATCCGTCGATGGTGCAACATACGTTTTTGTTTCTATTTTAATGTCAGGCAAAGCTTTTTTATTTAATTTACCATTAGTTGTTACTGGTAATTGTTCTAATTGCATCATGTAGGACGGAATCATATATTCCGGTAACTTTTTCGCTAAAAGTGACTTAGTACTATTAAAATCAAGTGTCTCTTCAGAAGCCAAATAAGCACAAATTGCCAACTCAGAACCTTGAACTGGCTTGGCCACTACTGCAACATCCGATACATTATCCATTTGTCGTAATAAACTTTCGATTTCCCCAAGCTCAATACGATAACCACGTATTTTTACTTGTTCATCGATACGTCCGATATACTCTATATTGCCATCTTCGCTCCATTTAGCTAAATCGCCTGTTCGATATAATTTACCTTCACCATAAGGATTATCGATAAATTGTTCGGCTGTTAATTCAGGTCGTTTTAAATAACCATCTGTGACTCCAACTCCACCAATACACAGCTCGCCTGCTACACCAATACCTAATAAATTATTATCTTCATTCAAAATTAAAGCTTGAATATTGGCAATGGGCTTACCGATAGGTATGGTGTCATAGATTTTATCGGCGTGACATGGGTAATAAATAACTTCTATAGATGTTTCAGTTGGGCCGTATAAATCAATAAGCAACGTCTCATTAGGACTACCAATACGCTCATTGAAACGATTAACGTGTTCAGTTTTTAACGCTTCACCACTCGCCAAAACATTATTCACTGAAGATATAGCTGCGACATTGTTAGACGCTTTAATAAAATCAATAAAGACACTTAACATTGATGGCACAAAGTGAACCATCGTAATATCATGTTGTTCAATAAGTTTTGTAATTTTTGCCGGATTACTTTCTTCACCTGAAGGTAATAACACTGCTTGACCTCCGACCATAGCCCAACCAAAAATTTCCCAAACGGATACATCAAATGTAAATGGTGTTTTAAACAACACTTTTTCTTGTTCACTTACGTTAAACTCATCAATCATCCAATTCAAGCGATTGATTACACCTTTATAAGGTACCATCACGCCTTTAGGTTTCCCAGTTGTACCAGATGTATAAATGACATACATTAAGTCTGAAACTTGAGTCACATGGGGTAAATTTTCTGTTGGTAGCGACGATAAAGTACTATCCGTTGTTAAATCAATCATATGTCCATTATAAGTAATTGCCTCATCGATAGATCGATCCGTTAACAACACCTTAGGTTGACTGTCCTCTAAAATATAATTAATACGCTCACTAGGATTATTCGGATCAATAGGTACATAAGCACCTCCAGCTTTTAAAATGCCATAAATACCAATCATCATTTCTAAACGTCGATTGGTCATAATGCCTACAAAATCATTCGGTTTAATATTGGCATCACGTAATTTTACTGCCAACTGGTTCGCACGTTCATTTAACTCATTATATGATAAACTCGTACCTTCATAAGTGATGGCAGTTTTCGTTGGTGTTAGTGCAACTTGTCTTTCAAAGCGTTCTACAAATGTTTGATTATTATCTAACGCTCTCGCAGTGTCATTAAAAGTGTGTAAAATTTGTTGTTTTTCTTCCGGTGTCACAATTTCAATATCACTAATTTTTTGTTCCGGATTATTTATCATACTATTTAAAATATTTTGAATAGTATCGTGCAATTGGCATACTTCTCGATCATTTAAAGCATCGATTTGGTAATCATAATCAATATCCAAACCATTTTTACTACTTCTATTACTGATATTTAAACTTAACGGTGCGTTATTCGTCCCCGAATCTAACCATTCATCTGAAAAGCCATCTTCAATAAATTCCGCATTATATTGTGTATTTTGGAAAGACACGAAGCAATCCAACAAACCTTTTTTGTTACCGCTATCTTCGACAATATAATCATACGGATATTTTCTATGTTTGAGTAGATTAAACGTTTCTAGTTTTATTTTATTTAAGTACTCTGTGATTGATAGATCTTTGTCGACTTCCACAATCATTGGTAATACTCTTGAATAGACACCAGTAGAAATTTTTTCTTTTTTACTATCTCTATTATGTATGAGTAAACCAACGGAATTTGTGTGTGACAACGTTTGTTTATATTTTAAAATAAGCATCACTGAGGAATATAAATTACTAATACTTATTTGATTATTTTCACAAAAGTCTTTAATTCGTTTTGTGTCTGCGTTTGATAAGCTAAAGCTACGACGCTTACCTACTGCACTATCCAATGTTGTCTTTTCAAAGAGGGTATTATTTTCAAAATTTTCAAGCTTTTCTAGCCAAAATTGTTTATCTTTATTAAAACGAGGAGATTGTTCATATTTTGTTTCAGTTGCGATTGTATCTAAATACGAGGCACGTACATCTTCATCTGTATTTTTGCCTGCTAATTTTCGCATCAAAAAATTCACAGCAAGTGTCATACTCCAACCATCACTTATTAAATGGTGTTGTAATAAAAATAGCCCATTATGACCTTCTGGAAATCTAAGTAAGACGCATTTAAATAACTGTTCATCTAACTCAAAGATATTTTTTCTCGCTGTTTCATTACGCCATTTATTGTAACCGACTTCGTCTTCGAAGAAATCTAAATACGGATAGTCATGATATTGAAAGTCTGTAACATATTGTTTATATTCACCGTCATGTCGTGTAACTTGCAGTCGAAAACTATCATGACTTTCAACCAATGCGTTAAATGCTGCATTGATTTCTGCATATTCAAGACCATTACGCATGTGCATAATTCCCGCAATGTTGTTAATACTTGTGTTTTCATAGTACTGTTCTATCTGTAGTATTTCATTTTGTGCATAAGACAATAATTTTGTTTCCATCTATTTTAATAAACCTCCTATCGATTGGATACATCTTCAATATTAATATTCTTTTAATATCTTTTCAAATCATTAATAAAACATAATACATTAAGATATAATAATAATTATCCTGTTTTGTATTTTTAAAACTTTTAATTTCTAAAATATTTGTATATTAATTTTTTATTAATTTTATTAAAATTTCATATAATTTGTGTTAAAACTTATTAACTCCAGCCACGTTTTATAAGTGGTGTAATATGTAACTTTCCATCTGAATATTCATAATTTTAATAACGCGACATCGCTACTAAAACTCGTACAATAGTTGTTTTATTCAATGAAGAACAATTTGAACACAAAAAAAGCGTATATCTTCACACACTGAAGATATACGCTTTAAATTGCATTACTTTACACACAATTTACACACACGATAATGCAATTTTTCACACTTTAAAAATCTTTTAATTTATTGCTCTTGTAAATTCACACAAAATACAGAGCTTAGAACGGTAAGTCATCATCACTGATATCAATCGGTCCATTTGCATTCGCAAAAGGATTATCAGATTGACCTGAGTTTGATGAATTGTTGTTGTTATTATTTTGATAAGATGATGTGTTTTGACCTGCTTGTTGACCACCAAAACCTTGTCCATAATCTTGGAAATTATTACCGGAAGACTGATTGTGACGTTGGTTTTGATTTTTCGGTTCAAGGAATTGAACGCTGTCACAAACAACTTCAGTGACAAACACACGACGCCCTTCTTGGTTTTCATAGTTACGTGATTGTATGCGACCGTCAACGCCAGCTAAACTACCTTTTGATAAGTAATTATTCACATTTTCTGCTTGTTTTCTAAAAACTACACAGTTAATGAAATCTGCTTCGCGTTCCCCTTGCGCATTTGTAAACGTACGATTTACTGCTAAAGTAAAAGTCGCAACGCTCACGCCTGAGGGTGTTGTTCTATATTCTGGATCCTTTGTTAAACGACCTACTAAAACAACTCTGTTTATCATTTAAGCGCCCCCAATTATTTTCTTGTCTTATCTTCGTCTTCACGGATAACGATGTAACGAATAATATCGTCAGAGATTTTAGCCAAACGTTGGAATTCGTCTGTAGCTTCATTACCTTCTGTTTGAATACGAACTAAGTTGTAGTAACCTTCAGTGAAATCGTTGATTTCATAAGCTAAACGACGTTTACCTTGATCTTTTGCTTCTAGGACTTCTGATCCGTTTGAAGCTAAAATACCGTTGAAACGCTCAACTACTGCTTTCTTAGCATCTTCTTCAATATTTGGACGAACGATGTACATAATTTCATATGTTCTCATTTTATAATTGCACCTCCTTGTGGTCTATACGGCCTATCAATAAAAACAATAGGCAAGGAATAATTTTCATTACTCACAATAAAGAATTATAGCATAAGCTTTTACAATTTACAATAATACGAAAGGTGACAATCTACTTGAATTAATATATTCTTGCTGTTAATAACGATTATTTTATTTCTGAATTAATTAATTTTCTTTACACTTTAATCTTGTACGAAGTAAGGTTGCGAAAAAAATCTAATTATTTTAGCATGAGCTTTGTCAGAAATTTATGACACCATTAATTACATATTCAACAATTCACTATAGCAAACTAAAGGAGTACTTTTATGATTTCGTTTTTGAAAAAAAGCATCGTCGCAACAACAGTGCTAGCCAGTGCACCACTCGCTAGTGCGACAGTTTATGCGGCCGACGAAGATTCATCACATCGTGGCACAATGGGCGCTGGATATGAAAACTATCTCAAAGAACATCCAACGGCAACACAAAATAACAGTGTGACACGAGAAGCAGGCGGAGCAAAAAGCGACAATCGCGTTTTAGACATTTCTGAATGGCAAGGAGAGTTAACTGCCAATCAAGTTAAAGCATTGAAAGCAAACTATGACTTCATTATCATTCGTGCCCAATACGGTTCTGAAACTGAAGATGCTGCACTCGAACATAATTCAGCACTACTCGATAAATATAATTTAGATTTTGGCGTCTATTCATATAGTATGTATGAAAATCCAGACGATGCACGCTATGAAGCTCGAACACTTCACAACCGTGCACCCAAAGCTGAATTTTATGTCAATGATTTAGAAGAAAATAGTGTCACTTCTGGTGGCGTGGAGCAAAGTACTAAAGCTTGGTACGATGAAATGAAAAGCCTAGCAGGAAATCATAAAGTACTTTTCTATTCATACGAAAACTTTATCAATGAAAATGTTCCACAAGCACCTAATAATTATGACGGTGTTTGGTTGGCTAATTATAATGAGCAACAACCATCTACGAATCATGCCTTATGGCAATACACCGATGAACATTATTCTGAAGAATTAGATCAAAAAGTCGATGCCAATTATATCTCGTCTGGTGTCAGCAGCGAATGGTTCACGTCGTAAACACTCCAAAATAATACCACTACAACAACACCTCCCATTTCACTATTGCAACTTGGGAGGTGTTTTATGTACTTTGATATTAAAAAAGCTCCTGACATAATCAGGAACTTTTGAAAATTTTATACGTTGAATCTAAAGTGAACAACGTCACCGTCTTGCATGATGTAATCTTTACCTTCTAAACGTTGTTTACCCGCTTCTTTGGCACCATGCTCACCATTAAATTCTACATAGTCATCATAACTCGTTACTTCTGCACGGATGAACCCGCGTTCAAAATCTGTATGGATGATGCCCGCACATTGTGGTGCTGTCATTCCCGTCTTAAAGGTCCAGGCACGTACTTCTTCAACACCTGCTGTGAAATATGTTGCTAAGCCTAATAGATTATATGTTGTACGTATTAAAATATCTAAACCTGGTTCCTCGATACCTAAATCTTCAAGGAACATTGCTCTATCATCATCATCTAATGTAGCAATTTCTTCTTCGATTTTAGCACTGATTACAATAACTTCTGATCCTTCTTTACTTGCGTATTCACGGATAGCCTTAACTTTTTCATTATCTTCGTCACCAATTTCATTTTCACCAACATTGGCGATATATAACATATCTTTTGACGTTAATAATTGTGCTTGGTTAATATATTTTTGGTCTTCTTCATTAAATTCTAAACTACGTACTGGACGACCTTCTTCTAATGCTTCTTTTACTGTAGTTAATTTACGTACTTCATTAACTGCATTTTTGTCTTTTTGTCTTGCCATTTTCTCAAGTTTCGGCAAACGTTTTTCCACTGATTCTAAATCAGCTAAAATTAATTCCATATTAATAACTTCAATGTCATCAATAGGATCTACACGTCCAGAAACGTGCGTAACATTATCATCATCAAAAGCACGCACTACTTGGCATATTGCATCAACTTCGCGAATATGAGATAAGAATTTATTCCCTAATCCTTCACCTTTTGAAGCACCTTTCACGATACCTGCAATATCAGTGAATTCAAATGTAGTTGGTATAGTCTTTTTAGGTTGTACCATCTCTGTTAATACATTCAATCTATTATCCGGTACTTCTACAATACCTACGTTAGGGTCGATTGTTGCGAATGGGTAGTTAGCTGCCAATGCGCCAGCCTTTGTAATTGCATTAAATAGAGTAGATTTCCCTACGTTAGGTAAGCCTACGATACCTGCTGTTAAAGCCATTAGTCATTCTCCTTTTCATCAGTTACTTGATAAGACTCAAGTACTTTTTTTAATTTTTTATTGAACGTTTGTCTAGGAATCATAATACTGCGTTGACAATTTTCACATTTAATTCGGATGTCTGCGCCCATACGAATGATTTTAAAACGATTCGTACCACATGCATGTTGCTTTTTCATTTCTACTATATCATTCAGACCGTATTTAGCTGTCATTCTGTCACACCTCCGAAGTTATTGTGCTTGATTTGGGTTACTCGAGTCATATTGTACCATGGCTGGTTGCGGTGTTTTAATACCTTTTAATTTGAAAAATTGTTGAATTTCTTTACGTAAAATACGCGCACCTGAGAAGCCTTCACCAGGTATCGTTTCTGCTGAAATACGAATCAATACTTCATCTCTCGTAATGGAATCGACACCTACGAATTCTGGAGTAGTAATGAATAAGTAATATTTAGAACGCATTGAAGTAAATAATTCATTTAATAATGTTTCCACACGATCTATATCTTCATCAATTGCCACAGGCATCATCACAATCGCTGTACCATTTGATACTGAAAAGTTAGTAATCTCTCCCATACTACCGTTTGGTAAGATTGTTAATTCGCCACTTATCGTATTAATACGCGTTGAACGTAATCCAATTGCTTTTACAGTTCCTTCAGCTACAGTTGTTCCGGCACTATTAATTTTAACATAATCGCCAACATCAAATTGGTTTTCAAAAATAATAAAGAACCCAGTAATGATGTCTTTAACAATTGTTTGCGCACCAAAACCAACAGCTAAACCAACAACACCAGCACTGGCAATTATACCTTCTACGCTAATACCAAACTTACTAAGAATAGTAGTAATGACTATAAACCATACTACATATGAAGCAATATTTTGTACTAGTGAAATTAATGTCTGTGAGCGTTTTTTATTGGCATTTCTGCCTTTGTTTTGCACTTTAAAAAATTGTTCTATCACTTTATTAATAATACGTATCGCAAACCAAGCAACGACAATATATATTACTACCATAATGATGTTAGATATTAAGGTTTGATACGTCTCAACTTTGGTTAAAGGTTCAAACAAAGATGCTAATACGCTTTTAATTTGATTCAATGCTATGTCCTCCCTGACTTAATGTTACTGTCTATTGTACGTGTTTTCGTTCAGTTGCAACTCCAACTTGGGTTTTAAATTAACACTCCCCTGAGACTAAAATATCCAACGTGTGCTAAAACATACTCGCCTATTATAGCAAGAATCAACTATGCGATAAAGCATCGCACACAAAATCCTTTACATTAGCAAACATTCTATATTTAAATGAGCATATACGATACATTGTATACCAACAAAGGAGTGAACGTCGATGAAATCAATCTTATTAGTCGGCCAGTCAAATATGGCAGGACGCGGATTTATGACAGAGGTCGAACCTATTATTAACGAGCGCATTAAAGTATTAAAAAACGGACGTTGGCAATTTATGGAAGAACCTATTCACCAAGATAGAGCAGTCGCCGGTATTGGACCTGCCGCTGCCTTCGCACAATTATGGGTAGAGGCGCATCCAAATGAAACACTAGGTCTAATACCTTGTGCAGATGGTGGCACCTCTATAGACGACTGGGCACCTGATCAAATATTGACACGACATGCCATATCTGAAGCGCATTTTGCAATGGAAACAAGTGAACTCATTGGGGTTTTGTGGCACCAAGGTGAAAGTGATAGTAATAATGATAAATTTCAAAACTACCAAGAGAAATTACAGCAGTTTATCACACATTTACGCCAGGCATTAGGTCAACCTGAGCTTCCAGTTATCCTTGGGGGGCTCGGAGATTATTTGGGTCAATCTGGTTTCGGCCAAAGTGCTACACAATACCAAGAAATCAATAAAATTATACAATCAGTGAGTCACTCAGAACCACATTGCCACTTCGTAACCGGCCAAGGATTACAGCCTAATCCAGATGGCATACACATTAACGCCCGTTCTCAAAGAATTTTTGGTATACGTTATTATCAGGCATTCTCACAACTTAAAGATGTTTTGTCACCATTACCAAATGAAGGCGCACTAGCCTCAACTTTATATAAATCCACCTATAGTAAAAACGAACAGATGTATCTTCAATTGTCAGCACTGGGAAAAAACGAAATCACATTCGAACATTTTTCTCAACAAATGGCTGCAATAAACAAAGATACACCATAAGATAAAAATCAACTCACAGAGAGCAACAAACAGCTTCAAGACACACACTTATAAAGTCTGTCTATTACTATGTATGCATAAGAAGAAGTACAATTGTAACTTTATAGTCGATACAATTAAAAGCTGGGACAAGTTCATACATGTCCCAGCTTTTTTATAAAATTATCAATAATAATATATTAAGACTATAATCTAAACTAAATCGTTACAATACCTAAGCAAATTGCGATAATTAACATTATAATTGAGAATCCCCACACCCAGAAAAAGGCGTATTTAATATATTTACCCATATTAATTTCAGCAAGACCAACTGCTAACCAAACTGCTGGTGCAAATGGACTCACAAACGTACCGATAACATTTCCAATCATCAGTGCAAAAGCTGTAGATTCTGTAGGCACATTAAACTGGCCTGCAGTAGACTCTACAATTGGTAATATTGCAAAATAATATGCATCTGTACTAGTTAATAAATCTAAAGGTACACCTAACATACCAACTATAATATGTAAGTATGGTCCGACAGCTGTTGGTAATATCGTAATTAATGATAATGCTATGGCTTTTAACATTCCCGTTTCATTTAAAATACCTAAAAACACACCTGCTGCTAAAATTACTGCTGCCATCATTAAAGCATTTGGTGCAAGGGCACGTATACGTTCCATTTGATAGTCTACATTTCTAAAGTTAAGCGGTAGTGCAATCGCCACACCAATCATAAACGCCAACTCAGGTGGAACTATATCTAAGAGCATCATAGCGACAATAATTATAGTTAAAATTAAATTAAGCCATAAAATATATTTATGTTTAGCCGCTTCACCTATAATAGGAGAATTTTCATTTTGTTGTTGCTCATAACCCTCAACAATACTTTGAATATCTATTTTTTCCCTATCCATATCACTATAAGTACGGGCAATTTTTCTTTTTTCTCGCATACCTAGGAACATCGCAAATAATACGACTAACACAATACCGATTAATTGTAATGGAATGACTTGATACCACAGGTCATTAATATTGTCGACGCCAATAACTGACGCTGTCCTAGCCATTGGGCCACCCCATGGGACCATATTAATGATTGCAGCACTTAGGGCTAACAATAATACTAATAAATACGGACTCATTTTTAGTGCACGATATAAAGGTAATAATGCGGGTATTGCTAATAAAAATGTTGTTGCTCCTGCACCATCTAACTGTGCACATGTTCCAATTAGTGCGGTCACAACAGCCACAATAATAACATTCCCTCGCGTAAATTTAATCATTACTTTTACAAATGGTCTAAATAATCCGCTATCAGAAATAATACCAAAATAAATAATAGCGAAAATAAACATAATAGCAACATTAAAAACTTGGTCAATTCCGGAATCCACATATTTTCGAATATCCCCAAACCCATGACCAATCAATAATGCACCAACAATAGGAATAAGTATCATTCCTACTACTGGACTTATCTTTTTAATGATTAACAAAGTGACTATTGAAATAATAATCAATAAACCCACTATAGTTAACAACGTACTTGATTCTTCCATGTTACATCCCCCTACACGTAAGCGCTTTCTTACATTTATAAAAAAAGTTACCTTTCATTAGCGAAAAGTAACTTTTTTTATAAATATACCACAATGCCAATATAAAATAAAACGCTTTAAATTATATTTGCATAATATATTTAGGGTTATAGATACAGAATGAACATAATTCTATCTATAATATATTGACTACAAAAACATGAAATTCAATTTATTATACTACTTGTGTTATAGTAGTTTAAAAATTTATAGAAGGAGTATACTATATGAAGCCCCCTATAACTTTCACTTTTATTGAGAGAATATTTTTATGTTTAGAGATCCTAAGCTTTCTTTTAAATTTAAGTATTTCATTCAACATTTTACAGTTTCCACACTTTATAGCTATGCTTTGCTTAAGCGTCACTTTTATTTGCTTCGGTATAGTAGCATTCAATAAGCATTCGATATTTATCGGTATTAGTTTTTTTATAATAGCACTATGTCTTGTAGCTTTTATTGTATTTACAACTTATTAGTAGGCAAAGTTGTAACAGCTAAAATAAGTGGTTTGGCTGAATTGGATTTCATTATTTCTGATGACGACCTCACTCAAAATATGGATAAAAATATAATAAAGTACGTTAATTTAATTTAAGTCAGCTTTTATTATTTTTATGTTAAGTATCCTTTTACTATTTATAACATAGAACAATTTGGGTATAGCTTACTATGGTAGTAATTTTTAACTAGAAGATGAGGGTGAAGATGATGCAGCGTAATAATAACTTTAACGAATATCCTAAAATTTTAAAGATCGAAGACGATGGAACTATTATTGCATTAGATAAACACGGTAAGGTTAATACTGATTTAAACACACATAGTGTTACGGACAAGCAACAGTACGATATCTTTGGAGAAGTATTATACAGCCCTTATAGTCGTATCCAAAAATACCAACAATCCTATGCGCATGATTCACATGATCCGAACCACTTAAAATCAGAAGCCCATTATAATCAACGCGATCGAGAACGAGAATTACAATTACTGGAAGAAAATAAAAAAACCAAACGTAAAAATACGTGGCTCGGTTTAAGTGCTATTATTTTGTTACTTATCGTAGGTGTTTTTGCCGTAACAGCATTTTTCAACTCACGTGATGACGGACAACAAAATCAAACAGAGCAAGCACAAACTGATAATCAAAACCAAAACGATGCTGGCCAAGGTGAAAATGTTAATTTCGAACATCAAAATAGTAAAATTGAAAGCCAAATCCAAACAATTAAAGATGATATAAGTAATGGAAATGATGAAACAGAATCTAAACTGCAATCATTACAAGATAAAGTAGATAGTCTTAAACAAGAAGCTGATTCATCCACGACAGAAAATTTAGCCGATAAATATCAAAGTACTGTAAACAACTTAGAGCAAGCTAAAGATCAACAAGAAAATGGCAACAGTGATCAAATGCAAGAAGAGCTCGATAAAGTAAATAACAAGTTAGATGATATTAAAGATAAATTTTCATCTTTCTTTGATAATAACAAACAAGAAGACTTTGAAAATAAAGAAAGTTAATCCTCCTGCACCGTTTGCATTGGCAACGGTGCAGTTGCTGTAATTCATCTTAAAAATAGCAAAGTATCACTACCGGTAGTCTGAAGTCAGACAACGCTAAGGCTACCCTACAGTAACCGACAGAAAATAGCTAACATTTTTATAACGCTTATATTTCCACTTACTTCTATCTATATTTTAATGCTTACTTGCTAAGTACTTATTAGTACTTGATAGACCAACAAAATAATACATAGCTCTTTCATAGTAAAGGGAGTGGGACAGAAATCTGTTTTTGAAAAAATGATTTCGTCTTCCCACTCCGGCAAGGTTGACTAGCCTTGAAACAAGCTTGATTTGAAGCGCATTTTCAATGCAGTCAGCTACTGCCAATATGAAAAAAGACTAGGACAATCAATATTGTCCCAGTCTCTTGTTAGTCATATTATTTAATTTGTCGCTTTTTAACATTTAAGACATTTACAACATCTTGAATGTACGCACCTTTCAAATGATAACTGAATCGGTAAATGAGGTAACTTAAAAAGACGCTGATTATAGGTAATGCAATCATGATGATACGTAAACCATTTTTCGTAAAGTCACTTTGCTGTTGACCAGCTTGATAACCAAATAAGTCTAATCCCCATCCGGTAAATAGTGCCGCTACTGCCATAGCAGTTTTCATCAAGAACGTTTGAGTTGATGTAATAACACTTTCATTCCTTTGACCAAATTTCAATTCACTATAATCAATAACATCTGCAATCGATACAGTAATAATGCCCATAATAAATCCAGTACCTGTTTTAATAAATATTGTCCCTATTATGACTGGTATCACAGCAGAGGGCGATACATAGCTTGCAATTAAAAAAATGATTAAGCCCGTGGATAATGATACTGCTGCTATTGGAAACACATGTTCACGTGACAGCCATTTTGCTAATTTAGGAAACATTAACAACGCAATGATTTCTACAAAACCAACACCATTATACAGTGCAAACAACGCCTTGGATTCTGCTACATAACTAAAATAATATATTGCGACATTACCTAATAATTGAATACTTAAAAAGAAAGTGACTAATATACCGATATACGCTAGTAACTCTTTATTCATGAATAAAATACGCCAAATATCTTTAAAACGTAATGTTATACCTGTATCAATATTTGTGGGCGCTTCATAAACGTTACGTACAGTGATTAGGATTGCAATAATAAACACGATAGCAATGATCACTGTCATAATAAAGAAGCCTACTGATTGCTCTCCCCCTCCAAAATGGTGAGCAAAAAATGCTACAACTGTTAAACCTGCAGTCCCAACAATCAAATTGGCTAAACTAGCAAACACACGAGGAATAATAGATACTTCCTCACGTTCTGTTGGGTCGTTAGTTAAATTGGGTAACCATGACCAATATGGCACATCCATCATCGTATAAGTCATCCCCCACAAAATATAAAACACTGAAACATATACGTACAAACTTGTGCCAGATAACCCAAAATCGCTAAATAAAATGATGGTTATCACCGCATTAATAATAGTACCAATCACTAACCACGGCCTAAATTTGCCCCATTTGGTTTTAGTTTTATCTACAATCATGCCCATAACCGGATCATTAATTGCATCCCAAATACGTGCGACAAAAAACAGCGTTCCTACAAAACTTGCTGCCACTCCTAATACGTCCGTAAAATAAAACATTAAGAAGGTCCCCGTTAGACCTACTACTAAATCTTTACCAAAAGCACCAATACCAAAAGAATACTTTGCTTTTCGGGTTACTTGTCTATCCAAAAAACCACCCCTTAAGTTCTACTAGCTTTTAATATTGTTAAAGCTAGGCATAATAGTTCTTTGTGTACCTGTTCAAAGCTCTCGCTGATATTAGTCGAACTTTGGTAGCCAATCGCCATGAGCTGTAATTAAATCATCACATAATGCAATAATGTCATCGATTGATAATTCTGCTGCTGTATGAGGATCTAACATTGCTGCTTGGTATATTTTTTCTTTTTTCTGAGTCAATGCCGCTTCAATAGTCAATAATTGCGTGTTAATATTCGTTCTATTTAATGCTGCGAGTTGTTCTGGTAACGCACCAATATAAGTCGGTGCAATGCCACTACTATCCACTAAACACGGTACTTCTACTACAGCATTTTCTGGTAAATTACTAATTAAACCACCAGTATTTAAAACGTTGCCTCCAATTTTAAACGGTTGATTCGTTTCCATTGCTTCAATGATATACGAGCCATATTCATGTGAACGTTCATGCTCTAAATTTTTATTATTCACCATATCATCACGCATTTGTTCCCATTCTGTTATTTGATTGACACAACGACGTGGGTATTCATCCAATGGTATATTGAAACGCTCTATCAATTCTGGATATTGGCTTTTAATAAAATAAGGATGATATTCGGCATTATGTTCTGAAGACTCAGTAATATAATAGCCAAATTTATCCATGAGTTCGAAACGCACCATATCATCATGTGGCTGTTGCTGTTTTGCTTTCGCTCGTTGTTTAATTTCCGGATACAAATCTTTACCATTACGAGTAATTTCAAGCAACCATGCCATGTGATTGATGCCCGCTATTTTATGCTGAATTCCATCTGTTGGCATATCCAAAGACATTAATAAATCATTAGCACAAACTTGAACACTGTGGCATAATCCAACTGTTTTAATCCCTTCTTGCAACATAATATTTGTTAACACTGCCATAGGATTTGTGTAATTTAAAAACCAAGCATCTGGACATACTTCTTTCATATCTTGAGCAAATGCTTGCATTACTGGAATCGTTCTTAAATTACGGAAAATACCTCCAATGCCTAATGTATCAGCAATTGTTTGACGTAAGCCGTATTGTTTAGGAACTTCAAAATCTGTAATAGTAGCTGGATCATATCCTCCCACTTGGATTGCGTTAATAACATATTTAGCATCGTGTAAAGCTTCTTTACGATTATGGTACGCACGTATTGTGACACCAGCATTTAAATTGCTTTTCAAATTATTTAACATTCGTTCGGAATCTTCTAATCGTTGTTCATCTATGTCATATAATGCAAATTCAAAATCTTGTAATGCGTCAACAGTCATACAGTCTCCTAATACATTCTTAGTAAACACGGTACTTCCTGCACCTAAAAACGTAATCTTTTTCATATTACTGCCTCCTAAATATAAGTTTAATATTGCGATTTCACAAGTTGCTCACAGTTACTTGAACTTTTAATTTATTGTTTTCATTTGCTGTAAATACAATATCTTATATTCAGATTAGTGAATGTTCTGACAACTAGCAATCGTAAATTAATTTGAAAAGGGTAAAATATTGCGCTATTAATCAATGAATAATTTATCTACAGGCATCACTTTATTATTTTTGCGATAACTACCTGGCGTTACACCAATTACCTTCTTAAAAACTTTGCTGAAGTAATTACTAGACCTAAAACCCACTCGTGTAGCAATTTCTGCTACTGACAATTCACTAGTAATTAATAATTGAACACTGACACGTATACGTATTTGCGTTAAATACTGTATTGGTGTTACTTTCATCGCTGAGTTAAATTGACGGGTAAAGTAATATTTAGAGAGTTGTGTCACCGCTACAACGTCGTCTAACGATAAATCTTCATAATAATATTTTTCTATGTAGCGTATTGCTTTATTAATTGGCGAGTCATGTCCCGTCCCCACGCGTTGACCATATTCTAAATACTCCAGACATTTCATCACAAACGTATAAGCACGGGCAGAAGATTCGTAACCGTGATGAATACCTATATTTTCTATTTTTTCTAATGTTTCAATGATAAATTGTATTGGTGCTGCATGAAGTGGTAATTGTATAATTGGTCCAGCAGTAGTTTGTATTTTTTCAAAGAGCGTAGCTGCCATATTTCCATATATTGTAAAATACAAAAACTCCCATTGCTCAGAATCATGCGGTAAGTAATAACAATGGTCACTAGGTACTTTCACAAAAAAGGCATCGCCTTGCCTTAACTCATAATATTGTTGACCAATTCGTATTGCGCCCTTCCCACTTAACGTATATTGAAAAATATAAACATCTTGTTCAGCGCGTTGTAACCCATCCCACCGATAATCATGATGTTGTCTAATTTCATAACCTGTCGTTTGTAATCCTGCTACTGTTTCTTGAAAATCACCTTTCAAACGAAAGCCATATGTATTAGGCGTTAATGCAATTTTCATACAACCACTCCCTATTTTCATATCTACTACTATCGATTACTATTACATTAACATTACCATTAACTGCTCATTAAAATAATGTGATGATATTCGCACAATTTAATAATTTTGAAACCTTTATGACTTTCCTTTTATTTACTTGAACAATTAATACAATAGTTTAATAATTAAGTTAGATAAATAAGGAGGTCATATTATGTTAACTCAAAAAGAAATTAGTACTATTAAAGACACGGTACCTTTACTAAAAGAAGAAGGACAAACAATTACCTCGAAATTTTATAAACGCTTATTTGAAACACATCCAGAATTAAAAAATGTTTTTAACCAAACGAACCAGAAAAAAGGTTTACAATCTTCAGCACTAGCTATGGCCGTTTTAGCAGCTGCCGATAATATCGATGATTTGTCACCTATCGTTCCTGCTATTATGCCAGTAGTATATAAACACTGTGCTTTACAAGTAAAACCTGAACACTATCCCATTGTTGGAGAAAATTTATTATGGGCTATTAAAGAAGTGACTGGATTGACAGATGATAGTGAAGTTATCCAAACGTGGGGCAAAGCATATCAAGCAATTGCAGATGCATTTATCGGTTTAGAACAAGAAGTATACAGTAACATGGCTTGGGACGGCTTCCAGCCATTCAAAGTCACAGACATTAAAGAACAAACAGACATCATAAAATCATTCACAATTACATCAGAAAATATTGATTTAAGTCAGTTTGTACCTGGTCAATATATTACGGTTGACGTAGCCAGTGACAAATTACCATACAGAGCTAAACGTCATTATTCCATTGTCGATGGTGATACTAACTATTTAACATTTGGTGTAAGACGCGATGTAACTGATGATCATGAAGGTGAAGTTTCAACAATTTTACATGATGAAGTAACTATTGGCGATACTTTAAATTTATCGGCACCAGTTGGTGGTTTCGGTTTAGCCGATAACAATAATAAACAATTATTCTTAGGTTCTGGTGTAGGAGTGACACCTTTAGTATCAATGTACCGCGAAGCAGCAAATAAACAATTAGCAGCTACATTTATTCAAGTTACATCTAATGACAATAATGTAGCATTTGAACAAGAATTGAACGACATTAATAACTCTGTTGCACAAGGTGAATTCAAAACTCATTTTAGAGATGTTGATGGCTTTATCGATTCTAAACAATTACAAGAGTATGTAGATGCAAACACTGAAATTTACATCTGTGGTGGTAATTCGTTCCTAAACTCAATGATTATGCAACTACAAACATTAGATATACCACAAGAAAATGTTCACTTTGAAACGTTTATTCCAAGATTAAGCTTTTCTGCTTCTTCACAAGCTTAACTAAAATATCGTTATAATAGTGGCTTTTACGCGAAAACACTTGATTGCTTATGTTATTTTAAGGGAATTCCATATTTTCAGATTTATAATAGGTAAACAACCTTATAAAATTGATATTACTATTAATTAGTTTACGCATTCAATAAACATCGTCACACTTCAAACTAACTCTAATATCACTAAAAGATGTAAGGCGATGTTTTAAACTCATAACAGACGGGAGATTAGTATTTCACGATACTAATCTCCTTTTTGTTTGAATAGCAATATAATAATTGTAACTAAGTTTCATTTGTACTACAGGTGGTATCGGATTAATAATGACACTTTTGGAGGTGCTTTATGAACTTAGTTGATTTTCATAAAGAAATAAAAGGATACGTACAACAGCGTCAACCTGGTATCGAAAAAGATATGCAGCCGAAACCCATTTCTGAATTTGATGACTATCAAGCAGGCAGAAAATTACAAGGTAAAGTCGCACTCATTACTGGAGGCGATTCTGGTATTGGTCGTGCGATAGCAACGCTTTATGCTAAAGAAGGTGCTCATGTCGCCATAGGTTATTATGACGAGCATAGCGATGCTGATGACATTGTTGCTTATATTAAATCTTTTGGAGTGACAGCTAAAGCTTATGCACATGATTTAAAAAGCGTAGCTGACTCTCAAGCATTAATTCAACAAGTAATTACCGATTTCGGCCAACTCAACATTTTAGTAAATAATGGTGGTGTCCAATTCCCACAAGATCACTTTGCTGACATCACACCGGAGCAAATTAAAGAAACATTTGAGACTAATATTTTTGGTATGATGTTTTTATCTCAAGCAGCTGAACCTCACCTCTCATCAGGCGATGCTATAATTAATACAACGAGTGCGACAGCTTATCGTGGTTCCGGTCATTTAATAGATTACGCTGCCACTAAAGGCGCAATCGTAGCATTTACACGTTCACTTGCTACAAGCTTGGTTGAAAAAGGGATACGGGTCAACGCTGTAGCTCCTGGTCCTATTTATACGCCACTCATCCCTGCAACTTTTAGCCAAGACAAAGTCGAACACCAAGGTGATGACACACCGATGGGGAGACGAGGACAGCCAGCAGAGCTAGCACCTGCATATGTTTTCTTGGCTTCTTATGCAGATAGCTCATACATTACAGGACAAGTCATTCATGTGAATGGTGGCGATTATATTACGAGTTAAGGAGTTAACAAATCATGAATGTGTTGCTGACACTCAGAGTAAACTCAATTTCTCTAAAAGGTTAATCTTAATAATTAAAACGTATTATAAAAGCGCGTCGCCTTCTCTTAAGGCACGCGCTTTTTATATTGCTGATATTTGTCCTATTTATTACCATTACACCGTTAACAAGTGTTTGACTACTACTTCATAATGCATGACTGCAAAGATACTATGCTTATTTTCGATATTGGGCATTAAGTTGTTGTATCAATTGCTTAAATTCTTCCTCGGAAGTAAATTCAAATGTGATGTTCCCTTTTTTATTCACGGTAGAAATATTCACCTTTGAGCCATATTGGTCTCTTAATTGCCGTTCTTGTTGTTGAATAAACTTGGGCTTTTTCTTACTCGTTGAAGCTTGTTTTGATGTCTTGCTATTTTTTGCTGAATTGATACAATCCTCTAAATAACGTACGCTCCAAGACTCCTCGTAGGCTTGCTGCGCCATTTTATTCATTGTGCGCTTATCTTTAACAGCTAATAGTGTACGTCCATGTGCTCCCGAAAGTTGTTCATCGCGAATCATTCGCATGATTTCAGTTGGTAAATTAAGTAAACGTAACATATTAGCAATATACGGTCTCGATTTACTTAAGCGTGTCGCAACTTCTTGTTGTGTTAATTGTAGGTCATCCATTAATTTACGATAGCTTTCAGCTTCTTCAATTGCGTTCAAGTCTTCGCGCTGTAAGTTTTCAATAATCGCAAGTTCCATCATATCTTCATCTGTCATTGTTTTGACAATAGCAGGAATCGTTGTCAGACCCACACGTTGTGATGCACGAAATCTGCGTTCACCTACTACAATATGATAGCCTTTTATAGTTTGCCGTAAGACAATTGGTTGTAGAATGCCGTGTTGTCGAATAGAACCCGCTAAATCATCTAATTTAGTATCATCAAATGTTTTTCGGGGTTGGTATGGATTGGCTTTAATTTGATCTAGTGCAATATGTTGCACCTCTTCATCCTGGGTAGTAATTAAACGGTTGTCTTCTGTCTGTGCGATGATATTCACCTACCTTTCTAACAGCTTTACTGTTATTTTATGAATTTTTATACGTGAGAACAAGTAGAAATATTTATACTAGCGCAGATTAGCCTTTTTATTCTAATATCAAAATAATCTCGTTAATCTAAATTTTCAGAAAAGTTGTTGACAAAATTTCTTTTAATGTGTAAGCTATGATTTATCAGTTAAAACAAATAGCTAAACACAGTAATAAGGAAAGTAGAACTAACCCTGCTGGCACAGAGAGTCTTCAGTTGCTGAAAGAAGACACAGAAAGCAAGTTTGAAAATGGCCTTTGAGTGCTGATGCCAATATGAGGCATCATCGGGATCGCCCGTTATAGCGATACAGTATTAACATCAGTTACATGCCAAACTGGAATTAATTTCCATTGTTTTGAAATCTTCTATAGATTCAAAATGTCGATGCATCAACTGTTAGCGTACTGGATAAGGTTGTTTTAGCAATAAAACAACAAACTAAGGTGGTACCACGAAGCAAGCTTTCGTCCTTTATATCCGAATTTTTCGGGTCTAAAGGACGGAAGCTTTTTTATTTTTTAGGAGGTTATATATTATGAAAAATACTGAATTGGCTCAAATCGCATTAACACAAGATGTTACTGGCTCTATCGCCAACCCTATTTATTTATCAACTGCATATCAGCATCCGCATTTGGGAGAATCGACGGGTTTTGATTATACAAGAACAAAAAACCCTACACGTTCAGCATTTGAAGAAGCGTTTGCTAAATTAGAACGCGGTATAGCTTCCTTTGCAACGTCTAGCGGTATGGCAGCAATTCAACTCGTTTGTAATATTTTCAAACCAGGAGATGAGGTGCTCGTATCTTTTGATTTGTACGGAGGTACATTTAGACTATTTGATTTTTATGAACAACAATATGGCGTGAAATTTAAATATGTCGACTTTTTAAATTACGAAGAAGTACAACAAGCACTAACACCACAAACACGTGCACTTTTTATTGAACCAATATCAAATCCTTTAATGTTAGAGGTCGACCTTGAACCTTACTATATTTTAAGCCAAGAGCGTAACTTGTTAACTATTATTGATAATACGTTCTTAACACCTTATCTTTCAACACCATTAGAGGAAGGTGCAGACATTGTTTTACATTCAGGTACTAAATATATCGGAGGTCATAACGACGTCTTAGGAGGGATCGTCACAGTTAAAGACCCACAACTCGCTGAAGACTTTAACGCCTTACACAATATGATTGGAGCGACATTATCACCAATCGATAGTTATTTATTACAACGAGGTCTAAAAACATTACATTTACGCTTAGATCGTTCAGAAGAAAATGCCAAACGACTTGCAGAGCGATGTTCGACGTTATCATCAATCTCTGAAGTATTATACAGCGGCCGCACCGGTATGATGAGTTTACGTTTACACAAAGACTATAGCGTTGCCAAATTTTTAGAAAACATTGATGTTTGTATCTTCGCAGAAAGCTTAGGTGGTACTGAGACATTGATTACCTTCCCATATACACAAACACATGTTGATATGCCCGATGTAGAAAAAGATAAACGTGGCATTGACGAATATTTAATCCGTTTATCTATTGGCGTTGAAAACTATGAAGATATCGAAGCAGATATTATTCAAGCATTAGAAAAATCTAAAGTAGGAGTGATTTCATGACTTTATCAAAAGAAACAGAAGTAATATATGATGCACACCGTGGACAGGACTATGATTCAGCAAACCCACCATTATATGATTCATCAACGTTCCATCAACAAGTACTAGGTGGCGATACAACATATGATTATGCACGCAGTGGCAACCCTAACCGTAATTTATTAGAAGAAAAACTAGCTAAACTAGAAGGGGCTGACTACGCCTTTGCTTATGCTTCAGGTATTGCGGCTATTTCATCAGTCTTACTCACGCTTAATAGTGGCGATCACGTCATTTTACCTGATGATGTATACGGAGGTACGTTCCGTTTAACAGAACAAATTTTAACACGCTTTAATATACGATTCACTACTGTAGATACAACAGACGTTACGGCAATTGAAGATGCAATTGAGTCACAAACTAAATTGATTTATTTAGAAACACCATCCAACCCACTATTTAAAATCACTGATATTAAAGCAGTTGCTCAATTAGCACAAGCACGTGATTTACTAGTAGCAGTTGACAATACCTTTATGACACCACTGGGACAATCTCCATTGACATTAGGTGCAGATATCGTTGTTCACAGTGCTACTAAATTTTTAGGTGGTCATAGCGATATTATTGCTGGAGTCGCTATTACTAATAATAAAGCTGTCGCAGATGCGTTGTACTTATTACAAAACGGTACAGGTAATGCCTTATCTGCACAAGATAGTTGGACATTGGCTAAACATTTAAAAACTTTACCTGTACGCTTTAATCAATCTGTAAGTAACGCGCAACAATTAGTTACATTCTTATCAGAACGCGATGAAGTCGCAGAAGTTTATTACCCGGGACATAATGAGACACATTTAGCACAAGCTAAACATGGCGGTGCTGTGCTCGGTTTCCGTTTAAAAGATGAAAATAAAGCACAAGCTTTTGTAGACGCATTGTCACTACCACTTGTTTCAGTCAGTCTAGGCGGTGTTGAAACGATCTTGTCACACCCAGCCACAATGTCACACGCAGCAGTGCCTCAAGATGTACGTGAAGCACGCAATATTACCTTTGGTCTGTTTAGACTAAGTGTTGGTCTAGAAGACCCAGATGAACTTATCGCTGACTTTAACTACGCATTTAAGGAGGCTTTTAATGACTCAACTGTTACAAGCACTCAAACACAACATACTCATCGCTGACGGCGCGATGGGAACAATACTTTATTCTGAAGGCTTAGATACTTGTCCTGAAGCATATAATCTCAGCCATCCAGAAAAAGTCGAACATATTCATCGTTCATATATAGATGCTGGCGCTGACATTATTCAGACCAATACGTATGGAGCTAATTTCGAGAAGCTCAAAGCTTACGGATTAGAACATAAAGTGAAGGACATACATCAGGCTGCCGTTAAAATTGCTCAACAGGCTGCCAATGATGATACGTATATCTTAGGTACCGTTGGCGGCTTTCGAGGTGTGCGCCAAGAGGACTTAAGCTTATCTGCCATCCAATACCATACAGGCATTCAAGTCGATACTTTAGTAGAAGCTGGCGTTGATGGTTTACTCTTCGAGACGTATTATGATTTAGAAGAACTAACAAATATCATTCAAGCGACACGTCGTAAATATGATATTCCTATCGTCGCTCAACTAACAGCTTCTAATACCAATTATTTACGTGATGGTTCAGAAATCAATAGCGCATTACAACAACTTAAAGCCAGTGGCGCCGATGTTGTAGGATTAAATTGTCATCATGGACCTCACCATATGCAGCAATCTTTTTCACATATTGAATTACCGGATGACGGTTACTTATCTTGTTATCCAAACGCGAGTCTATTAGATATCGATAACAGTGAATTTAAATATAGTGATAACGCTGAATATTTTGGTAGCGTCGCTCAAAAATTAATAAATGAAGGCGTTCGCCTGATCGGTGGTTGTTGTGGTACAACACCCGAACATATTAAATTTATTAAGTCATCTATTAAAGACTTAAAACCTGTTACACATAAAGATATTATTCCTATAACTAAACACCAAACTAAAACAACAACGACAAGTTCCAAAGTTAATTTAACTACTAAAGTGAAACAACGTCCAACTATTATTGTTGAATTAGATACACCCAAACATCTCGATACAAGCTTATTTTTCAGAAATATCAAAAAATTAGATGACGCCGATATAGATGCGGTAACGTTAGCTGATAATTCCTTAGCTACTGTCCGCATCAGCAACATCGCGGCAGCTAGTCTAATCAAGCAAAATTATAATATTGAACCGTTAGTACACATTACTTGTCGTGACCGTAACCTTATAGGTTTACAATCTCATTTACTCGGTCTGTCACTCATTGGCGTCGACGAAATATTAACCATTACTGGTGATACTTCAAAAATTGGTAACCTTCCCGGTGCCATGAATGTTTTTGATGTGAACTCCAAAGGATTAACAGAAATCGCACAACGTTTTAATCAAGGAATCAATACTGATGGTGATGCGCTGAAGCAAGCAACGAACTTCAACATCGCAGGAGCATTTGATCCTAACGTACGTAAACTAGACGGGGCTATTCGACGTTTAGAGAAGAAAATCGATAGCGGAATGAATTACTTCATTACCCAACCCGTTTATAGTAAAGAAAAAATCAAAGCAGTATATGAAGCAACAAAGCATTTAAATGTACCTTTCTTTATTGGTATTATGCCAATCACCAGTTATAACAACGCGTTGTTTTTACACAACGAAGTACCTGGCATAAAACTATCTGAAGAAATATTAACTCAATTTGAAGCAGTTAAAAACGATAAAGAAAAGACACGCGAGCTCAGCATTTCAATATGCAAAGAGCTTATCGACACTGTACATGAATATTTCAACGGCTTATATCTGATTACACCCTTCCAACGTGTAGATTTTTCTTTAGAACTAGCAGCATACTCGAAAACCATCACTTCAACAAAACAGGAGGCAATATTATGACAATTAAAACATCAAATTTAGGTTTCCCAAGGTTAGGTAGAAAAAGAGAATGGAAAAAGACAATCGAAAGTTACTGGTCTAACAAAATTTCTGAAGCAGAGTTAAATCAACAATTAACAGACTTACACAAAGAAAATTTACTACTGCAAAAAAATTATAATTTAGATAGTATTCCAGTCGGTGATTTCTCATTATACGATCACATTTTAGATACATCATTACTCTTCAATATAATTCCGGAACGCTTCCAAGGACGTGAAGTTAATAATGATCTGTTATTCGACATTGCCCGAGGTAATAAAGAACACGTAGCGAGTGCTTTAATTAAATGGTTTAACACGAACTACCATTACATTGTTCCTGAGTGGGATAACGCTGAACCAAAATTAAATCACAATGTTTTATTAGAACGTTTTAATTATGCCCAATCATTAAATGTTAATGCGCATCCTGTTATTGTTGGCCCTATTACATTTGTTCAACTATCAAAAGGTGGCAACCAAACATTTGAAGAAAAAGTTCAAACGTTACTACCATTATATAAAGAAGTATTACAATCACTTGTAGATGCTGGCGCTGAATATATTCAAATTGATGAGCCAGTCCTTGTGACAGATGCAAGTGCAGATTTCGAAAATATTACTAAACAAGCTTATGATTATTTCGCTGAAGCAGGAGTTGCTAGCAAATTAGTAATTCAAACATATTTTGAACGTGCGAATATTAAGTTTTTAAATACTTTACCTGTTAAAGGTTTTGGGTTAGATTTCGTCCACGACCGTGGTTACAACTTAGAGCAACTTAAAGCTGGTGATTTAGACCAAGATAAAGCAATTTACGCTGGAATTATTGATGGCCGTAACGTTTGGGCTGCCGATATTGCCGCTAAAAAAGACTTAATTGAAACACTACAAAACTATACATCCGAATTAGTGGTGCAACCATCAGCATCATTACTACACGTTCCAGTTTCATTAGATGATGAAACTTTAGATGAAACGATTGCTGAAGGCTTAAGCTTCGCTACTGAGAAATTAGATGAGCTCGATGCATTAAAACGTGTAATCAATGACAATGATTCTGACAAATTTGATGTGTTAAAAGCACGTTATGAACGTTTCCAAAACCAAGCGTTTAAAAATCTAGAATATGACTTTTCACAAGTGCGTGATACACGTCAATCACCATTTGCAGAACGTAAAAAACAACAAGACGCACAACTCAACTTACCAGATTTACCAACAACTACAATCGGTTCTTTCCCACAATCAACTGAAGTGCGTAAACAACGTGCTGATTGGAAAAACAACCGTATCTCTGACGAAGCATATAAAACATTTTTACAAGATGAAATTGCACGTTGGATCAAAATTCAAGAAGATATCGGTTTAGATGTGCTTGTTCATGGTGAATTTGAGCGTAATGACATGGTTGAATTCTTCGGTGAAAAATTACAAGGGTTCTTAGTAACTAAATTTGGTTGGGTACAGTCTTATGGTTCTCGTGCCGTGAAGCCACCAATTATTTACGGAGATGTAAAATGGACAGAACCATTAACTGTCAAAGAAACAGTATATGCCCAAAATTTAACTGACAAACCAGTGAAAGGTATGCTGACAGGTCCGGTTACGATTTTGAACTGGTCATTTGAACGCGTCGATTTACCACGTGAAGATGTCCAAGACCAAATTGCTTTAGCTATTAACGAAGAAGTTTTAGCATTAGAAGCAGCAGGCATTAAAATTGTTCAAGTCGATGAACCTGCATTACGTGAAGGATTACCATTACGTTCTGAATACCATGCAGATTATTTAGACAAAGCTGTTCATTCATTCAAACTATCTACATCATCTGTGGCAGATGCAACACAAATTCATACACATATGTGTTATTCTCAATTCGGACAAATCATTCATGCCATCTATGATTTAGATGCTGATGTTATTTCTATTGAAACATCTAGAAGTCATGGTGATTTAATTAAAGACTTTGAAGACATCACTTACGATTTAGGTATTGGTTTAGGCGTATACGATATTCACAGCCCACGTATTCCAACAGAAGATGAAATCACAACTGCAATCCACCGTGCATTGCAAGAAATCGATCGTTCATTATTCTGGGTTAACCCTGACTGTGGATTGAAAACACGTAAAGAAGATGAAGTACGTGAAGCCTTAACTGTATTAGTCAATTCAGTAGAAAAATTACGTGAATCTAAAGATCCAGCAACAGTTTAATTAAGTAAAGGAGCATTGATACAATGACACAATATCCATTATGGGACCAACTAGAACAGTTAAAACAAACAGAGTGGGTAGATTTAACACACACCTTTGATGAGCATAGCCCACGCTTTAGTGAGTTTGAAAAAGCCGAAGTTTCTACATTATATAACATCGAAGATCATGGCTTTTTTGTACAACGTTGGAATCTCGTGACGCAGTATGGTACTCATATCGATGCTCCCATCCATTTTGTGCCACACCAACGTTACTTGGAAGAATTAGAACTTAAAGAATTAGTATTGCCATTAATTGTTTTAGACTTTTCCGAAGCAGTTGCACAAGATGCAGATTTTATCGTTACCAAAGACCATATATTGCAATGGGAACAAGTACATGGCACAATTGAACCGCATACTTTTGTCGCCTTACGTACAGATTGGTCTAAACGTTGGCCCAATATCGAACAGTTTGAAAATAAAGATAGTGACGGACAATTACATTTACCAGGTTGGGGCCTTGATGCATTACAGTTTCTCTTTGAAACACGTAACATTAAAGCCATCGGTCACGAAACCTTTGATACAGACGCTTCTGTAGATGTCGCTAAATATGGAGATATTAGAGGAGAGCGTTATGTCCTTGGTCAAGACACGTATCAAATCGAGCTGTTAACTAACTTAGATCAACTCCCAACTAGGGGTGCAATCATTTATACGATTAGCCCCAAACCCAAAAATGCACCTGGGTTTCCCGTGCGTGCATTCGCGATCAAACCTTGAGCCAAACAAGTAAAGTAAACTAGCCATTTACATTTGAACTTGTGTAGTAAAAATTGAGCCCTTTACTACAACATTCTATCCTTTCTATTTCATTATATATGACCTTGAGCAATTGCTATAGCAACATTTTGCTCTATAGTCATCATTACAGGGACGAGCATAGGAATTCACACTACAACTAGTGATTTCTAGCTCGCCCCTATTTTAATGTTTTATAGTGTTAAATCAGTCAATATAATAAATACTATGAGTTATCAAGGAGGATTTCACTTAATGTCAGAAGTAGATACACAGTCGAATACTTTAGTCGAACGTAATAAACTCATCATCGCATACATACTTTGGTTCTTTTTTGGTCAATTAGGGGCACATCGGTTTTATGGACGAAAATTTAATACCGCCATTTGGCAAGTAGGACTAGGCCTTACTGGTTGGGTTACATCACCTATCTTCATTGGGTATGGTTTGCTATTTATCTTATGGATATGGCTGATCATCGATCTCTTCCTTATCCCTAAAATGTGCCGCGAACTATCATCATCAACAACATAAAACGCACTTAAAAAGCCAAGTAAGCACTCATATAAGAAGTGTTTACTTGGCTTTTTGTATATAAAATTTCTTCACACATTCAAAACTTAAACTCAATCGTCCTTTAACATGTAAAATTGCGTACTTAATTATTCTATGTTAAATTTACTGTACTGAACGGTCAGTATAGTAAACATTAATGAGGTATCGTGATGAATAAAAAACAAGAATTATTACAGCATGCAGCTACAATTATTCAAGAAGAAGGTATGCAAAAATTAACAATGGATTACTTAGCTAAAAAAGCTAATATCACTAAAGGTGGTGTCTTATATCACTTCAATAATAAAGACACATTAATTCAAAAAATGAATGAAATGGCTATTGCAGATTTTGAACAAAGTATAGAACATCATATCTCCAAGTTGTCTGGGAATTATGTATTTACCCGTGCTTATGTATTAACTACGCTAGATTATTTGCGTCAATCCTCGAACGCTCAATTAACTGCTGTGCTTATATCTTCGCAGGAAGACAAAAACAGCTTACGGTTATGGCAAAAAGTAGTACAACAATGGTCAGCACGCTTTGCTCAAGATCAAGGTGATCCTGATGAAATCTTAAAATTACGTTTAATGAGTGATGGTTTATGGTTTACTATTATGTATGAAGAAGCTGACACCGCACAAATGGCTCATATGGAACGTATTATATTCGATATGTTAAATTCACTCGCTCAGGAGGAATAAGTGATGGGAATTATTTATTTAGCAGGTGCCATTATTTCTGAAATTTTCGGTTCCACGATGTTAAAATTTAGCGCAATATCACGCAAGAAACTATCTGTTCTTGGTGTTATTGTCGGCTATCTTTTAGCATTTTATTTTTTGTCTTTAACAGTAATGTCGATTCCACTTAGTTTTACTTATGCAGCTTGGAGTGGTATTGGTACTGCTTTAACAGCGGCAGTAGGTTTTATTATTTTTAAAGAACGTATTCAACGTCAAACGATAATAGGTTTGATGTTACTTATTATCGGACTCATACTGTTGAGGCTTTAAGGAGGTATTGTACATGCAAGGTTATCTTTATTTATTATTATCTATTGGTTTTGAAATTTTTGGTACTTCAATGTTGAAGTTATCCTCAGGATTCACCAATGTCATTCCAAGCATAATATTAATTATTAGCTTCGGTATCGCATTTATCTTTTTATTATTTTCTTTAAAAACATTACCTTTAAGCAAAGCATATAGTATTTGGGCAGCGTTAGGTACAGCTGGTACTACATTGATTGGTGCACTTTTTTTCAATGAAATTTTATCGGTCGTCAATGTTATCGGTATCGTCGTTGTTATTACTGGGGTTGTTATTATGAATTTGGACTTCACCAACAAAAGTATTTACCACAAATAACTTTGGGAAATTATTGATTCTACTAGTCTTATTTCAATTGTAGTCATACTTGCCGAAGTGCGACGACACAAGCTTTTTAGGAAATTATATTTTTGACCGACGCCATCTGTCAGTAATCTATATAAGTGATTAAAAACTGTTATTGTTTAGCGTGAAACATTACAGCTTAACTTAAAAATGGATGTCTACTACTTATCTTTTAGACTTCCTGTAGACATACTTAAAGAGCCTAACCCTACTTAGAGTTAGGCTCTTTAGCTATTTATTCAACGATTAAGACGACACAGTATTTTGACCATATGGTATTTGATGATCTAATTCAAATGACGTTTGCGCTACCGTTTGTTTATATTGGTAGACGAAGTAAATAATCCATAATAACGTTAAACCAAAGCCAAGATAATAACTTAATGTTAAGTCTAACCCTAACCCGATTTTTTGACTTAAAATATAGACGAAAATATTCCATGTCATAAATGTAGCTGGGATAGCTGCCACCCAAAAGTTTTTCTTAGCTAATAGTAAATACATTGCACCTACCCATAATGCTACAACGGCAGTCGTTTGGTTCGCCCATGAGAAATAGCGCCATAATATAGTAAAATCTACTTGCGTTAAACCAAAGCTGATAACAAACAATGGAGTCGCTACCCATATACGTTTCATAATTTTACTTTGCCCTATATTTAAATAATCGGCAATAATCATACGCGCACTTCTAAATGATGTATCACCGCTCGTAATTGGTAAGATAATAACGCCCAGAACAGCAATCGTACCAAATACTGAACCTAATAATAAATGCGACGCTTCACTTACAACTAATGCCGCTTCACCACGTGCTAAGACATCTTGTAAACCACTGTAACCATTAAATAAACTCATACCAGCAGCAGCCCATATCATAGCGATGATACCTTCTGCAATCATCATGCCATAAAAGATAAAACGACCATTTTTCTCTTTATTTGTTGTTCTAGAAATAATCGGTGTTTGTGTCGCATGGAAACCAGATAAGGCCCCACATGTAATTGTAAAGAATAATAACGGGAAGATTGGTGCGCCATCTGGATGCATATTTTGAATATTTATTTCTGGAATCGGTGCTCCCGTTTGAACCAATCTAAAGCCAATACCTACCGCACTAATTAATAATAAGGCTCCAAATATTGGATAAACACGACCTATAATCTTATCAATAGGCAAGATTGTCGATAATACATAATAGACAAATATCACAAAGATAATAATGCCTAAAGCAATACGACCATCCATTAAGTTATGTAATAATAATGCCGGACTTGTCACAAAAACTGTACCTGTCAGTAATAACAATAATATTGAGAAGATATTAACAAAGTGCTTCATGACCTTACCTAAAAACTTCCCTGCTAATTCAGGTAAATGTGCCCCTTTATTACGAATAGAAATCATACCTGTTAAATAATCGTGAACTGCACCGGCAAAAATACATCCCACTACAATCCAAATAAATGCTACTGGACCATACAATGCTCCCATAATTGGACCGAAAATAGGTCCAACCCCTGCAATATTCAGCAATTGTATTAATGAATTCGACGACGTTTTCATCGGTAAATAGTCAACATTATCACGTTGATCATAGGCTGGTGTAGGTCGCTCTTTATTAGGACCAAACATCTTATCAATGTATTTACCATATGTGAAATAACCTACCACTAGCAAAATGATCGATACAATAAAAGTAATCATAGTAAATAATCCCCCTCATTTCCATCGAAAGCGTTTTCTTTAATTTAATCATAACTTATTGAAATGCACAATGTTAGGAATTAATTTATTGATATACTCCCGTATGAAACTATTTATGCTGCGTGCTTATATTAGCTGATTTTGTAGCGGAAATCGTGCACAAAAATACTGCCAACAAAGTCAGAGACTTTGTCGACAGTCTGAAAGTACTTTAATCTAAGGTGCTTTTTAGTGTCGTTATAAGTTTTGGATTATTACTAGATTTAGTTCATTGTGACAGCTTGATCTTCTGTCACGGCCGCTTCTACAGCATCTGCCACGGCATCTACTACATTAGGATTTAACGCGCTAGGAATAACGTAATCGGCAGTTAATTCTGATGGGGCAATTACTTCAGCAATTGCATGAGCTGCTGCTACTTTTGCTGCCATGGTAATATCTTTTTTCTGTGCTTGTAAAATACCTTTAAAGATACCCGGGAAAGCGAGTAGATTATTAATTTGATTTGGATAATCTGAGCGTCCTGTTCCTATAACTGTTGCACCTGCTGCCCGTGCGTCTTCAGGATATATTTCAGGCACAGGGTTGGCTAAAGCAAAAATGATTGGATTATCATTCATTGTAGCAATTTGCGCTGATGATAAAGCGTTAGGTCCAGATACACCAATAAAGACGTCTGCTTGTACAATCACATCATTTAAATCACCTTGAATGTGGGTATTGTTTGTCTGTGTAGCAATGTCTTGTTGTGTTGGATTCATCCAATCCTCACCTTCACACACCACTCCTTCTAAGCTCACAAGTGAAATATTGTTGTAGCCTGCAGCTAATAATAATCGAGCTATAGCAATACCTGCGGATCCTGCCCCATTAATAACAATTTTTAAGTCATCATGTTGTTTCTTTACTACTTTACTAGCATTGAGTAATGCGGCTAACACAACGATTGCTGTACCGTGTTGATCATCATGGAAGACTGGAATATATAGTTCTTCTTTTAAGCGTGCTTCAATTTCAAAGCATCGTGGGGCTGCAATATCTTCTAAGTTAATGCCTGCAAAATTAGGTTGTAACGCTTTTACCATAGCAATAATTTCTTCGGTATTTGTAGTGTCAAGGCAAATTGGAAAAGCATCTAAGCCTGCAAAAGATTTAAATAAAATACTTTTTCCTTCCATTACTGGCAATGCGGCTTTCGGACCAATATTTCCTAAACCTAAAACAGCTGTACCATCTGTTACAACACCAATCATTTTGCCTCTCGATGTTAACTTGTTTACTTTCGTTTCATCTGCAGCAATTGCTTTACAGACTTCCGACACACCTGGGGTATAAACAACGCTTAAATCTTCTTCGCTATTGACTTCAATTTTACTCGCGACTTCTATTTTACCTGCGTATTGTTCATGTAGTGCAAGTGCTTCTGCTTTATATGTGTGTGTAGTCATTTTAATACTCCTTATTGTTCTATTTTCTTAATTAATTTAAAAGTTTTAATAATAATGATGCGCCAATAACTGTGGAAACCCCGCCAATACGTGTTGCTACTTGCGCAAATGGCATTAAGGACATACGTCTTGATGCTGATAAAATAGCTACATCACCAGTACCGCCTAAACCACTGTGACAACCTGTAACAATCGCTGCGTCTACAGGATACATATTCATTAATTTTCCGACAAAATAACCTGAACTTACCATCGTAATAACGACTGAAGCACAAATAATAGCATAGGCTGGTGTTACAATTTTCACGACATCTTCCAGTGGAATATATAACATACCTAAACCAACCATAAGCGGCCACGTCAAACTTGTAGAAACAAATTTATATAAATGATGCGCACCGTCTTCCATTTTCTGTGGCATCAATTGTAAACATTTAATAAATGTTGCAAGTAATATCATAATAACCGGACCTGGTATACCTATAAATTTTTCTGCTAACCCACCGAAAATAAAGAAACTACATGCGATAAGTAAACCTGCACCCATTAAGCCAAAGTCGATTGGTTTCTTTTCATTTTGCGTTTCTGCCGTTAAATCATTTTTACCGTCAGATTTAACTAAAGTCCCGTTGCCTGACAATGCTTTGTTTTTTTCGCCTAATCTCATCATTAAACCTGCCGATACCACAGCAACAATATTGCCGATAACTGCTGCAGGAATCATTTGCCCTACAAATGACTCTGCAGATTCACCTAAGATAGATGAATACGCTAATGATAAAGGTAAGATACCTTCACCAATGCCACCACCAATAATAGGTACAATGATGTAAAATAATGTGTGCATCACATCATAACCGAATAAAAAGCCGACACCGATACCAACGAGAATTGCTGATGCTGTACCTACAATCAATGGTACAAACATACGCGTGAAACCTTGAATTAACATCTTGCCATTCATGCCTAAAATACTACCGACAACTAAACACGAAATGTATAAGTATAAAAAGTTCGATGTTTTCATTAATGTCGTTACAGCTTTCATAGTCGCTGGATTAATTAAATTTAAAAATACTAAAACAGATGGAATCAATAAAGCTAAAATGGCTGGTCCACCAATATCTTTTAAAATAGGAATTTTCATACCTAAGTCACCTAGTAAAATTCCAATAATCATAATCACTGCAAAACCACCAATCATATCTGGTGGTAATGTATTATAAACAGATGCTGCATAAATAATAATTGCTAACGTTATATATAATGGTAAGGGCACTACGCCCACTTTAAGCTGTGTTATTTTCGTCCATAAGCTTGCATCTCTGTCTCCCAACCCAGTAGAAACCGCTTTCATTTCACTTTTTGAAATCATAATAATCCCCCTCATTTAACATATATTCATCCTAATGCTAAATAAAGGGGAAGCCTAGTTTATGAAAGTTTAATAATCTTTTTGTAATTAAAAAAAGCGCTATCATTTGCTCTATTTATTATTTCTGAACACAATTATTGCGCTCTACAGAACACTGTTTACTACTGTTACTTGGCATTCAAAACTATTGTAAATATTGTTGTACGATATACATATTCTCTTTATTAAATGTATATAAATAGACCGGTCTACCGATACCGTATGTCATTGATTCTTCTAATACTTCTATATCAGCTAGAAATTTTAAATATTTACGTACAGATACACGTGAAATATTTGCCATTTCCGCAATTTCATCAGTAGAGAAAGCACGTTCTCCAGAATCATTTACTTTATTAATAATCGCTTGTAATGTTTTTTGCGTTAACCCTTTAGGTAAGTTGGCTTGCGTATTATCTGGTGTTTGGGTTTGTGACAATAACTGACGATCTAATGACGTCTGTGATATGGACTGTTGACCTTGTAACAAATCATAATGTTGCTTATATTTATTTAATGCTGTTTTAAAGCGCTCAAATTCAAATGGTTTTATTAAGTAATCGACTGCACCATAGCGTAAAGCTGTTTGTACTTGAGTCACATCGGTAGCTGCCGTTATTAATATCGCATCCGTTGGTAGTTGTTGCGCACGAATATCACTTAACAACGCTAAGCCATCCTCTTCTGGCATATAAACATCTAAAAGAACTAAATCAATTACTTCTGTAGTTAACCGTTCACGTGCCTCTGCCACACTATTCGCCATAGCTACTAGCGTATAGCCTTCAATTTTAGCTAAAAATTGTTTGTTTAATTGTGCGACCATGGGATCGTCTTCTACAATTAATACTCGAATCATTGTTCATGCCTTCTTTCCGGATAAGGAATCGTCACTGAAAACATCGTACCAGCATGTTCTGGTGTTGTTATCGTAATATCCCCTTGTACTTTATCGATACTTTGCTTCACAAGATACAGCCCGTATCCTCTATGGTTACCTTTTGTGGAATAACCTTTTTCAAAGATTTTATGTTTCACCTCATCACTTAAACCTTTACCAAAATCAATCACATCAATATAAAGATGTTCTAAGTCATATTTCAACTGAACATCAATTGATTTGGTACTAGCAGTTGTGAGCGAATCCATGCTATTATCTATTAAATTACCAACAATGGTAATGATTTCATGTGTTAAATAGGAATGCTGGGGCTCAGGAATTACCGTTTTATTTATAATCGTTAAAGTAATGTTTTGTTCCCGTGCTAAACTTAATTTTCCAATAAGAAAACCAGCTAATGCCGCATCTTTAATATGTGTCGCAATATTATCATCTTCTTCTGACCCATGTTCTACAATATCATTAATATACAACTGTAAGTCGTCATAATTTTCCATTTGCAACATACCTTGAATAACATGTAATCGGTTACGAAATTCATGCGATTGCGCACGTAGTGTTTCCGCATATGTTTGCACGCCCACTAATTGTTGAGATAACTGGTCCATTTCTGTCTTATCTCTAAATGTAGATATTGCACCCACAATTTCATTATTGACATAGAGGGGAACCCGATTGACTAAAATTTTCAATCCATTAATATTTTGTTCTTCATCGTGTTCTGGTTTACCCGTTTCTAGTACTGTAGGCAACTGTGTCGAATCCATATAATCTGTAATAGGCATTCCTATTGGATCTGAAGGCAACCCTGCTTTATTAAAGATATCTTGCGCCGACTTATTAACTAAGTTGATACGACCATCACGGTTCACAGCCACAATGCCTTCATGTACAGATTGCAACATAGTATTACGCTCCCCTAACAATTGAGCAATGCCCGATGGCTCCAAGCCGTGAAGTATCTTTTTAATATAACGTGATAATAAAATTGCACCGACAATACCTACTAAAATGCCAAAAATAGCACCTAAAATTATATCACGGTTAGCATTGGCAAAGGCTTCATTCACATTTTCCATTGGTATCCCTACTGCTACAGCACCAATTTGTTCATCACCATCATAAATCGGTGTAAATGAGCGCAATGATTTGCCAAGTGTTCCTTTCGATTCTGACATACTAGCACGACCATGTAATACAGGATATTCATCTCCACCTTGAAATTTCTTGCCAATACGCTCAGGCTTAGGATGTGATTTACGTATACCATTCATATCCATGACTACTATAAAACTCACGTCTGTCACTGATTGAATTTCAGACGTATACTCTTGAATTTTCTGTTCATCTTGTTGATGTTGCAAACCAGATTTTACAATTTCAGAATGCGCAATCGTCCGTGAAACAACTTGAGATTTTTCCTCTGCAGTATGTCGCACAGCCTCTCGGACGGTATTGCTAATTAAAATACTCGTCACCACTAGCGCCGATAATACAACAATACCTACTAAGATAATAATTGTTGTACTCAGTTTCATTCGTTTTTTCTGCAAGACTCCCCACCCTCTTAACTTACATCTATTTAATCGCTAGATCATAATTTACTTTTAAAAATAATCATATCGGAAAAACATAATTTTACAACCTATTATTAAGATGATTACATATTTAAATTGCATTTTAAAATTATGATGTATTAACTTTTAGCATTATAAAAAAATAAAAAGCAAGGTAGAAACCAATATTATACGTTGGTCTCAAACCTTGCTCTATTCGTGTTCACTTATTATAGGCTAATGTAACTATAGTTTATGCTGTTAACATATAATTACGTGCTGTAGTGACATCTAGTAATGTTAAATGTTCTGTTGCATGACGTAACTCTTGTGCTGACTGGCTAAATAATGCCACTGTTGCTTGGTAATAACCATTACCCATAGCTGTTAGTGTCGAATTGATGTTAGCCGCTCCAATGTAATCTTTTGTTACCTTTAGTTCATTAGTATACGAAGTTAGCGCGTCTAACGTCAACATATCACTTTGATATAAACAGCAGTACACGCTTTCTTGTGTGTCTTTCGTTATGCGCTTCATTACATGTGCATCTACAATTTGTAGTAAATACTTATCATTTTCTTGATCTTGCATTGTTGCTTTAATCATTTTTATACCTCTTACTTTGTCATTTTTGATATTAAGTGTGATATAGCATGATTAATGCTGAAACATTTCATGATTCATCTATTTTTAAAGGAAACTCTGTATGACAACCACTACTGGTTGCACCTAGTTAACATGTTGGGTCATTATCTTACATATATGTGAATTGGTCAGTGCCATTAAAAATTCATAGCGTCTGACATTTGTGCGCTGGTACAATTTATAAATATTATATATGTTCCTTTAAACAATACTATCTCTACTTAATAACTTACGAATAAATATATTATCAATTTTTGATATAAAAAGCACTAAATATTATTAAAAATCACTCATTACAACGAAATTGTAATTTTTCAGAAATTATCATGTAATACATTTGAAAACATTTTAATTTGTTAAACAATTTAATTTAAATTAGAAATTAAAATCGGATTTAAGAGAGGCGTGTAAAAATCCCCACACAAGTCTTGAAGCTAATGTGGGGAGCGTACGAATAAATAACATTTACAATATTTACAGTGCGTTTGGGGCGACTCCTGTGGAAAACACTACCCGAAGACTACAGGCTAAGGTAATGCCCGCGAAAAGCATGCACAAAAAAACTGCCAACAAAGTTGGAGACTTTATCAGCAGTTTGTATAAATACAAACTAAAAGATTTGTACTTATTTTTATACTTTATTTTTGCCATTATGACTTAGTGTTTCATTTAATGCTTGTTCAAAATCAGTTTTTATAATTGGACCAACTCGGTCTTCATATTTTTGACCATTTAAAATAAAACTTTCCTTTGTAATATACATTATTTCAGTAATTTCTCTCATGAAAGGATTGAATATTCCCATTAAAAATATCATTGTCTTATTTAATGGAATGATTGCTTTTTTATAATTAGTATTTTTACGTGCTAAATGAATAATCTCTTTTCCAGAAATAGGATTTCCTCCTGGTATATTCCAATTTTCACCATAAGCATCCTCTTTTTCAGCAATATTTACGATCATTTTAGCTGCATCTGGTAAATATATATACTCACGAGGTGTCTTCAAATTACCGATAAAGATAGTATTATTATTGTTTAAAACACCATTTATTGTAGGCTGTAAATATGAATTTTGGGAACTCGGTCCAAAATAATCCGGCAATCTAACAATTAACGGTTTCGCATTTTTCCATTTGTTACTATCAAAAATTAAATTTTCAAATTGCAGACGTATTTTTCCTTTTTTCGTATGTGGCAATTTAGGATGATTTTCATCGCCTATAGCAGATTGATGACCATAAACATATATACCATCAACGATAACGATTTTTTTTGATAATTTATCAGCTACTTTCATCACATTATTACCTATGATAGGTAACTTTTCTTCCATTTCTTGATAAGGTACGTTTGCACATTGGAAAATAATATCAACATCTACAGCTGCATTTTCAATTGATTGGTAGTTAAATATATCCCCTAAAGCATAAGAAAGCTTTGTATTATTATATTTTGTCATTAAATTTTGTAATTTATTTTTTGAGCGTCCAAAAGCAATAACTTCTATATTACGGCGTAATAACTCCGAAACAACAGCTTCTCCTGTACCACCAGTTGCACCTAAAACTAGAGCTTTTTTCATTATAAAACACACCCTTTTTATTTAGTGATTAATCAATAAATAAAATTTAAAAATAAATAACTACTTAAAGTAGTTATCAATTTATACTACGATCAATCAATTCTGGAGCATTGATAAATCGAGAGATGTTGCACAATATGCCTCTGGATAAAAAGGTAGTTACTTCGTTTTCTGGTTCGCTTACACCCTCTGCTTTAAATCTGTCTAATACATAACTTCTAATATTCAACAGACCAGTTCTGACCGTTTGTTGTATATTTTCTTCTGTTACAGAAAGCGCAACGACTTGAATGCTAACCTCATTAGGATACGTTGTAGAAATGTTTTCATAAACATCAATCATATCATTTACAATGTTCTCTTTTGTCGATTCAATGTTTTTAAAGTTTTGGATAATTCTATCAAATGCTTGATTTAAAGAAGCTATAAATAACTCTTCTTTTGTTTTAAAAAACTTGAACACATATGGTTGCGAAATATTAGCTATAGTAGCTACATGAGCTGTAGTTGTCTTATAGTAGCCATTTTCAGCAAATGCTTTTAAACTAGCTTCTAAGATTTCTTGCTCTCTTTTTGCGCTATTATTATTTTTCATAAAACACCTCTATAATATTTATTGATTAATCACTAAATATTATAGACCATGATGTAAAATAACACAAATTATATATTTTGATAATTTCTACGCTTCCATACCTAACTCTTTTAATGCCATTTTTTCATATGCCGCTTCTCCTGATTCCATCGCAAATTCAGCAATAAACATTGGAAATACAGCATTGAGTTCTATAATATGCTCTTTCATTCGTGGCCAGGTTTCTCCTCCAGCTTTACCGTATGCTGTTATGAGTTGCTCCAATCCTGCATCGTCGAATACACGGTGGTGTCCCATAAAATCCATTGATGGATCGGAGTGTATTGCTTCGGTCCAGCCTATGAGACCTGTAACATTTGCTTCGTCATCTACCATGATATGTCCTGGATGTAAGTCTCCATGAATCATGGTCGCATGTCGAGGCCATAGTTCATCATTTTCTAACCATCGTTGCCACCTATTCCATAAGTCATCTGCTACACCATAAGTTTCTTTAACTTTATTCATTCTTCTTTGAAAGTCATCTTTTACTTCTTGTATGTTTTTAATTTTTATATGCTGTGCAGAAATGTTTTCTTCTGGTATGTTGTGTAAATCTACAAGTGTTTCAGCTAATGTGTTAATAAAGTTTTCTGGTACTGGTTTATGTTCAATTGCCCATACATAATCTTGTAGTTCTGGATCTATCGTTGCTGCGGGTTGTCCTGTCAGTTTTGGATAAGCAAAAAGGTCTTGTTCGTGTATTTTCCACTTCGGTACTTCAAAAGAAACATTTTTTTGTAAGTGAACTGACCCCAATTAGTGGGAATAAAATAAAAACACTTTCGTTGAATTCATTTAAAATGAATCATACGGAGGTGTTTTTTCTATGAAAATAATGTCTTATTCAATAGAAACAAAATATAAAACGATTGAAATGAAAGAAGCTTGATATACTGTAAAAGAAATTATGGAAGCATTAAATATCAAAAATAGCACACAGGTAAAAACTTGGTGGCGATGGTATCGAAATGGTGAAACTTATAGA